>CP163498.1:5378577-5692149 GCA_041071465.1 Pseudomonas putida | reverse complement strand
ACCGATGCCGAGGTGCTCGAAGTGATGCAGCGCCTGCGCGAGCATCAGGTCGACATGTTGACCTTGGGGCAGTACCTGCAACCTTCGCGCAGTCATTTGCCGGTGCAGCGCTTCGTCCACCCGGACACGTTCGCCTGGTTTGCCGAGCAAGCGTTGGCGATGGGTTTCAGGAATGTAGCTTCCGGGCCATTGGTGCGCTCGTCCTACCATGCGGACCGACAGGCGCAGGCTGTGTAAGCGTGGGTTGGGCAGCGGGGGATGAAACGGCTGCCCAACTTTCTTTCAGAGGACCGGGCCTGAAGCCACGCTGACACCCGCCAGCGTGGTGAAGGAGATGTCCTTGGCCGTGAGCAGAAAATCACTCACGTAGGGTACTTCCAGCATGTCGCTGCGCAGCGCTGCGTAGAGGTTTGCCTGCAAGCCGTGTTCGCCGAGGCGCTTGGCGGTGACATAGCCGCGTGAGCTGTACTCATGCACTGCCCAGTTGGGCAGGCAGCAAACGCCGCGCCCGGAGGCCACCAGTTGCATCATCATCACGGTCAGTTCAGAGGTGCGCACCTGTGCGGGTTCGACGTCGGCGGGGTCGAGGAAGCGGGTGAAGATGTCCAGGCGGCTGCGTTCGATCGGGTAGGTGATCAGTGTCTGGCTGGCAATATCGGCGGGCCCAAGGTAAGGCTTGTGGCGCATGACGTGATGGTTGTCGATGGCCAGCAGCGCCTCGTAGCCGAACAACGGCACGTAGCTGATACCCGGCAGGGTCACCGGGTCGGAGGTCACCACCAGGTCCAGGTCCCCGCGCTCCAGGGCCGGCAGCGGCGCGAAGGAAAAACCGGAAGCGAGGTCCAGCTCTACCTCTGGCCAGGCGCCACGGAACTCATCCACCGAAGGCATCAGCCACTGGTAGCAGCTGTGGCATTCGATGGCGATGTGCAAGCGCCCGGCGGAGCCCCCGGCCAGTTTGCCCAGGTCCCGTTCGGTGCTGCGGATCTGCGGCAGTACCTGATCGGCCAACTGCAGCAGCTTCAGCCCGGCACTGGTGAAGCGCACCGGCCTGGATTTGCGCACGAACAACGGCATGCCGATGCGCTCCTCCATATCGCGGAACTGGTGCGACAGGGCTGATTGGGTCAGGTGCAGGCGCTCGGCGGCCTCGTGCAGGCTGTCGGTTTCACGCAGCGCGTGGAGGGTTCGCAGGTGGCGTAAATCGATCATGGGTAAATTACGGATCCACTCGCTAGAGGTGGGTTTTCCTCATTATCGAGTGGTCCTGACAATCCCTTTCAGTGGGTTTCCGTGAGTAGGGCTGAGGCTCAAGCCGCGTGGTGCGCGGCGAGGTTGCAATATTGCCCCTTGAAATACAGCAGCGGCTGCGCAGCAGCACCTGCCTGCAGGTTCAGCGCTTTCACTTCGCCAATCACGATCAGGTGATCCCCGGCGGTGTGCTCGGCGTGAATTTCGCAATCGAGCCAGTGCAGGCAGCCGGCAATGATCGGGTTACCCAGCGGCGACACCTGCCATTGGACGCCGTGCCACTTGTCGGCGCCTCGCTGTGCAAACCGGTTGGAAATGCCGGCCTGTTCACCCGACAGGATATTGACCATGAAGCGGCCAGCCTGGCGAATTCTTGGGTAGCTGGCCGAACTGGACATCACACTGAATGACACCAGCGGCGGGCTCATCGACACGCTGTAGAACGACTGGCAGGTGAAGCCGATCGGCTCACCGTCATGGTGCGATGAAATCACCGTGATACCAGATGCGTAGTGCCCGAGTGCCTGGCGAAAAGCCGATGGCTCGATAGCCTTACCGGTAAGCAACATAGTAGGTCCTGTGGCTGCGTTTGCTTCAGCGTGCGTTAGCGAGTTCCTGGCGGACGATGGCCGCGCCTGCACTCAACGCTTTGAGCTTGCCGCTGGCAACTTGGCGCGGTAGCGGCGCCATGCCGCAGTTGGTGCAAGGGTAGAGCTTGTCGGCGTCGACGAACTGCAGTGCCTTGCGCAAGGTGGCAGCGACCTGCTCGGGTGTTTCAATGGTAGGGGTGGCCACATCAATGGCACCGACCATGACTTTCTTCCCGCGAATCAGCTCGATCAGGTCCATCGGCACATGCGAGTTATGGCACTCCAGCGAAATGATATCGATGCTGGACTGTTGCAGCTTGGGGAAGGCTTGTTCATATTGCCGCCATTCGGCGCCCAAGGTCTTTTTCCAGTCGGTATTGGCTTTGATGCCATAGCCATAGCAGATATGAACGGCCGTTTCGCACTTCAGGCCTTCAATGGCCCTTTCCAATGCGGCCACGCCCCACTCATTCACGTCGTCAAAGAAAACATTGAAGGCGGGTTCGTCGAACTGGATGATGTCAACGCCCGCGGCCTCCAGTTCCCTGGCTTCCTGGTTGAGAATCTTGGCGAACTCCCAGGCCAGCTTCTCACGGCTTTTATAATGGCTGTCATACAGCGTATCGATCATGGTCATGGGGCCGGGCAGCGCCCACTTTATCGGCTGTGTGGTTTGCTGGCGCAAGAACTTGGCATCGTCGACAAAAACCGGTTTTTGCCGAGCGACTGCACCCACCACTGTAGGAACGCTCGCATCGTAGCGGTCACGGATTCTAACGGTTTCACGTTGCTCGAAATCAACACCACTGAGGTGCTCGATAAACGTGGTGACAAAGTGCTGACGGGTTTGCTCACCATCACTGACGATGTCGATACCGGCGTGTTGTTGTTCTTGCAACGCCAGGCGCAAGGCATCCTGCTTGCCTTCGCTCAGTTGTTCGTCTTGCAACTTCCAGGGTGACCAGAGGGTTTCGGGTTGGGCCAGCCAGGAGGGTTTAGGCAGGCTGCCGGCAGTGGAAGTGGGGAGCAATGTGTTCATGAACAGTGACCTTGTACTTTGAATTAATCAACGGGCGTATTGCGCGGACCATTGTTCCAGCGTGGCCTGGTAGGGTTTGACAAATTGCGCTTCGGCAAATTTGCCCTGCTCGATCGCCAGGCGACCGCGCTCTTCCCGGTCGTAGACAATGCGCGTGAGCGAGTAGTCCTGGTGCTTCAGGCTGGGCTGGTAGGCATGGCCCGCAGCGGAGTTGGCGTTGTAGATCTCGGGTCGGTAGATCTTCTGGAAGGTGTCCATGGTGCTGATGGTGCTGATCAACTCAAGGTTGGTGTAGTCAGCCAGCAAGTCACCGGCAAAATAGAACGCCAACGGCGCGACACTGTTCGGCGGCATGAAATAGCGCACCTTCAAGCCCATCTTGTTGAAGTACTCATCCGTCAGGGAGTATTCATCCTGCTGATACTCGATACCCAGCACGGGGTGCTGGTTTTCGGTCCGATGGTAGGTTTTGCTGCTCGAGACGCTCAGGCAGATAACCGGTGGTTTGTTGAAGTGCTCCTTGTAGGTTTGCGAGTTGACGAAGCACTTGAACAGGTTGCCATGCAGTTCGCCAAAGTTGTCAGGCGTGCTGAAGGCTGGCCGATGCTTGTTGTGTTCGAGCAGCAGCACGCTGAAGTCGTAGTCACGCACGTACGAGGAAAAGTTGTTACCTACCATGCCCGCCAGGCGGGTGTTGGTTTTGCGGTCGACAATATGGGTTTTCAATATTTCGATCAACGGCAGTGCATGGCCGTGCCGCTCGGCTTCAATGTTCAATTCGACCGATATGATTTCCAGTTCGACGTGATATCGATTACTTTCAGGGTTATCCCAATGCGCCAGTGCATTGAAACGGTTGTCAATCATGGCCAACGTGTTGCGCAGGTTTTCCTGGCGGTTCGCACCCCGCGCCAAATTGGCGAAGTTGGTCGTGATGCGGGTGTTTTCGGCAGGGTGATAATGTTCGTCGAAGGCGATGCGTTTGACGGTAAATTCAGGTTCAATATTCATCTTGGGCGCTGTCCTGTTGCCTGAGGTCGATCGACTCGGTCATTTCCCGGGGCCTTCACTCAGGCGTCTTAATGTTGTCCTTGATTAAGACGTATTTTAGGCAGCCCCCTTGCATGAAGGGTATTGAAGATATTTCACAGATTTTTTAGTGCTGTTCATGATGCGTTCTACGATTCGGCCTGTTGGGTGTCAGGGCTGAGGACCGAATTGTCCAGCAAGGGCACTGCTTGCAGGGTTGATGAGGCGGTTTTTGGGCCAGGCGGCTGTGCGTGATAGGGCCACAGAAGTTGTCACACACATTGGAGGGATTTACAGTTGGCATGAATATCTCATGCCAATCGCAAGCCATACGATTATCCAGGCTTATCAACCACCCTCCATGGATGAAGAACAAAAGGGGGCTTACATGAGTTGTCTGATCTGCGCAGGGCAGGCGGAATCCGTCGAGTGTGCCCACGGGTGGGAAGAGCGGTGTTGTTCCCGATGCGGATGTTACCGAATGTCCCAGGCGCTCATTCTGGTCATGATGGAAGAGGGGCAGATCTTCGATACCGAGCGCATGCGCGAATGGCTGGTCGCGCAGCGCGGTCAGGTGTCGGTTCCTGCCATCGATCATGCTCAGGCGATACTGTTCCCCTGAGCAGCGGGTTAACTGGCGGGCGTTGGCGCAAGCACTGTGTACCTGGCGTGGCGCACTGCGGCATCATATCCCGCTCGGCCATCACCCTAATCAGGAAACAGCGATGATCAAAATTGGCGATCAACTGCCCGACGTTACCCTTTACCAATACAACACTGACGCAGGCGCCTGCGCGATCGGCCCGAATGCCTTTTCCATTCGCGAGCGTTGCAAGCAGAAAAAAGTACTGATCTTCGCATTGCCGGGCGCGTTCACACCGACCTGTTCTGAACGTCATGTTCCCGGTTATGTCGCTGAAGCACCTGCGCTGTTCGCGGCTGGCATCGACGAAATTCTCTGTGTCTCGGTGAACGATGCCTTTGTCATGAATGCCTGGGGCAATAGCCTGCAGGTGGGTGACGCGGTCAAGATGATCGGCGATGGCAATGGCGAATTCAGCGAGGCGCTGGGCCTGATCCAGGACCTTTCGGCGCGCGGTATGGGGCGTCGTTCACAGCGCTATGCCATGTTGGTCGACGACCTGGTGGTCAAGCACATCGCGGTGGAAGCCCCCGGCAAGTTCGAAGTCAGTGATGCCGCCAGCATGCTGGCTGCGCTGCGCTAGTTTCACGCTTCAGGCCTTGCCGGCATAGGCTGTCGGGGCCGCCAAGGAACATTTCAAACCGCCCGCTAACAACAAGGTAAAGACGGTTGAAACTTCACCAACTCAGGGCGCTGGTCGCCATCCATAACGCAGGCAGCATCCTTGAAGCTTCCAAGCTGATGCACATTACTCAGCCTGCGCTGAGCCGTTCGATCAAGGAACTGGAGCGGGAGGTGGGCTTCATCCTGTTGCAGCGTTCTCACAAAGGCATGGCGCTTACCGAAGAAGGCAAGCGTGTCATCCGCCATGCCAACCTCGTGGTGGAAAGCATCCGCCGCCTGCAGATCGAAGCGGCGAGCATTCAGGATGCGGCGCTGGGGGCGGTGTCGATCGGGGTGACATCGCTGACGGCAATGCTGGATGGGGTCGACGAAAGTATCCTGGCGTTCAGGCGCAAGTACCCTCGGGTAAAGATCACCATCACCGACTTGCGCCCCAGCCAGATCCTGCAGCGTTTGCGCGACGGTAGCCTGGACTTTGCCATTACCTCGCAGCAACCCCTGAGCCGGCTTAGCCTGGATTGGGAGGCACTGGGCAGTATCAAGGGCAGGGTGATCTGCCATGCCTCTAACCAGCAAAAGTTCACCCAGTCACTGCGCACCTTGCAGTATGCCCACTGGATCAGCCTGGACGAGCTGTCCGACCAGGCTTCCCAGTTCCATCAGCTGTTCGAAGCCAACGGCCTGCGGGTACCGCAGAACACCGTCGAATGCACCTCGGTGATGATGGCGCTCAAGCTGCTGAAGAACACCGAATCGTTGATGACCATCAGCCAGCTGGCGGTGGACCAGGGGTTCACCTTCGGCGTCGATTGCGAGTACGTGGCAATGCCGGTGCAAGAGCTGATTCCCGATTACCCCATCAACCTGGTCTGCATTGACCGCCACAGCCTCACGGCGCCTGCCCAGGAGCTGTTCCATAGCTTGCGCGGGCAGGTGCTCAGGCAAACCCGTCCAGTGGCGTCAGAAGTGGTAGTACATGCCTAGCGACACGTTGCTTGGGTTGTCACCCACCTGATCCACCGGGGTGCCTGCGTAGGTGACCGATGACGCGCGCTGGTTGCCGATCATGCCGAGCCGCCCGTACACGGCCCAGCGCGGGGTGATGAAGTGGTCATAGCCGACCATCGCCCCCCATGCGTCCTTGTCATGGGCGGTGACCTGGCGCTGCATCACCGCCAGGCGCAGCACATCCCGCTCGCCGACTGGCGCCATCACGCCGAAAGTGTACAGCGTGGTGCTGGGCGTGCCGGCCTGGTCCACGTCCTGGCGCTGCCAGGTCAAGCTGGTGGCCAGCGGACCGAAATCGTAGAACGCTGACAGGCTTTTGTAATAGTTGGCGGTCTGGCGAGAAACGCCACCGTCATCCCAGGGGTCGCTGTAGTACAGGTTGTACGAGGCCAGCAGCATCACCCGGCTGTTGCGGTATTGCAACCTGGCACCGCCGCCGCGCACGGTGCGCCCTTGGCTGGCGGCATCGTCGAAGCCGAAACTCAGTGCGGTACCGAGGCTGAAGCCGCTGAGGGTAGGGCTCGTGTAGGCCAGGGTGTGCTTGGGGCGCAGGTCCAGGTAGAAGGCGCCCTTGCCGGCGGCGGGCAACGCCAGATAGGTGTAGGGCGAGCCATAGGTGGCCAGGAACGGGTCGGCGTAGGTGGGGGTGCCCATGCTGTAGGTCTTGCCGAATTCGAGTTTGCCCAAGGTGCGCGAGCGCAGGGCAACGGTCGCCAGGCGCAGGGTACCGAGGGTGTCCCAGGTGCCCTCCAGGGCCTTGCCATTGACGTTGAAGCCTTCCTCGACGTCAAGTTCCACGACGGTATCGGGGGTCAGCCCCTTGCGTGCATACAGCCCGAGCTTGTTGGTCCAGGCACCGCCACCGGCCAGCTTGAAGCCCGAGTGGTGCTGTGAATCGTGATAGCTGGCGAACGCATCCACGGTGCCGTAGACCTTGAGTTTGTCATCGAAACCTTGATCCACCCCGTAATACCCAAAACCCGGCGCAATCCGAGCGAGCGTCGGAAAGCCCTCTGCCTGTGCCTGCGCGGCCAGGCAGGCCCCTTGGATCATCAACAGCAACGACGTAGTGCGAGTGTTCATTCACGACTCCAGGCCAGCACGGTGATGTGGTGGCTGTAGCCTCGGTGAACAACAGGTTGCAGCGTGATTGCTTATTCAGCCAGGTCATGCCGTTTGGTTAATCAAAGGCCGGCGCAGCGCGAGGATTGGCGCTAGCACGCGCATTAGACAGGCGTGGAACAGGCTGCAAGGCCGCCCCAAGGTCGCTGCTCGGTGAGCCTTGTTGGGGCAGCGCGCGGAGTGAGGGCGAACTGTGCGCCAGCTCAGGGCAATTTAGCCAACGGCCGCGCCAGGCAATTAACCATTGGTTAGCCACATGCCGAAACTGCAAGTGTGTTGAGTGCCCGATTGGCTGATATTCGCTGCACGCCGCGATTTGCCAACGGAGATAACAATGACCAGACCGCTACCCGCATCGCCAAGCTTGCACAAGGGCGCGCATTCTGCCGCGCAGGCATCGTCTTCACGCAAAACCTTGATCGCCTGCTCGTTGGGCAATGCGCTGGAAATGTACGACTTCACGATCTACAGCTTCTTTGCTGTATTGATCGGCAAGCATTTCTTCCCCTCCGACTCGGCGATGGCTTCGTTGTTGATGTCGCTGGCCACGTTTGGCGTCGGTTTCCTGATGCGCCCGGTCGGGGCGATGATCATCGGTCGCTATGCCGACCGGCATGGGCGCAAAGCGGCATTGAGCCTGACCATCGGGCTGATGACCCTGGGCACCGCATTGATTGCCTTTGCCCCCACGTATTCGCAGATCGGTATTTTCGCCACGCTGCTGCTGGTAACCGGCCGGCTCATCCAGGGGATGTCGGCGGGTGGGGAGATCGGTACCGCGTCGGTGTTCCTGATGGAGTCCAGTGCGGTTGGCAACCGCTGCCAGAGCGTGAGCTGGCAGGCCGCCAGCCAAGGCTATGCCGCGTTGGTCGGGGCCGGCTTTGGCCTGGCCCTCAGCCAATTGCTCGACCCCGCTGCGCTCGAAAGCTGGGGGTGGCGGATACCGTTCATTTTCGGCCTGCTGATCGGGCCGGTCGGTTGGTACATTCGCACGCGTTTGCCGGAAACCCACGAGGCCGCGCCGGCGCGCGAAGGGGAGAAGAGGCTGGACGGCGACCTGCTCAAGCGCATCGCGCTGGGCATCGGCCTGATGGCCAGTTCGACCATTGGCATGTACCTGTTCGTGTTCTACATGCCCACCTACTTGACCACGGCCTTGCATTATCCGGCGGGCAGCGCGATGGCGATTGCCTGTATCAGTAGCGGTTGCATGGCGGTCATCTGCCCGTTGGCGGGCAAGTTCGCCGATAAGTACCAGCTCAGAAAGCGCCTGCTGGTGTGGACGGTTGCCGCGCCAGTGGTGTTGACCTTGCCGGTGTTCTCCCTCTTGGGGCATGTGCAGCACATGGGCCTGGCCATGATGTGTGTGGCAATTCTGATCCTGCCGACCTGTATCGGTGCCGGTGCGTTCTTTGCGCTGATCATGGAGGGCTTCCCGAAGGCCAGTCGCTCCTTCGGTACTTCGGTCAGCTACAGCCTGGGGGTGACGTTGTTCGGCGGCTTTTCTCCGTTGGTGGCCACCTGGCTGATTGCCGCGCTGGGCACGCCGTTGGCACCTGCCTATTTCCTGCTGGCCGGCGGTGTCGTCAGCCTGGCCTGCCTCAAAAACTTCCCCGAAAACAAAGGATGCGCGTGATATGGGTATTTTGCACAGCAATCAACCCCGGCACTCGGCAGCAGCGCTGGACGAGTTCGTCATGCTTCGCCGGCAGATCCACGCCGCGCCGGAGCTTGGTGGCGACACCCCCGATACGGCGGCACTGGTGGCCGACAAGCTGCAGGCCTTGGGCTATGTGGTGCATCGCAATGTGGGCGGGCATGGTGTGGTCGGGGTGCTCAAGGTTGGCGACAGCCCGCGCAGTGTGGGCCTGCGGGCAGACATGGACGCATTGCCCATGAGCGAAAAGAATCCCTTTGCGCATGCCAGCAAAACCCCTGGGCGTATGCATGCCTGCGGCCATGATGGGCATACCGCGATCCTGCTGGCAGCCGCTGCCCAGCTGGCGGCAACGCGCAACTTCAACGGCACGCTAAACGTGATCTTCCAGCCGGATGAAGAAGGGCTGGCCGGCGCCAAGGCGATGATCGACGACGGCCTGTTCGAGCGCTTCCCGTGTGACTCGGTATATGCGCTGCACAACATGCCCGGCATGCCGGTGGGTACTTGCGTGGTGCAGGCGGGGCCAACCATGGCGTCGTCCGAGCGTGTCAGCATTCGAATCACCGGCAAAGGCGGGCATGGTGCGATGCCGGAGCTGTCGGTAGACCCGGTGATGGCGTTGAACAGCCTGATCAGTGGCATCCAGACCATCAAGTCGCGCAACCTGAGCGTGGAAGAGTATGCGGTCATCAGCATCGGCATGATCCAGGCTGGCACCGTTTACAACATCATCCCCGATGAGGCCTGCATGCTGCTGAGTGTGCGCACCGACACGGCCGAGACGCAGCAGAAGATCAACAGCCGCATTGACGCCCTGGCCAAGGGGCACGCCGCAAGCTTTGGCGTGGAGATCGAGGTGCAATTCACCCAACTGGCGCCGGCATTGTGCAACAGCGATCACGAAAGCGCGTTGTTGCGTGAAAGCCTGCGGCCGTTGTTCGTTGAAGGCGCGTTGCTGGACAAAATGCCGAAGAAGGTCATGGGCACCGAAGACTTCGCCTACATGCTGCAGGCACGGCCTGGCTGCTACTTCATGCTGGGTAATGGCACCGGCGAGTTTCATGGTTGCTCGGTGCACAACCCTCATTATGATTTCAACGATGCGTTGGTGAAGGTGGGCGCCGATTGTTGGGTGAAGTGGGTCCAGGACTATTTGCGCTGACACCTTTGCCGGGGCCGCAAAGCGGCCCCGATGGCTTGTCTGGCTTGCGCTCGTTCAAGCCAGGACATCCACGCGGCTACGCCGAAATAGACTACCCTTTCAGCCGAAGCCCGCCGTAATGGGCTTTCATCCTGCTATCGTCGCTCTGGCGATTCACACCGGCGGACCAGATTCGGTCCCAAGAGGGTGCACCGATGGCGACCATCGAAACTCAGGCCCTTGAAAAAGGCCTGCAGCAGGTTGAAGCCTGCTGGCAAAAGTATACCTCGTCACAGCGACTTGTCGAAGGCCTGAAGGGGAGTGACCTGAGCGCAGCCGTTGACACGGCCAAGCGAGATTTCACAAGGTTTCAGAACCAATGCCAACTTTTCTACGCCGAGGTGCGCAAGCGGGCAGCGGACGCGGACAAGCTGGAAAGCGACATGGCACGGTATCCCCATCACTACCCGTAGACGCCGGATTCGATCCAGCGGCGCATCGGTATTTAGCGTGGCTCAGTATCAAGTCACTGCATTTGGTATCGCTCATCGGAAACGTCGGGAATAGATGCACCCACGCCAGCAAACCCACAGTCGTACAAACACACAGGCCTTTCTGTGTGTGACTTGAGGTAAGCGATCATGGCTAACAATCAAGACAAGGGCGGCAATCAGGGCAATACCAACACCGGTGCGGGCAACAACACCGCGGGTGCTGGCCAACAAGCTGGTCAAGGCTCGGGTGGCGGTAGCCAAACCGGACAAAAACCTGACGACAAGATGAACAGGGAAGGAGACCGCGCTAGTGATACTGGCAGCAAGGGAGGCAGCCCTGAACACCGCGGGACCGACAAGCAGAATGTGACGGATAAAGACCGCATGGGCGGCCAGCAATCGCAAACCGATAAACCGCAGTGGGACAAAGACCGCTAATCGGTGCTCATGCGCACCGGGGTGGGATAACCACTCCGGTGCGAACGGAACGCGTCAGATTGAGCGCTGATTGACGCGGGCAGATAGCTGCTCGGCGCTTTCCTTGCGCTCCGAATAACGATCCACCAGATACGCCTGGCGGTCGCGCAGCAGTAGGGTGAACTTCACCAGTTCTTCCATCACATCAACCACGCGATCGTAATACGGCGAAGGTTTCATGCGCCCGGCCTCATCGAATTCCAGATAGGCCTTGGGTACCGACGACTGGTTGGGGATGGCGAACATGCGCATCCAACGGCCCAGGACGCGTAGCTGGTTGACTACGTTGAACGACTGCGAACCGCCACACACCTGCATCACGGCCAGGGTCTTGCCTTGGGTTGGGCGCACCGCACCCAGCGCCAGGGGGATCCAGTCGATTTGCGCCTTGAACACGGCGGACATCGCCCCATGACGCTCCGGCGAGCACCACACCTGGCCTTCCGACCACAGCACCAGTTCCCGCAGTGCCTGCACCTTGGGGTGCTCCACGGGCGCATCATCAGGCAACGGCAGGCCTGATGGGTCGAACGTGCGGGTTTCGGCACCGAAGTGCTCCAGCAGGCGCGCGGCTTCTTCCACCAGCAAGCGACTGAAAGAGCGCTCGCGGGTCGAGCCGTACAGCAGCAGGATGCGTGGTTTGTGTTCGCAGGTTCCGGCTGCCGCTGGCGGCAGGTCGAACAGCGTGAGGTCGAGGTTAGGCAGTTGCTCGGACATGTATTCCTCCTGCTCAGAGCGTGCCGATGCGGTCCAGCTCATGCTTGAGCTGCTCGCGGTCGAGGGTGCCGAAAGGCAGAGCGAAGAAGGCCTGGCAACGGTACTCGATGCGGGCCAGAGTGGCGCGGAAAGCCGCGTCGACCGACGCCTCGTCCCCCTTCACATCGGAGGGGTCTTCCAACCCCCAGTGTGCCTTCAGTGCAGGGCCGAAATACACCGGGCAGGCTTCGCCGGCAGCCTTGTCGCACACGGTGATGACGATGTCCGGCGGATTATCTTCGAAAGCATCGTTGCCTTTGCTGGTCAGGCCTTTGGTCGAGATGTTGGCGTGCTGAAGTGTGGTCAGGCTGCGGGGTAAAACCTGCCCCTTGGGAAAGCTGCCGGAGCTGACTGCCTCGAAACCGGGCGGCGCCAGGTGGTTGAACAGCGCTTCGCAAAGGATGCTGCGGCAGCTGTTGGCCGTGCACATGAACAGGACTCGCATGGAGGGTTCCTCGGTTTGATGGCGGACGTCAGAGGCTCAGGCGCAGTGCCAGGGCCGAGAGGGTGATCAGCAAAACCGGCAGGGTCAGCAGGAGGCCGACAGCAAAGTAGTAACCCCAGGTGATGCGCATGCCTTTGCGCTCCAGCACATGCAGCCAAAGCAGCGTGGCGAGGCTGCCTATCGGGGTGATTTTTGGACCGAGGTTGCAGCCGATGACGTTGGCGTAGATCATCGCCTCACGTATCAGGCCCTCTGCGCCGCTGGCCTGGATCGACAAGGCGCCGACCAGAACGCTGGGCATGTTGTTCATCACCGAGGACAGCAGCGCCGAAACAAGGCCGGTGCCGATGGCAGCACTCCATAGGCCTTGTTGCGCAAGCCGGTCGAGCAGGTGAGTGAGCATGTCGGTGAGACCGGCGTTTTTCAGGCCATACACCACCAGATACATCCCGAGCGAGAAGATCACCACCTGCCACGGGGCCTCTCGCAGCACGCGACGCGTTGAAATACGGTGACCGTAAGCAGCGACGGCGAACAGAGCGGCGGCACAGGCTGCGGCCACCGCACTGATCGGGATACCCAGCGGCTCCAAGGCGAACAGGCCTGTAAGCAGTGCCACCAGTACCCACATTCCGACTTTGAAGGTGGCGCGGTCGACAATCGCCTCGCTCGGTTTCTTCAGCGCATCGAGTGCATACCGCCTTGGGATGTCACGGCGGAAAAACAGATAAAGCACCACCAGGGTGGCTGCCACGCTGGCGATATTCACCGGCACCATTACCGAGGCATATTCGGTGAAACCCAGGCCGAAGTAATCGGCCGAGACGATGTTGACCAGGTTGGAGACCACCAGCGGCAGGCTCGCCGTGTCGGCAATAAAGCCCGCAGCCATGACAAAGGCCAGTGTCGCAGCAGGCGAGAAGCGCAATGCGAGCAGCATCGACATGACGATTGGTGTAAGAATCAGCGCCGCGCCATCGTTGGCAAACAGCGCCGACACGGCGGCGCCGAGCAACACGCTGAAGGCGAACAGGCGATAGCCGCTGCCGTTTGCCCAGCGCGCAACGTGCAGCGCGGCCCATTCGAAGAAGCCGGCTTCATCGAGCAGCAGGCTGATGATGATGACGGCGATGAAGGTGGCGGTAGCGTTCCAGACAATGGCCCACACGGTGGGGATATCGTGCAGGGAAACCGCGCCAGCCAGCAAGGCAATGACGGCACCCAGCGCGGCACTCCAGCCGACGCCAAGCCCCTTTGGCTGCCAGATGACGAGGGTGAGGGTGAGGACGAAGACAGCAATAGCGACCAGCATGAACATTTCGCTTGGTGAGGATCAGCAGCAGGCGGAATCACGAACGGGGCGCCCGTCCATGTTCTTCAGGCGAAGGGAATTGTCTGCCAGCCACTGCGAATTGGCCTGCAGGGTGACCTGCAACATTTCAAGTACCCAGGCGGGCAACTGTGGATTCAGGCGGTAATACACCACTGGCCCTGGCGGCGATCCAGCAACATGCCGTTGCTGCGCAGTTGCGCCAGGTGGCGACTGATCTTGGGTTGGCTGTCGTCCAGCGCGCACATCAGTTCGCAGACGCACAACTCCCCCAGACTGGCGATCAGCAGGGTGGCACGAGCGCGAGTCTCGTCTGACAGGCTTTTGAAAACTTCAGGTGGAGTGATCATGGCAGCACCAGACATATGGAAAAGCGAATATACGTTTATCCATATGTTTGGTGCAAGCGCAGCTTGGCTGAAGCTCAGGCGAGGGTCACCCACTGGCGCAGGGTAACCTGCGCCGGTCGGTCACTTTGCAGCGGATATCAGGTTTTCCTGGCTCTGCTGCTCGACCGTTCGCTGGATCTCCCGCGCCAAGGTCTTCACATCATGCTGCTCGATTTCCTTGGGCATCACTTCAAAGCCAACCGAGTTGTACAACCGCCCCCAGGCGGCCTGTGCATCGGAGTAGGCCGCCTCGCGCTGGTAGCGTGACAGCAGCAGGCGGCCTTCGGCGCGGATCAGTTCCAGCTCGCTACCCAATGCGGCGCTGCGCGAGGAACGGGCGTAGTCCAGCAGGCTTTGATCGACGCGCAGGCTTTCGTCGGCGAAGTCCACTTCCTGGCGGGCCAGCTGGTAGCGCAGCAGGCCCACGCGGACCTGGGTGAGGATGGCCATGGACAACGCCGTGCGGCGCATGTCGTCGGTCTTTTCCTGGCTTTTTTCCGCAGCGGTGATGTCGGGGTATTGCAGCAGGCGCAGCAGGTTCAGCGAGACATTGATGCCGGTCTGGTTCCAGTCGCTGTTGTACAGGTACTTGTTGGAGTCGTACTCGTAGCCGTAGTTGAAGCTCACGTTGGGCCACAACTGGGCCTTGGCGATCTTCAGGTCGTTCATGCTCACGCGCTTGCGGTACCACTCTTCCATGATTTCCGGGCGGCGCTCCAACGACAGGCGTTCGAGTTTTTCCATGTTGCCGTTGAGCAGTGGCAGCGGCTGCTCGTTGGTGTCGGCCAGCACCATGCGGGTGTTCGGCGGCAGCGACATCAGCGCGGCCAGTTCGGCGCGGGCGAACTCCAGGTCCTGGCGGCGCACGGTGAGCATGTACACCGAGTCGAGCAGGGCGCGTTGGTAGGCGAGGATGTCCTGGCGCGGCAGCAGGCCACGGCCCTCGGCTTCACGGGCAGAGGTCAGGGCACGGTGGGTACGCATCAGCAGGCCGTCCACTTCCGGCAGCAGGCGTTGCGCACCGAGGGCACGCCAATAGGCGTTGCGCACGTCCTGCAGGACGTTTTGCGCCACCTTTTCCCGGCGTTCCTCGGCCATCAGCATCTGGTCGTTCTTTTGCTGGGTGCGGAAGTAGGCAACACCGAAGTCCAGCAGGCTCCATGACAGGCCGAGGCTGTAAAGCGTGCGGTAGCGCTCCTCGGAGGTGGACGGGCGCAAGCTGACCTGGCGGTCTTCGATGCCGATCGAGGTGCCGCCGGAATCGTTGTCGCGCCCGGCGTAGCCGGCGGAGGCCACCAGGCGCGGCAGCATCTCGTGGCTGGAAACATCGCGCAGGTCCGAGGCCAGGGCGCTCTCCAGCAGTTTCAGGCGATAGTCGAGGTTGTATTTCAGGGCCCGCGCCGACGCTTCGTAGAAGGTAATCGGCCCGTTGACCGGTTCCTGTTCCTTGTACATGCGCGCCTGGTCCTCGATGACCCGCTGACGCATTTCGTCTTCACTGTAGGGCTTGGGCTCGAAGGCCGAGCAGGCGCCGAGCAGCAGGCCGAGGGCTGTGACGGTGCTCAGGCTTTTCAATGTCGATACGGGCATAGGCTGTCCTTGTTCAATCCGTGATGAGACATCGGCGTCATGGTGCGTTGCTACCGCGACGCTGCGCGGCTTCGCGCAATTGTGCGCGGAAGCCGTTCGCCGGCTGCGCGCGTTGTTCAGGCGCCATGTCACGAGGCAGAGGTGCCCACAGTGACGGGTCTGGCAACAGGCCATCGGCACTCAGGCTGATGACGCCCTGGCGGCCGTCGACCCAGTCCTTGTCCTCCTCGCTGGCCAACCGGCTGGCGGCCACTGCCTTGGCGACGAACTGGCCGTTGACCAGGCCAAGCTGGGCGCCGAGGGACTGGCTTTCGATTTCGGGTGTGGCGAACAATTGAACGTTGCTGCCATCGGCTCCCCAGGCCGACAGGGTCAGGGACTGGTTGATCTGTTCCACCACCGGCGTGACGTAGATCGCTGGCGTAACCTCCGGCAGCGGCAAGCCGCCCAACCTTTCCTGGCTGTCGCGGTCCAGGTACGGCCCCGGTGGAATGTAAGGCGTGGAAATATCCAGGGTGATGGTCAGCTGGGCCTGGTCGGTTGCACCGGCCAGGTCGCTGACGGTGTAGGTGAAATAGTCCTGGAGCACTTGCCCCAGGCCCGCCGCCGCCAGCACCTCGCGGTTGCTCAGGTCGATGGTGTAGGTGTAGCTGCCGTCGGCATTGAGCACCAGGGTGCCGTAGCGGCCGGCGATGGGCTGGCCAATGACACCGGCAGTGCCACTGGCGCCTTCCTGGCCGCTGCGGATACCCGTGACGGTCAGGCTATCGCCGCCGTCCACGTCGCTGTCGTTGGGCAGCACATTACCGCTGGTGTGCGGCGCTGGTACCTGGTCACTGGCAGTGTTGCTGTCATCGCGGGCCACCGGGTTGTCGTTGGCCCCCTGGACGGTCACGCTCAGACGTGCCTCGGAGGTGGCGCCAGCGGTATCGCGCATGCGGTAGGTGAACACTTCGCGTAATGTTTCGTTCGCACTGCGCATGGCCTGCACGATGGGGTTGGTGTTGTCGACCAGGTATTGGTAACTGCCGTCAGCACTGATCAGCAGGGTGCCATACAGGCTTTGCAGCAGTTGGCCGGCGCTGGCGGTCTGGCCGTTTTCGGCGCTGTACTGCAGCACGGTCTTGCTCTCACCGTACTGCACGCCGTCCACGTCGGTGTCGTTGTCCAGCACGTTGCCGCGCGGGTCTACCCCCGCGCCGGTATTGTTCACACCGCCGGCTTCCACGGCGATGGCGGTGTCATCGTGGGCTACCGGGACGTCGTTGCGGCCGTCGATGGTAATGCTCAGCAGGCCGTTGGCGGTGCCGCCCCAGAGGTCGGTGAGCAGGTAGGTGAAGTTGTCCACCAGGGTTTGGCCGCTGACACGCAGTGCCTGCACCGTTGCCAGGCTGTTGTCGAGCACGTAGCTCCAGCTGCCGTCGGCGTTCAGGGTCAGGTCGCCGTACTGGCCGCGCAACGTTTGCCCGACTGCGGTGGGGCTGCCTGGCAATGGCCCGTCGCCGCTCCAGAACGCCAGCACTTCGAGGGTTTCCGGCACGATGATGTTGATGGTGTCGGGGTCGCTGTCGTTGTCCATCACGTTGCCGGACGGGTTGCTGCCGGGGATGGCGTTGTCCAGGCCGCCGGCTTCGATGGCCAGGCCCTGGTCAGGGTTGGCCACCGGTGGCTGGTTTTCACCGCGGATGAGCACGAAGAGGGTCGCGGTGTCGCTCAGGCCGCCGCCGTCGGTGACCTGGTAGGTGTAGCGCTGGATGACGAAGCCCAACGGGCCGAGTGCGATGATGTCCGGGTCGCTGGAGTTGACCACGAAGCGGTAACTGCCGTCGGCATTGAGGGTCAGGGTGCCATAGTTGGTGGTGACGGTGGCGCTGCCGGTCAGCGGGTCGAGCGTCGGGTTGCTGCTTTCTTCGCCCACACCCACGGCGGTGACGGTCTTGCTGTCATTGGCATCCACGTCAGTGTCGTTGTTCAGCACATTGCCGGTGGGGTTGCGCCCGCCATTGCCATCGTCATCGGTGGCCACCGCGTACGCCAGGTCATCATGGGCCACGGGGGTGTCGTAGCGCCCTTCGATGGTGATGGTGATTTGTGCCTGGGAGCTGGCACCTTCGGTGTCGTGCATGCGGTAGCTGAAGGTTTCGACCAGGCTTTCGCCGGCCTTGAGAGCCTGTACGGCCGCCAGGCTGTCGTTGACGGTGTAGACGTAATTGCCGTTGGCATCGATGCTCAAAGTGCCGTAGCTACCGGCTACCTGCGTGGCGCCCGCGCCAACCTGGACGAACGTACCGCCGGCGGCGAGGGTGCCCAGGTAAACACCATCCAGCGTCTTGCTGTCACCGGCGTCCACATCAAGGTCATTGCCCAGGGCATTGCCGCTGCCGGCCTGGCCTGGCGTGCCGTTGTTCACGCCACCGGCTTCGACGGCGATGGCGCTGTCATTGGCGGCGATCGGCGTGTCATTGCGACCGTGAATGACCACGGTAAAGGTGGCGGTGACGGTCTTGCCGTTACCATCGCTGACGCTGTACTGGAATACCTCGGTGAGCCGGTCGGCATCGGTACGCAGGGCCTGCACGGCGCTGTTGGCGTTGTCTACCACGTAGCGGTAGTTGCCCTGGCTATCCAGGACCAGGCTGCCGTAGTTGCCCGCCAGTGGTTGCCCGAGAATGCCTGTCACCCCCGTTGGGCTGAGCACGCCGCTGATGCTCAGGGTATCGCCGTCGGGGTCGCTGTAGGCAGCACTGATGTTGCCGCTGGGATCGACGCCGGCGATGGCGTTGTTCAGGCCGCCGGCTTCGATGGCGTCGATGCTGACGGCGTTGACCACGGGTGGGTCGTTGACCCCGGTGACGGTGATCACCAGCTGCGCCTGGTCCGTCAGGCCGCCGCTGTCGTGGATCTGGTAGGTAAAGATCACGTCGAGGCTTTGCCCGGCCGCCAAGGCACGTATGGCAGGGTCGGCACTGTTGACGATGAAGGTGTAGGTGCCGTCCTGGTTGAGGATGAGCTGACCGAAGTTGCCGCTGATCAGGCTGTTGTCGGCCAGCCGGGCCACGCTGCCGTCTATGGCTGCGGGGCTGCCGGCGCCGACCGGGGTGAGTGCACCCCCGGTGCTTTCCAGGCCACTGCGCACACCGTCGACCTTGAGCTGGGTGGCGGTTGGCTGGTCAAGGTTGTCGACGTCGGTGTCTGCGCCCACGCCACCGTTGCCGGTGATCACGTTGCCACTGGCATTGACCGGTGCTGGGCTGCCATCGCTGGCACCGGCAGTGGCGGTGCCATGGTCGTCCACGGCCACCGGCGCATCATTGGCACCCTGGATGGTGATAACCAGCACGCTGATGGAACTGAGGCCATCAGTATCGGCCATCTGGTAGCTGAACTGTTCGACCAAGGTCTGGCCGGGGGACAGCGCCTGGACGGCAGCGTTGTTGTTGTCGACCACGTAGCGGTAACTGCCGTCGGTGTTGAGGGTCAGGGTGCCAAAATTGGCCACCATGGTGGTCGACCCACCGCTGGGCAGGGGGATGATGCGCCCGCCGCCCGGGCCGTCGAAACGTAGGGTGGTGACATGCTTGGTTTCGCCCAGCGCTGGGGAGTCCACGTCAGTGTCGTTGTCCAGCACGTTGCCGACTGCGTCCTGGCCCGGTGTGCTGTTGTTGGTGCCCCCGGCTTCGATGGCAGTGGCGACGTCGCCGTGGGCGATCGGCGTGTCGTTGGCACCGTGGATGTTGATCTGCAGCACCGCGCTGCTGCCCAGGCCGCCGGTGTCGACGATGTCGTAGCTGAAGAACTCGCTGATGAACTGGCCAGCGGTGCGCAGCGCCTGCACAGCGGGGTTGTCGTTGTCGACGATGTACTGGAAGCCCCCATTGGGCCGCATGACCAAGGTGCCGTAGAGGCCCTGCAAGACTGTGACGAGATTGTCGCCCACCGCCACACCCCCTGGCGTGAGGTTGTTGGCAATGCGGGTGACGGTAAGCACGTCGCCGTTGGTCTGGATATCGACGTCGGTGTCATTGAGCAGCACGTTGCCGGTCGGGTTCACGCCCGGGTCGCCGTTGTTGAAACCGCCGGCCTCCACCGCGATCGCCAGGTCGGCGTTGGCGATGGGCGCGTCGTTGACCGGGGTGATGATGATGTTCATCACGTCGGTGTCGGTCAGGGCATCGACCGGGTTTTGCCCAGGAATACCGTCGCCGTTGAGCGGGTGGTCGCCGTAGTTGCCCTGGTCGTTGGTGACCATGGTCAGGGTTTCGGCGGTGCGTGCCGTGTTGAAGTCCTGGTCGCCTTTGTAATAAAGCTGCGCGAGCAGTGCGTTCAACTCGGCCAGGGTGCCAGTCAGTACCAGGCTGCGTCCGGCACCGGCCGGTGGTGTGGCATTGGCTGCCGGAGGGGTGGCGCTTTGCCAGAGCACCCCGTGGAGTACCGACAGGGTAATGGTCATGACTCCGTCGGCATTGCCAGCATTCACGTCCACGTCGCTGATGGCCAGCCCCGTGAGGTGCAGCACCGTGTCTTCCAGCCCCTGTTGGTCGGCCACGGTGTTGACCGGGGCTTCGTTCAGGTGCACGTAGCCGGCATCGGCGGTGCCAGTCGAGCCTTCGCCCAAGGCCAGGTTGATGCCGCCAAGCCCGTTCGCCGCAGTGCCGGTATCGCTGTCGATGCGTAACCGGAAGTTGTTGTTCGCCGCTGCTTGATGGTCTTGCGCCACGGCCACCAGGTAGCTGCCCGAGGGCAATAGGGCGAACTGGTACAAACCGCCATTGGCGGTAACGGTGGTGAAGGTGCGATCGTCAGCGGTGCCGAACTGGCCGTCGTCTCCGGCCCAGGTCAGGGTCACGTCGATGCCGTCCAGGCCTGGGCCATCGGGGGTGACGCTGTCGGTGGCGCTGCGGGTGTCGTCCCATAGCGTGCCTTGGATCACGCCCATGCCAGCCCCTTCGCTGAGCACGTAGTTGTTCAGGCCGTTGGCGCCGTCCTGGCCGTTGCGCTCACCGGTGGCGCCACCGGCGATGGCGGGCAGCGAGCCGCCCCAGCCGTTGTTCTCGAAGTCGGTGGGCAGGCTGGTCCAGGTCAGTACCGCAGAACTGGCAGCATTGTCGGCGATGGTGACGTTGGGCAGGGTGACCGTGTAGATCACCTGCACGGTGTCGCCTGGTGCCAGGCGATCGAAGCCCAGTGAAATTCCCGTACCGTCGCTGAAGCTGACGCCTGCCGGCAGGTTGGCCAGGTCCAGCGCCGCGCCGTTGAGCAGAATGCTTTGTACCAGGTAGTTGCTGCCGTTGGGGAACTGGTCGGCCAGGTGAGTGTTGTAGGCGGGCACGTCACCGTTCTGGGTGAAGCTTACCGAAACCGTGGCGTTGGTGGTGCCGTTGCCTGGGCTGACGTCGATGACCGATTTGTCCAGGTTGACGAAGCTGGGCTCGACCACCCGCTCGAACAGGGTGTCGCTCTTGCCCCTGTCCACGCCGCCGTTGAGGCCGACGTGTTCGTGGGCCGACACGCCCAGGTTGGCACCGGCCTGGTTGCTGGCCACGTTGCTGACGCGCACGTTGAATTCCAGCACCACGCCTTCGACATCGGGGTCGTTGATTTCGTTGTTGATCAGGTTGCCCAGGCTGAACGTGACGGTCTGGCTGCCATCTGCATGGGTGGTAATGACCAGCCGCCCATTGTTGATGTCGAACACCCCGGTCGGTACGGCGCCGGACAGATCTGGGTTGATGCCTTGCGCCACATCGCTGAGCTCGTTGCCCGGCATGCTCAAGGTGCCGCTGCTGATCAGGTTGGTGGCATCGGTGGTCAGCCCGGTAGGGGTGTTGGACAGGAAGGCGATGAGGATGTTGTTGAGGCTGGCGGGAATGAACTCCAGGCCTGCGGCGAGTTCGATGCGGATCTGGTAGTCAGGGTTGTCGCCGGTGGGCACCAGCACAGCCACGCGATAGCGCACGATTTCACCGACCACCACAGTCTCGGAAACACCGCTGGTGTCGGTCACGCCGCTGCTGTTGGTGGCGGGGGCGTGTCGGTGACGCCGCCTACCCGAGAGATGCGCACGCCGTTGCTGACCTGGAAGGTGAGCAACGATGCCAGTCGGTAATCGTTCAGGCTGCCGCCATTGAGCAGGCCATCTTCGCCACTGCGTTCGCCATTGACGGTGTCGATCGCATTGCTGCTGCCGTCAAGGCTGGTCCAGCGCACCTCCACGGCGTTGGCAAAGGCCGCTTCACCGGCTGCCGTGGCGTTCACGGTGCCGGTCAGTTGCAGCACGATGCGACCGCCGTTGGCGATGTCGATATTGGCCCCGCTGACGCTGATCAGTTGGCCACCCTGGATGATGAAGTCCGCGCCGCCATTGTTGGTCGCACCACCGCTGTAGGTAATGCCGGTAATGCTGACGCCAGAGAGTTCGGTGGGCAGGCCGTCGAGCAGGCTGATATCGAAGGCGTTGGTACCCGAAGTGTTGGTGATGACGATCTCGAAGGTGACCACGTCGCCGTCTTCGTAACCTCCGAACACCGGCGTAGAGGTGATCTGTTGCGTCACCGTCAGCGTCGGCTCGACGATGGTGACGCTCGGTTGCTGTGCGCTGACCACGTTGCGCTCTACCGGCGTGGCGCCATTGGGGGTATCGCCGTCGGGGTCGCTGTATACCAGTTGCGCCCCGTTGTTCAGCGTGGTGCCTTGCTGGTTGCCAGTCACGTTGCTGGCCACCAGTACCAGGCGGATGACGAAGCTGTTGTTGCCGGTTACGTTGTCGGCGTTGGCACCGGCACTGCTGAACACCAGTTGCAGGTCGGCACCGTCACTGCCGTCCGGCGTGAGTGGGTTGATACTGACGCTGCCATTGAAGTCTGCGGTCAGCGCCGCGCTGCCGGCCACCGTGGTAATCAGCTGGTAGCCGAGGTTGCCATTGAAGCGTGGGTCCAGGCGCAGGCCGGGCGGGATCAGGTCGTTGAGGCGCAGGTTGCTGGTCACGCCTTCGGGCAAGGTGATGACGATGTCGTAGGTCATGCTTTCGCCGACCACCAGGTTGCTGCCGGTGGTGTGCGCGGCACTGGAATCATCGTCGCTGAGGCTGCCGTTCTGGTAGGTCTTGCTGATGCCAGGGGCGGCGACCTGCTGGTTGGCGACTTCCACCAGGTCGGTTGGGGTGAAGTCCTGGCCGCCATTGACGCTGGCGTAGTTGGTCAGCGCTGCGCTGCTTTGCAGGGTGCTGGAGGCGAGGATCGCGTCGTTGACAGTGACGTCGTAGGTGATGACTACCACGTTGGCACCGGACAAGTCGCTGGCGGTGCCTGCACGGCCAGCCAGGAGGGTGGCCTGGCCATTGGCGTCGAGGAACGTGATGGTGCTGCCGTTGACGCTGTAGTCGGTGCCGGCCACCAGCAAGGTGCCGTCGCCACGGTAGATTTGCAGGTTGGCCGCCGCCAGGCTGCCACCGACAAAGGCAAGCCCGGTGGGCAGGGTGATGCTGGTGCTGACATCGTAGGCACCGCCGCCACCGGTGTTCTTGAGGGCGGTGGCCAGGCGCAGGGTGTCGGCGCCGTCGATGCCACTGACGTTGCCGTCCACCGCCGCCAGGCTGGTGACGCTGCCGCCGAACGGCACGCCGCTGGTGCCGGGTGCGTTCCAGCTGCCCGTGGTGCCGGTGACCGTGCCGTTGCTGCTGGAGACAACCCCGTGCTTGATGTCCAGCACCGGTTCGGCCACCGACTCGATCACCGCCACGTCCGAGGAGACGAGCACGGTCTTGTCCACCGTGGTGGTCTGGCTCGATTGCGCCAGCACGTCGAGTTCACGCTGGTCGGCGAACGGCTGGTCGCCGACCACCATGGTGAAGCGCACTTGCACCGTGCCGCCATTGAGGCCGCCGGAGGCGTAGTTGCCGAAGTCGAAGACGATGGAGTTGCCGGGGCCGGTGGTGACGCTGTCCGGCACGTCCAGAATGGTGTTGCCGCTGCCGATGCTCCATTGCCCGACACCGGTGCCGAAGCTCCAGCTGATGCCGCTGGCATCCAGCAATGGCAGCGGCAGGTAGGCGGTAAGCTTGAAATTCTCGTAGTCGGCTATCAGCAAGTCGTAGCTGATGGTGAAAGTCACCACATCGCCTGGGCGCAGCTCACCGTTGGCGGGCGGGTTACCGCCGTTGACCTGGGTGAGCTCGATATCGACGTTGGAGGTTTCGATGGTGCTGAGGGTGCTGGAACCATCCGTCTGGGTGCCGCCGATGTTCAACGCATCGCGCAGCACAGTAGCGGCCACGATGGCATTGTTGCCCACGCTGTCGCCTTCGTTGAGTTGGTCGTGGGGCGGGTGGTCGGTGGTGTAGGTGGTGTCGACAGTAGCGTCATAGACGATGCGCAGGCCGGTAGCGCCGTTCTGTTCGGTATCGTCGTAGAGGTCACCGAACAAGGCCGCCACGCCGGGGCCGGCGATTGCCTGGCGAATGGATTCGGCAATGTCGAACACCAAGGTGGTGCTGCCGTCGGCGTTCACCGTCTGGGTAAAGACCAGGGCGATGCTCAACGACGTGCCGTTGCCCTGCAGCAGCAGGGTGGGTGGGTTGGCTGAGCTGAACGTCAAGCCGTCGCCGAGCTGGTCGGTGACGGTGAACTGGCCTTGCTCGAGGATGTTTTCGCCGAAGGCGAAGAAGTCGGAAATGGCCACGTCCATGGTGTAGCGCAGGGTGTCGCCGGGGGTGAGGCCGACGCTGCCGACGTCGTTCTGCAGGTCGACTTGCTTGAGCAAGGTGATCGACTTGGCGACGAAGGTCACGCCCTGGCCATTGCCGGTTTCACTGAACGGGTAGCCGTCCGGGTCCAGCGGGCGGTCGCGCGGGTCGAGCGGGTTCCAGCCGCCTGTGACGCTGGCGGTCCCGAAATTGATGGTGACCGGGTTGCCGGTAGTCGGGTCGAGCACTGGGCGGCCATTGGCGTCGATTTCCGGCACATAGAAGCTCACCTGGGTTTCGCTGGCGGCGCTCAGGCTGTCGTAGTGAATGGCATAGCTGGCCACGAAGGCGTTGGGGTTGGCCAACGCTGCTGCGATCAGCGCGGGGTCGGTCAGCACCGTGCCGTCGTGCAGGGTGACCGACGTCAGCGTGCCGCCGGGGCCTGGGGTGATGGCGCTGACATGGACCTGATCGGGCACCGTCTGGGTCACGGTGACGTTGGTCAGGGTCTGGCCGGGGGCCGGGTCACGGTGACCGTCTGGGTGCGGGTGTAGTTGGGGCCGGTGACGGTTTCGCCTTCGGGCATGTTGACCGTTTGCGTGACCTTGAGCAGGGTGGGGGTGATGATGAAGCTGTGCAGCGAGGCTTCGACCAGGCTTGGGTCCTGAACCGGGTTGTTCAGCGAGTCGTTGCCGTACTCGAAACCGGCCCTGGCATTGATGGTGAGGTTGGGCGCGCCATCGGAGTAACTGGTATCGGCCAGGTTGCTCAACAGCCCGGTGACCTGGATGTCGATGCTGGGCTGGCCATTGGTCACGCTGGCGTAAGGCAGTTGCAGCACCACCATCTGGTCACCGGGCTTCATGCCGACACTGGCGGCATTGATTACCAGTGCATTGCCACTGGCATCCTTGGCCAGCGGGTGGCTGGCATTGCCGTTGGCATCGAAGGTGATCACGAAGCTGTTCACTGCCTGTCCCAGATAGGTAGCGGACACGAATGTGGCGCCATCGTTGCCGTCACGGCCAGTGGCGGGCATGAACAGGTCGAGATAAGGGGCGTAGCCTTCCTGGGTCGAGGGGTTGGTGAAGCTGACGGTAAAGGTGAATTGTTCGCCCAGCTGCACTTCGGCGCCACCGCTGCCAAGGCTTGCGGTGGGGCTGGCATCGGCCAGCAGGCCCTGGAAGCTGGTCAGCGTGGAGGCGGCCAGGGCGATGGTCTTGTCCACGTCGCCGCTGCGCACTTCCAGGCGCCAGTCGCCACCGGCCAATTGGCTGCCGGTGGCATTGTTCGAGGCGCCGACATCGGCGCCGGTCCAGCGCGCCAGTTCGTCAACCAGCGCCTGGCCGCTGCTGCCGGCGCCGACGTCGCAGCCGTACAGCTGGATGTCGGCCCCGGCATTGAGTTCGCCGCGCCATGCGCTGAGGCGCTCGCCCAGTTGCTCGACGGATTGCTGGGTGAACACCTGGTTGCCCAGGGTGAACTGGCCAGCGGCGCCGTGGGAGAACACCTGAATGGAATCGACCTTGCCCAGTTGCGCCAGGGTATTGCTGATGGCCGCGATGGCGTCCTGGCCTGCGTCCACGACCAGTGCGGTGGTGCCGGCCGGCAGGCTGGCGACGAGCTGGTCGCGGTTTTCCACGCGGGCGTCGACCACCACCAGGTTGCGCGGTTGGGCGGCGGGTGCGGCGGTGGTTTGCGCTTCACTGGCGGTGGGGGCGGGGTGGCTGGTGTCCTTGGCCTCGGCGTGACCGGGGTCGCTGTGCTGCTGGTCGACAGCGGCAGCGGCTGCACCGTCGAACAGAATCCGTTGTTCGAGGGCCAGGGTTTGTGACCGGGGGCGCAAGGTAGCGCCGATACCGGCTCTGTTCTTCATGTCCATGATGAATACCTGCTCGCAGAAACGTCACCAGAATCGGGATCTCAGCAAGCGTAGTCGCTTCCCATTCTGGTGCAAGCATGGCCGGTGCGGTCGTTCAGAAGCCGCTTTCGCGCAACACTACCGACGCCAGCCAGGTGCCCAGTTCCCCTAGTACGCTGCGCCGCTGCCCTTCGATCTTCAGCCTGCCACGCATCTCGTGCAGGCTTGCAGGAGGCTCGTCCAGTGCGATCAGTACTTGGAACATGGCGTTGTTGGGCACCAGCGGTTGCGAGCCGGTTGGTACCGGCCCGCCGAAGTGCGAAGACAGCATGCGGTGGGCCAGCTGGCTGGCGCGCGTGCTGCCGATGGCCAGGACCTTGCCGCGCAAGGCGCTGGCCTGCCCCTCGGGATAGAACAGTACGGGGTTGCCGACGGCCAGGTGGTGAACCTGGTCCTGCGCCACATAGGCATCGATCTGCCAACGGCTGGGGTCGATCAGGATGCCCAGGGGCTCCTGGCGACTGACCCACTGGCCGGGGCGCAAGTCCTGGTCGTGGTCCAACCAGGTGCCTGCGAACGGCGCTTGCAGGTTAAGCCGGGCGATTTCGTTGCGTGCGGCACGCGCCTCTTCGTTTTGCACACTCAGGCGTTGCTGGGTGGCCGCGTCCACGCTCAGCCCGGCCGGGTCGGCCAGCAGGCCGGACAGGCGTGCCTGATAACTGCGGGCGGTGGCTTCGCTGCTGCGCAGGCGTGAGTCCAGGTCGGGTTCGTCGAGCACTGCCAGCACTTCGCCGGCCTTGACCGGGCCCTGTTCACGCAGGGTTTGCAGGCGCGCTGGGTAGGGCGTGTAGACCCGCAGTTGATGCTCGGCGCGGGCCACCCCTACGGCATCCACCTGGCTGTGCCAAGGGATCGCCAGCGCCAGCACGGCCAACCCCAGGCCCAGGTAGAACAGTTGCTTGCGCCGCCCCGGGATGCGTGTACGTTGCTGCCACCAATGGTTCAGCTCGCGCTTCACCGGCAAGGCAATGAACCAGGCGATTTCAACCATGAACAGAACGATCCCCAGCAGTTTGAAGAAGAACAGGTACACCGCCACGGCGATACCCAGAAACAGCACCAGGCGGTACAACCAGGTGGCGAAGGCGAATGCCACCAGCAACCGACGTTGCCCGACAGGGAACGGCTCTGGCCACGCTTCCTGCAGCCCCAATAGGTTGCGCCGCAGGGCAACCCGTGCCAACGCGGAAGCGCGTTCGTGCAGGTTGGGAAAGTCGAGCAGGTCGCTGAGGATGAAATAGCCGTCGAAGCGCATGAACGGGCTGGCGTTGAGCGCCAGTGACAACACCCAGCTGGTGGTCGCCAGGTACAGCAGGGCATTGCGCAGCGGGCCGTCGTCACATAGCGCCCAGCCCAAGGTTGCAAGGCCCGCCAGGGACAGTTCGGTGGCGATGCCTGCCGAGGCGATCGCCAGTCGCTGGCGGGGACGTTTGAGCTTCCAGCTTTCGCCGGTATCGGTGTACAGCATGGGCCACAGCACGAGAAAGGCCACGCCCATGTGCCCGACCCGCAACCCCAGGCGTGTGGCCACCAATGCATGGCCCAGCTCATGCAAGGTCTTGGCGACGATCAGCGCCAGGGCGAAGCTCAACAGCCCTTCGCTGGAGAACGACTCCACCACCGCATGGGTGAAGCTGTCCCACTGTTGCATCACCAGGATGATGCCCAGCAAGCTCAGCGCGACCACCGACAGGCCGGTCAGTGGGTGGAACAGCCAGCCCAGGGCTTTGGCCAAATGCTGCAGCGCCACTTGCGGGCGCAGCAGCGGGATGCGAAAGAACAGGTAGTGGTGCAGCCACCAGCGCCAGCTTGACCAGGTGCGCGCTTCGCTCTGCGCCTGCAGCCGGCCCAGTTGCTCGCTGCCGGGGCGCAGCAAGTGGTGTTGTTCGAGAAACGCACGCAGCTCCAGCACCTGTTCCACATCCGGGTTCAGTGCGCTGTCGCGTGACACTTGGGCGCTGATCTGGCGGGGCGACTGGCCCCAGCGCAGCAGGCATTCGAATTCCAGCCAACCGATGCGGTAGAAGCGGTTGATGACCGTGTCGTGGATCATCCAGGCAGGCTCGCCGTCGCGGTTGTCGGCCGCTTCGCACAGGCGCAGGTCTTCGCGCAGCGGCGGCAATGGCAGGTCGGCGGGATCGAGCATCACCAGCCGCTCCAAGCCCGCAGGCTGGCCAACGGTCGGCGCAGCAGGTAATAGCCGAGTATCACCCGGTCGCCG
This sequence comes from Pseudomonas putida, assembly GCA_041071465.1. Lineage (NCBI taxonomy): Bacteria > Pseudomonadati > Pseudomonadota > Gammaproteobacteria > Pseudomonadales > Pseudomonadaceae > Pseudomonas > Pseudomonas putida. The sequence continues at coordinate 5,663,739 of CP163498.1, read as the reverse complement.
TAGAGCTTGGCTGTGCCATGCAGGCCAAGGCGGGCATGCGCGGCATGCTCGTCGATGCTGGCCAGCAGGCGGTAGGCCACCACGCCATCGTCGGCAGGCCTGGCCTGGTAGCTGGTTTCAAGGACTTTGCCTTTGAGCGGGCTGAGCGGGTAGGCGGTGAGGAACAGGGTGACTTCTGCACCCGGCTCCAGGGCGATGGCATCGGCCACGGCGAGTTGAATCTGCATCGCCGGTTGCGCAGGGTCGGCGACTTGCATGATCCGTTCGCCGGTCGAGACAGGTTTGCCGAGCCAGTCGTTGGGGTCACTGAATACCGCCACGCCGGCCCGTGGTGCCAGCACCTGGGTACGCTTGAGCTGCGCCTGTACGGCGGCAAGCTCCGCGCGCCGCTGCTGGGCCCGGCCTTGCAGCAAGGTCAGTTCGCCCTTGCTTTGCGGGTTGTCGAAGGCGCGCTGGCTGGCGGCCACAAGCTCGGCATCGGCCACTGCAACTTCTTTGCCGAGCACATCGGCGCGGCTTCGCAGGGTGGTTTCGTCCAGGGCGAACAAGGGTGTACCGGCCTCGACCGGTTGGTTGGGGCGTACCTGTACCTGGTTGATCACCCCATCGATCGGTGAAGTGACGATCTGCGCCTGGCGCGAAACGATTTGCGCCGGCGCCAGTGCAGTCTGGCGCACGGGCACCAGCAGCAGGGCGCCGAACAGCAGCGCGACCAGCAGCACCTGGCGGCGGCTGGGGCGCCAGCGGCCGAGGCGCTGGCGGCGGGTCAGGGCGCTCCAGCAGTAAGCCCAGGTACGGGTCAGACCGTCCAGGTGCTGGTACAGCGCAGCGGGCGGGGCTTCTTCGAGCAACAGCACCAGCACGCCCAGGCGTTCACCTTCTTGCGTATGCAGCGGCACGCAGAGCAGGCCAGACGGCCACCATTCCGACCAGCCTTCGGCAATGTCTGGCGGGGGCGTGGCCGTGGTCTGGGTCAGCCACGCAGGTGTTCGATCGGTCAACTGCTCAGCCAGCCAGCGGCTGGAGCGCTTGAGCCAGACCAGGTAGGGCGAGTCTTCGCTGGGGCGCGCCAGGCCCGATACGCACAGCAGCTCGAGCGCCCCCTTGGCCTGCCTGAATACCAGCGCTTGGTGAAACGGCAGTAGCGGGTAAAGGTCGTTGGCCATACTGAAGGCCAGGGCATTCAACGACTCGGCGGTCATGGCCTTGTCGCGCAAGGCGTCCAGTTGCAGCAACAGCTGGGGGTGGGGCAATGGCTGGTTCATGGTCATGGCGCGAACCGCGCCGTGCCGCTCATGCCCGCCATCAACTCAGGGAACGGCTGGTCGAAGCGTGCTTCCAGTTCTACGGTCTGAGCCACCGCGTCGACCCTGGCGTTGATCACACTGACTTTCGCCGGGTAGGTCTTGCCGGTTTCATGCACCTGCACTTGCAGCGCTTGGCCGGGGCTGAGTGTCTTCAGTTGGCTGGAGGGCACATTCAAGCGCACTTTCAAGGCGCCATCACTGACCAGGTCGAACAGTGGCGTGCCAGCGCTGACCGTCTGGTAAGGCTTGACGTAGACCTTGGCGACATGGCCGGAGAACGGCGCTTGTACCTGGCAGTAACTCATCTGTGCCTCGCCCATGGCCCGCGCCCCGTCGGCTTTCTGCACTTCGGTGTTGGCGGCGGCCACTTCGATATCGCCCACGGCATCCAGCTTGCGCAGCTGCTTCTGGCCTCCAGGTTCTGCCGGGCCATGGCCAGTTCGGCCACCGCCACCTTGCCCCGTGCCTGGGCTTCGCTGCAGTTGAAGCGGGCCAGGGTCGCGCCCTTGGCCACCCGTTCACCGAAGCTGGTTTTCAATTCGCCCAGCGTGCCGTTCATCTGGCTGGACAGGGTGGTTTCCAGCTCGGCGGCGAGCAGTACACGGATCGGCTGTGTGCCCTCGGCCGGTATCTCCTGTTCGGCATAGGCACAAAGGCTGGTCAGGGCCAGCAGCATGGGCAGGCAATGACGGGCAACGACGGGTATGGGCATTCTCGGTTCCTTGTCGAGAGGCGTCGGGACACGCAACAACAATGCTGCAACGCCTTCATACTAGAAAGGAAACCGATTTTTGCCCAATTGCCTCCAACGTTTTTGCAGGGCGCAGCCGATCAGCACAGGGTACGCAGCGGCAAACCGGCTGGCAGGCTCAAGCAAGGTGAGTCAACACACGATCAGAAGCCTTCCAGAACGATCTTGCCACGTGCTTTTCCACTCTCGATCATGGCGTGGGCACGTTTGAGGTGCTCGGCGCTGATCGTGCCGTAGTGCTCGCCGAGGGTCGTCTTCAGCACGCCCTCATCGACCAGCTGCGAAACGCGCTCGAGCAGTTGATGCTGCTTGATCATGTCCTCGGTCTTGTACAGCGAGCGCGTGAACATCAGCTCCCAGTGCAGGGACAGCGACTTGCGCTTGAGCGGCACCACATCCAGTTGCGCCGGGTCGTCGATCAGTGCCAGCTTGCCTTGTGGGCGAAGCACTTCGATCAGCTGGGTGAGGTAGGTGTCGGTGTGCGTCAGGCTGATCACATGGTCGACCGGGTCAAGCTTGAGCGTTTCCAGTTGCAGGGGGATCGATTCGGTGTGGTCGATGACATGATGAGCCCCCAGTGCTTTGACCCACGCTTGGGTTTCAGGCCTTGAAGCGGTGCCGATGACGGTCAGCTGGGTGAGCTTGCTGGCGAGCTGCACCAGGATCGAGCCAACCCCGCCAGCGGCACCGATCACCAGAAGGCTCTGGCCCTGGCCGCCGTTTTCTTCAACGCCCAGGCGGTCGAACAGCAGCTCCCAGGCGGTAATGGAGGTCAGGGGCAGGGCAGCGGCATTGGCGTTGTCCAGGCTGCGGGGCTTGTGCCCGACGATACGCTCGTCCACCACATGGAATTCGCTGTAGCTGCCAGGGCGGTCGATGGCGCCGGCATAGAAAACTTCGTCGCCGGGCCGGAACAACGTTACTTCTGGGCCGACTTCGCGGACAACGCCGACCGCATCCCAGCCGAGGACCTGTGGTTGCTCTCCACCACGGCTTGCACGGATCTTGGTATCGACCGGGTTGACGGCGATGGCCCTGACTTCAACCAGAAGGTCTCGGGCGCCAGGTTTCGGTGTGGGCAGTTGTGTGTCGTACAGCGACTGTGGGTCCTGGATCGGCAACCCAGGCTGGGTGTAAACGACGGCCTTCATTGGCGCTACCTCATTGGGGATTGGAAAAGTGGGTTCAGGCTATGCGTTTTGATTGAGTCGATAAACAGCTTGAATAGCGCAAGACTTTCTCTCTTGAAATGAAAGTTGCATGAAGCGCTGGCGGCAAGGTCCCAGCGCTCCACGCCAGCCCTTACTCAACGCTGTAACGCGGCGCCAACTGGTTGCTGGACAGCAAGCCGAACAGGGCCTGTCGGCCAGCTTCGTACTGGTCGAAAGCTTGCAGGTCGTGCAGTGATGGAAGGGAGATCAGCACGCCGTTGTCGAAGTCCTGCAGCGCGCCGTCCACCAGGTCCTGGGCCGACATCACGATGGCGGGGTCGAGGTTTTCAACCGGCAAGCCGCCGATTTGCCAGAAATCAGTGGCGGTGGCCCCAGGCAGTACCGCCTGTACCTTCACGCCCTTGCCCGCCAGTTCCTTGTTCAACGCTTGGGTAAAGGCGGTGACATAGGCCTTGCTGCCGCCGTAGACGCCGTTGAGCAGCTCTGGCGCCAGGCTGACGACGGACGAGATGTTGATGACCGCACCTTGCCCGCGAGCGACAAAACCAGGTACAGCCGCATAGGTCAGGCGGGTGAGGGCGGTAACGTTGAGGGTGATCATTTCGGCCATGCGCTCGACATCGCTGTCCAGCAGGCTGGTATGGGTGCCGATGCCGGCATTGTTTATCAGCACGCTGATGCTGGCGTCTTCGCGCAACTTGCGTTCGACCTTGGCCAGGTCATCGGCATTGGCCAGGTCTGCCGGGAACACTTCCACGTTCTGTCGGGTTTCGCTGGTGAGCCGGCCGGCCAATGCGTTCAGGCGCTCCCGGTTGCGTGCCACCAGCACCAGGTCATAGCCGCGGCGTGCCAGCCGCTCTGCGTAAATCGAACCGATGCCGGTGGAGGCGCCTGTGATGAGCGCGGTGCCTTTGAATACCTGTGTCATGGTGATACTCCGTTGTTTGGGTATGTGTGGCCATGATGCAGAAGGCGCTGCTTGTCTTAAACGACGTATATGGTAGTGTTTCAGGACATTGCGCAGAGGGCTTCCACCATGCACCGGGTCGGCTATTTGATCACCGAAGGCTTCCAGATCATGTCACTGGCCACGCAAACCGTGTTCGAGCTCGCCAACATCGTCGTGGGCAGCGCGGTTTACCGGATCGAGAATTTTTCCATCGAAGGCGGCATGGTGCGCTCCTCGCTGGGGATGCATATCGACACGCTACCCATGGCCGCCCCGGGCCTGGCGGACACCTGGATGGTCACTGGCACGTTGACGCCCTGGACGCCGCCCGGTGCAGAGGTACTGGCCTGCGTGCGGGGCTTCGTCGATGCTGCGCGGCGCACAGCAGGGCTTTGCACCGGCTGTTTCGTGCTGGCGCAGGCAGGCGTGCTGGATGGGCGACGCGCAACGACCCACTGGGCCTATGCGCCCAAGCTGCGTGAATTGCACCCCAAGATCGATGTCGAGGAAGACCGGATTTTCATCGTCGATGGAAACATATGGACGTCTGCCGGCATGACCGCCGCCCTGGACATGGCGTTGGGCATGGTGGAAAAGGACCTGGGCGCCGAGATGGCCAGGTCGGTTGCGCACAAGATGGTCATGCACCAACGCCGTTCCGGCGGGCAGTCCCAGCACTCCGAACTGTTGTCGCTTGCGCCCAAGTCGGACCGTATCCAGAGCGCGCTGGACTACGCACGCAAACACCTAAGCCGCCCATTGAGCGTGGAGGAGCTTGCCGAAGTGGTGCACCTGAGCCCGCGCCAATTCACCCGTGTGTTCACCGCCGAGACCGGGCAGTCACCGGCCAAGGCCATCGAGAGCCTGCGCCTGGAGGCTGCCCGGCTGATGATCGAGCAGAGTCGGCACAGCCTGGATGTGGTGGCCAAGGAGGCTGGCTTCAGGGACCGTCGCCATATGCGCGAGGTGTTCATCCGTGGGTTTGGTGTACCCCCTCAAGCCGTGCGAAGAGATGCTCGGCAGGTGCCGGCCCTCTGACAGGGAGGGCCACCTCAACGCAGCCCCAGTCGGCGATCGAGCGACAGCGCACCCGCTCCACGCCCGATCAGCAGCAGCAACAGGCCGGCCCAGGACAAATGGGTCGGCCAGGCATCGGGGTAGACGAACACCTCGATCACTGTGGTCATACCCAGCAGCGCGAACGCCGAAAGCCGTGTGAACAGGCCAAGCACCAGCAGCAGCGGGAACAGGTGTTCAGCGTAGGTGGCCAGGTGGGCTGCCAGCCAGGGCGATACCAGCGGCAGGGCGAACTCGCCTTGGAACAAGTCGTATGTAGAGGGGGTGATGGTCAGCAAGCCCTCGACTTTGGTGCGGCCAGAGAGAAGAAGATCGAGGCGATGGCAACGCGCGCCACCAGGCACAGCAGGGTGTCGCTCAACAGCGTCTGCACCCGGTCGGCAAGGTGGTTCCAGCGCTGGCGCAGGCCATTGCCGGGGTGGGAGAGGTGAGTGGTGTCCATGACGCCTCCTTCAGGCGAATGACAGGGGACGAAAGACCTGTGCCGCCAGCATGCGGCTGAGTAGCTGTGTGAAGTCCAGGTCGGGCTGGGCCGACAGTGCGACCTGTGAGGCTTGTTCCAGGGGCAGGCCTTGGGCGCAGGCATCCAGGAAGGCGCAGCCGCCGACTTCCAGTGTTTGTTTGGCGACACCTTCTGCCGTGCCGCTCAACAGCGCGCCCTCTGCGATCCAGGGCTGCTCTGGCGGCCAGGCCAGGCCCTCGCGGCTGTAGTGCCACAGGGTGAAAACCGGGTGCTGTGCGAACCAGTGCCAACGCACGCTGCTTCGTGGTACCAGGCAGCTGTTTGCCAGGTCTGCGGCGGTCATCCCAGCCAGGTCGGTCAATACAAGGCAGGGCTCCAGGGGCGCTGCAAATGCTTCGCACCAGGCAAAATCCAGGCGGGCGACATCGGCCAGGTAAGGCATGTCGTAGTGGCGCTGCAGCGGTTCGAGAAAGGCGGCGAAGGCCGCGCCATAGTGGATCAGCCGTGGGTCGTCTGGCGGCATTCGTTGTGCGTAGGCCGCGGCGACCTCCTGCATCCAGGCCTGGCCGACCAGCGCTTCGACGCTGGGGAAGTTGCCGCGCAGGGCTTCGACAGCACCTGCCAGCACGCTGTTGCGGTACACCGAGAATGCAGCTTGGCCCGCCAGTGCGGCCAGTTGGGGGGCAGGGCGGTGATACAGTGCGTCGATGAAAGCGTCCTGAAACTGGCCAAGGGAAAGTGTCATGGTCGTGTACCTGCCTGATCGAGCAGCGCCTGGGCGGTGTCACGCTCTGCCAGCAATTCATCGAACGCAGGCAGGTTGCCGTCGCGCTCGACCAACGTCGGGCGGGGGCCGATACGGGCGATCAACTGCTGATACAAGGCCCAGACTGGCGCGGTGATGGCGGCGTCATGGGAGTCGATCAGCAGGCTGCCCTCGGAGTCGTGGCTGTGGCCGGCCAGGTGTATTTCGCTGATGGCCGCAGCCGGAAAACGTTCAAGGTACGCTGCCGCGCTGAACCCGAGGTTGTGGGCACTGACGTATACATTGTTGACATCCAGCAACAGGCTGCAGCCAGTGCGACGCACCAGCTCGTTGAGAAAGCCGATTTCATCCCAGTCATGCCCCTCCAGTCGCAGGTAGTGGCTGGGGTTCTCCAGGGCGATGCAACGCCCCAGGGCATCCTGGGTGCGCGAGATGTTGTCGCTGATGCGGGCCAGGGCCTCGTTGCTGCGGGGGAAGGGCAGCAGGTCGGGGTGGTACAGCCCGCGCCAGGTCGACCAGGCCAGGTGCTCCGACACCAGCGTCGGCTGCACCTCATCGACCAGCGCCCGCAGGCGTTGCAGGTGTGCCGCATCCGGTGCGGCGTCCGCCGCCAGCGATAGCGCGACACCGTGCAGCGACAGCGGGTGGCGCTCGGCGAAGCGTTGCAGCCAAGCCCTGCGCGGGCCGCCGACCATGTAGTTCTCCGGGTGCACTTCGAACCACAGCCCACTGGCCTGGCACGGCAGGGCGTCGGTGTAGTGCTCGGCCTTCAGCCCGAGCCCGGCGCCCAGAGGCGCGATGCTATTCATGGTCGGCGGCCTGCGCTCAGGACTTGATCGGGGTCAGCGAGCCCATGCCGCTGGGTGTCTTGATGGACGTGCAGGTGCCTGCGGGCACGTTTTTCCAGTGCATGCCGTCGTAGTCCTTCTTGGCACTGCCGGCACAGGTGGTGCCGGCACCAGCCTTGCAGTCGTTCTTGCCGGCCATGGCGACGCCGTAGCATTTCTCCATGGCAGCGCCAGCGCTGGTGGTGTTGGCCGGGTCAGCGGCCAGCGCAGCACCGGCCAGCGAAGCCAGGGCGAGGGCGGCGGTGGCGAGGGCGAGGGTTTTCATGATGCGGTCTCCGGAAGATGGGGCCGCGGCGTTGTACCGGCGGCTCATGGAGTAGTTCGCCCGCTGGGCCGAACCGGTTACAGCACCTTGAAAAAAAAGTGCGGCCGCGTGACAGTCGCCTACCGTATGAAGGCGGCAGGTTTTACGCGACAAAAACTTCCACGGTGGGTGTAACCCGGGTGGCCGATGCAACGAACTATTACTCAGGAGGCACTTGGCGCACGCGAGGCCCAGTTGCAGGCGTTGCTGCTGCAAGGGCTGACCGGCGATGCGGCGGCCTATCGGATGTTCCTGGCGGCGTTGGCCGTGCACGTGCGCAGTTTTTTGTCACGGCGCCTTGCTCAACGCCCCTGCGAAGTCGAAGACCTGCTGCAAGAGGTGTTGTTGGCCGTGCACAACGCCCGCCACACCTACCAGGCGCAGCAACCGCTGACCGCCTGGGTGCAGGCCATTGCCCGCTATAAACTGGCGGACCACTATCGCAGTTACGCCCGCCACGATGCGTTGCACGAAGGGCTGGAGGATGACAGCGACCTGTTTGCCGCCAGCGAGCAAGAGGCGGCTCAAGCCACTCGGGACCTGGCCAAGCTGTTGGCGCAATTGCCAGAGCGCCAGCGCTTGCCCATCGTCCATGTCAAGCTGGAGGGGCTTTCGGTGGAAGAAACCGCGCGCATGACCGGCCTGTCCAGCTCGGCTGTGAAAGTGGGCATTCACCGGGGCCTGAAGGCATTGGCCAAGCTGATGGGAGGCAAGGGCGACGATGAAGACCGATGACCTGATAGCCCTGCTGGCCGCCGGCGAAGGGCCGGTGCAACGCCATGCGCTGGCCCGACGCCTGGCGCTGGCGGTGCTGGGCGGTGCGTTGGGTGCGGTACTGATGACTGTGGCCTTGTACGGTGTGCGCGCCGACCTGGCATTGGTGGCGCACACCCCGCTGTTCTGGGCCAAGCTTGCCTTGCCCGGTAGCGTGGCGCTGCTGGCGCTGTGGCTGACCCAGCGGTTGGCCAGGCCTGGAGTGAAAGGCGGCGCGCTATGGGGGCTGCTTGGTTTACCGCTGCTGTTGGTCTGGCTGGGGGCTGCGACGAGCTTGCTCGGTGCCCCAGAGGGTGCCCGTGCCGAGTTGATCCTGGGGCGCACCTGGCGCACCTGCGCCTTGAACATCGCCTTGCTGTCGGTACCCACCCTGATTGCCATTGGCTGGGCGCTGCGTGGCCTGGCACCCATTCACCTGCGTCAGGCGGGCGCGGCGGGCGGTCTGCTGGCAGGTGCCACGGCTACCCTTGCCTATTGCCTGCATTGCCCGGAAATGGAGGCGCCGTTTTGGGGGCTCTGGTATGTGCTGGGCATGCTGGTGCCGGCTTTGGCGGGCACCTTGCTCGGGCCACGCCTGCTGCGCTGGTGACCGAGGCAGCTTTGTGGCCTTGCGGCTAAGCACCCAGGGCCCGTTTCAACACGTCGTAAACTCTGGCGTCACCTGATTGAGCAACGTTGAAACGAAGGAAGTCGCCTGCCGTCATGGACTGGCTAAAAGCATTTCCGGGCGCAAGCACTACACCGTCATTCAAACAGGTTCTCGCCAGCGTTGCTGCGTCCTTGCCTTGTGGGAGCTGGCACCACACGTACATACCTGCCTGGGGCGTTATCCAGGGTTTGATACCAATGGCCTGAAGCCTGGCCACTGTTACGTCCATTTGCTCGGCCAACCGGAGGCGAACGCTTTCCATGTGTTTGCGGTACCCGCTATCGGTAATAGCGTGATGGATGATGTCCGCGGCCAAGCGCCCACCGCCGAAGGTTGTCGCAATCTTGAGGTCGACCAGGCTGTCGATCCATTCACCACGCGCAGCGATATAGCCGCAGCGGACAGAGGCGGAGATAGTCTTGGAAAAGCTGCCGATCTGGATGACGCGAGAGAGGCCATCGAAGGCAGACAGGCGTGGCGCGGGCGTATGTTCGAAGTCGGCGAAGATATCGTCCTCCACGATCACCAGGCTGGAGTTGTCGGCCAGCTTGAGCAGGCGGTGTGCCGTGACCGGAGAGAGGGTGGCCCCTGTTGGGTTGTGGATGCCGGAATTGGTGATGTACAACCGGGGGGCGTGCTCGAGCAGGGCAGTGCCGAACGCCTCGATGTCTGGGCCCGTTGCCGTGTAGGGTACGCCTACGATGTTTACCCTGTGCGCTTTCAGAAGTGCGTGAAAGTTGAAATAGCAGGGGTCGTCCACCAGCACCGTGTCGCCCGGTTCCAGCAGAAAACGGCAAATCAGGTCGATGGCGTGCGTGCCCGATTCGGTGAGCATGATCTGTTCAAGAGGGGCTTCGATCCCGATGCCAGCCAGCCGCCGTGACAAAAACTGCCTGAGCGGCGGATGCCCAAGCGGAGAAGCGTATTCAGTCAGTTTGGCCGTGTCTGAACGGGCAACGACCCGAAGCGCTTTACGCATGCCCGCTTCGAACATCCAGGAGGGCGGTAGCCAGCCGCATCCCGGTTTCAGCGCATCGCTGGAGGTTTCCAGAGACTGGCGCGAGATCCACAACGGGTCGACCTCAAGATCAAGTTTTGGGCCAAGTTCGGTGAGTGCCAATGGCGCCACCGGCCCGGCTACGTAAAAGCCCGAACCAGGGCGCGAGCTAAGTACACCCTCTGCCATTAACCGCTCGTAGGCCTCAAGGACGGTAGAAACCGAAAACTGCATTGTCTGAGCCATTGCGCGGACCGAAGGAACTCTCGCACCCGGTGTGTAGGCCCGAGAGGCTATCCTGGACTGGATCTCACCCATGACCGTTCGAATTCGCGTGCCATTGCGCTTCATCGCATCCTCAACTGTGCTGGATTAATGTGCATAACAGTTCTGTTGAATTGTATTGGATTGTACGTGGCCTTGGTGAGCCTGTCAGTGATGTACTGAGCCCTGACTTATCGAGGGCTTACCGATGGAAAGAACAACAAGCGGGTGGATCAACGGCTTCATTGGCGTCGCGATCTTTGCGGGCTCGTTGCCCGCCACCCGTGTGGCAGTGGCGGCCTTCGAACCTACGTTTCTGACCTGTGCCAGGGCAACGATTGCCGCCACGGTGGCTGCGTTGTTTTTGATCGTGCTACGGCAGCCGCGACCTAAACGTGGTGATGTGTCCTCCTTGGTGGTTACCGCGCTGGGTGTCGTTATCGGTTTTCCGCTACTGACGGCGCTGGCCCTCCAGCACATCACCTCGGCACATTCCATTGTTTTTGTCGGGCTGCTGCCACTGTGTACCGCAGCGTTTGCCGTTTTGCGGGGCGGTGAACGACCTCGGCCACTGTTCTGGCTGTTCTCGTTGACCGGTGCTGGGCTGGTCGTTGGCTATGCGTTGATGAATGGCGCAGAGGCGTCGGTGGTGGGCGATTTGCTGATGATGGCTGCTGTAGTCGTTTGTGGCTTGGGGTATGCCGAAGGGGCGCGTCTTTCGCGAACATTGGGCGGGTGGCAGGTGATTAGCTGGGCGCTGCTTGTAGCCTTGCCGTTTATGTTGCTGCTGACTATCGCCAATTTTCCAGCACCTGATGCCTTTGCCAAGGTAAGCGGCCCTGCGTGGTTCAGCTTCGGCTACGTTTCACTGTTCAGCATGCTGATTGGCTTTGTGTTCTGGTACCGAGGGCTGGTCCAGGGTGGCATCGCGGCAGTGGGTCAGCTGCAACTCTTTCAGCCGTTCATGGGGCTTGGGCTGGCCGCATTGCTTCTGCACGAGCACGTCAGCTGGCTGATGCTTGTGGTGACGCTGGGTGCGGTTATCTGTGTTGCCGGGGCCAAGAAATACGCGCAGTAAATGGCTGACGCCGTTTTCATCCAGACGATACCGGGGCGCAATTTTCTTGCGGCGCTGCGCCTGTACGGCAGTGAAGATGCCTTCTACGATCAGACCTGGAAGTCGGACGCCGTCGCGAACGTCAGACAAGGGGCACGACACGCGACAGCACTGAAAACAGCCCGGGACAGGGCGGAGCGTGGAGCTGATGAATGGGATGGCGTACACAGGTGATGCAGGGCGGTTGGGTGGCGCTCTGCCTGGGGGTCCTATTACTCATTTCAAGTGGTGTCAGCCTTGGCGCGGCAGCTGTTGGTGAAGGCCAACTACCTGCCTTGGCCAAGGACCGCGAGGGCTACGCCGATGCCGACAGTTGCCAGGGCTGCCATGCCCAGCAGGCCGGGCAGTGGCAGCATTCCGACCATGCCTGGGCGCTGCGCGACGCCAGCGCGGCGAATGTGCTGGGCGATTTCAACGATGTGCACTATGACCAGGACGGGGTCAAGGCACACTTCTATCGCAAGGGTGGCGGGTACTTCGTCAACATCGAGGGCGAGGATGGCAAGCCTGCGGACTTCCAGGTGCTGCATACCTTTGGCTACGCGCCGCTGCAACAGTACCTCGTTGCCTTGTCGCGCGGCCGCCTGCAGGCGCTGACCATTGCCTGGGACAGCCGGCCAGCGGAGCAGGGTGGGCAACGCTGGTTCTCGCTGTACCCGGGCAGCGCTTTGCACCGGGCGATCCGCTGCACTGGACCGGCCGCTACCAGAACTGGAACGGCATGTGCGCCGATTGCCATTCGACGCGGCTGGTCAAGCATTACGACGATGCCAAGGACAGTTTTGCCAGTACCTGGCAGGAGAAGACCGTTGGCTGCCAGGCTTGCCATGGCCCAAGCCAGGCCCATGTCGACTGGGCCCGCGAGCATCCCGGCGCTTCGCCAGCCCAAGGGCTGAGCGTGGACGTCAAGGCGTTGGGCAGCAGAGGCCAAGTGGAACAATGCGCCTACTGCCACAGCCGTCGGCAGAGCCTGGGCACTGGCCAGATGCCTGGCCACCCGCAGTTGGACCAGAGTTTGCCGGCCACACTGCGCACCGGCTTGTACCATGACGACGGGCAGATCGACGGCGAGGTCTACGAGTACGGGTCCTTCACCCAGAGCAAGATGTTTGCCGCCGGGGTCGGTTGCACCGATTGCCATGATCCCCATACCACCCAGGTGCGTATCGAAGGCAACGGCTTGTGCCTGCAATGCCACAACGCTCAACCCAACACCGCGCGCTTCGCCGGCCTGCAGGCCAAGGACTACGACAGCCCCGCACACCATCACCATGCCGCCGGCTCACCTGGGGCGCAGTGCGTGAACTGTCACATGCCAAGCAAGGATTACATGGTGATCGACCCTCGGCGTGACCACAGCTTGCGCATCCCTCGGCCTGACCTGGCTGCCCAGGGCATTGGCCCGGATGCTTGTACCACCTGCCATCAGGGCCGCGAGCCGGCGTGGGCTGCCAGTGCGATCGATAGCTGGTTCACCGCACCCAAGCGCGCGGCCCATTACGGGCAAGCGTTCCATGGCGTTCGTCAAGACCCAGGCACCAGCCTCAGCCGGCTGGGCTACCTCCTCGCGGACAAGCACAACCCTGCGATCGTGCGGGCAACGGCTGCCCAGCAACTGGCCGATCTTGGGCCTGCGGCCGCCAGCAATCTGCGCTGGGCGTTGCAGGACAGTGACGCGCTGGTACGGGCCTATGCCGTGGGCAGCTTTACCCGTTTGCCGGCTGAACAGCGTATTGCGCCGTTGCTGCCGCTGTTGCAGGACCCCGCCCTGGCGGTACGCGATGAAGCCGTGCGGGCCTTGGCCGATGTACCCGCCGCACAGCTTCCCGAAGCCAGCCGCGCAGCGTTCACCACTTCGCTTGCCGACTACGAGCAGCGCTTGCGGGGTAATGCCGACCTGCCTGGTGGGCGGCTCAACCTGGCGGTGCTGATGCAGCGCCAGGGCCATGACGCGCAGGCCATGGAGCAGTACCGCCAGGCGTTGCACATGGACCCGTATTTCACACCGGCCAGGGTCAACCTGGTGACCCTGGCCAGCAGCAGCCAACGTCTGGATGACGCCGAAACACTGCTGCGCGAAGGCGTTGCGCTGGACAAGATGCCGGCAACGGACCGTGGCAACCTGGCGTACATGCTGGCCCTGTTACTGGTCGAGCGGAGCAAGCCGCAAGAAGCGGTCGACTGGATGGAGCAGGCAGCTGTGGCGCTGCCGGGCAATTCGCGTATTCGCTACAACCAGGGCCTGTTGCTGTCCCGCATGAACCGCCGCGACGAAGCGCTGCAGGCCTTGCGCAGCGGCCTGCAGCAAGCGCCTGAAGATGCCGACTTGCTGTATACGCTGATCTACCTGCATGCCTTGGCCGGTGAGCGTGAACAGGCCTACCCGTATGTGCGGCGAATGCGCGAGGCCGCGCCCGACGATCCACGGTTGCAGGCGATCGAACCTTACTGGCGCAACAACCCGTGAGTGCTGCCATGTTCTCTTCACGACACCCCATTGCAGCCTTGCCGTGCGCGTCTAGATTTACCACACCGCTCATCCCACCGAAGGACCGTTGCCGTGAATACCCACGAACACGTCCAGGCACTGGAAGCATCGGTCGCGGAAAAGGTCCTCGGCCAGGCTGATACCATTCGCCATGTCCTGTTAGGCCTGCTGGCCAACGGTCATGTCCTGCTCGAGAGCCTCCCAGGCCTGGCCAAGACCCGCACGGTCAAGGCACTGGCGACGCACCTGGACGCGCAGATGCGGCGCATTCAGTTCACCCCCGACCTGTTGCCTTCGGACATCACCGGTGGCGAGGTGCTGCAGCAGACGGCCGAGGGCAACACGATCAGCTTTCAGCCTGGCCCGTTGTTCGGCAATGTGATCCTGGCCGACGAAATCAACCGTGCTCCGGCCAAGGTCCAGGCAGCCTTGCTCGAGGCCATGGAAGAGCGCCAGATCACGGTGGCCGGGCAGAGTTACCCGATGTCTGGGCTATTCATGGTGCTGGCGACCCAGAACCCGATCGAACAGGAAGGCACCTACCCGTTGCCCGAAGCGCAGATGGACCGCTTTCTCATGAAGCTGCAACTCGATTATCCACGCCCTGAAGATGAAACCCAGGTACTGCGCTTGGTGCGGGAAGAGGACCAGGCCGGTCATGAGGCGGCGGCGCAACCTGCGCGCCTGGCCCAGCAGGTGATCTTCGATGCCCGTCGCGAGGTGGCGCGGGTGCACGTATCGCAGGCCATCGACCGATACCTGGTCGACCTGATCAATGCCACGCGCTATCCCGCCACGCATGACCCTGACCTGGCGCGCTGGATCAGGATCGGTGCCAGCCCGCGCGGCGGCATCAGCCTTGACCGGGTGTCGCGCGCGCATGCCTGGCTCAACGGCCAGGATTTCGTTTCGCCCGACAATGTGCGTGCCGTGGTGCACCCGGTACTGCGCCATCGCCTGCAGCTTTCCTATGATGCGATCACCGATGGCGTGGCGGCCGACCAAGTCATCGACCGGTTGTTGGACAAGGTGGCCATTCCCGCCTGACGGACTTGCCCATGGATGCGAACATGGTAGTGCCGGATGGTTTCGCGTATGCCTCGCTTGCCGAGTTGATGGCGCTGGAGGCCCGTGCCCAGGGGTTGAGCTTTGTCGCGCGCCAGCCGCTTGCGAGCATCCTTTCCGGCAACCATGCCTCACGCCTGCGAGGCAGGGGCCTGAGTTTCGACGAGCTGCGCCGCTACCTGCCCGGCGATGACCTGCGTCACCTCGACTGGCGCGCGTCGTTGCGCTATGGCAAGCCCTTCGTGCGCACCTTCACCGAGGAACGTGACAGGCCCACCCTGGTGCTGGTCGACCAGCGCATGAGCATGTACTTCGGCTCGCAGCGTTACTTCAAGTCAGTCAGCGCCGCGCAGTTGGCGGCGATCTGTGGCTGGGTGGCCTTTCACGCCGGTGACCGGGTGGGTGGCATGGTCTTCGATGGCCAACGGGTAGAGTATGTAAGGCCCCTGCGCAGCCGAGCACGGGTTGAAGCGTTGTGCAGCGCAGTGGTCAAAGCCAATCATCGGCTGTCAGCCTATGCCGCTGATCAGGAAAACGATGCACAGCTGGACAAGGTGTTGCGTAGCTGCGCCGCCAGTGCCGGTCACGACCACCTGATCTGCATCATCAGCGATTTTGCCGGCACTACGGCCGAAACCTTGCCGTTGTTGCGCCGGCTGAGCCTGCACAATGATGTGATCGCCATCCAGGTCTATGACCCGATTGCCCTGCAGGTGCCGGACAAGGGGCGGTTGAATGTCACCCAAGGCGCCGAGCAGGTCGAACTGGCGGTGGGCCAGCGGCGTATCAACCGGCCGTTGGCCGAGTTTCTTGCCGGGCGCCTGCAGGGTGTGGCCGAACTGCTGCGCCGTAGCCAGGTGCCATTGATGCGGGTCAGCACCGCCGATGACAGCCTGCAGCAACTGCGCCGCGAGCTGGGCCGCCTGGCTCAGGTGCCGCGATGAACGCTGCCGCCCCCTCCATCGACCAGTTGCGCGAGCTGACGCCGGGTGTGCCGCCGTTCAGCTACCTGCCGCAGACCTGGGCCTGGTGGGTGCTTGGCGTACTGGTGCTGTTGCTGGCCTGCCTTTGTGGGGCGCTGCGCTGGCACCGTTGGCGGCGCGACCGGTACCGCCGTGAAGCGCTGGCCCGGCTTGATGAGCTGGCAGCGAGTGAGGGTGAACAACGGCTTGTGGCGTTGCGTGAACTGCCCGAATTGCTCAAGCGTGTGGCGCTGTCGATGCCGGATGCGCCGCCCGTGGCGAGCTTGGCCGGCGCGCAATGGCAGTGCTTCCTCGACCAGCGCGCCCGCCGGCCGCTGCCATCGGGCTTTGCCGACACCCTGCAGTTGCTTGCCTATGCGCCGGACGCGACCTTGCGCCGGCTGGACACGCAGCAGGCGAACGCGTTGTTCGGTGCCAGCCGTGGCTGGATCGAGGGGCACCATGTGGCGCTTTGACTACCCGTGGGTGTTCCTGCTGTTGCCGCTGGCGTGGTTGGCCTATCGTGCGCTCAGCCCGTACCAGGAAGGCCGTAGCGCGTTGCGGGTACCCTTCTTCGCAGCCATGAGCCGCGCTGTCGGCAAGCAGCCCGGGAGGGCCAGCAGCGGGCAAGGGCATGTACTGCTGAACCTGCTGGTGTGGTGCCTGTTGGTGGCCGCTTGCGCAAGGCCTGTGCTGGTGGAAAAGCCGATCCAGCGCGAGCAGCCAATCCGTGACCTGATGCTGGCCATCGACATTTCCCAGTCGATGGAAGCGACCGACTATACCGACGCCAATGGCGCTAAAAGCGACCGCCTTAGCGCGGTGAAGTCCGTGGTGCGCGACTTCATCGCCCGGCGCAAGGATGACCGCATTGGCCTGATCGTGTTTGGTACCGGTGCCTATCCGCAGGCGCCGTTGACCCTCGACCATGCCAGCCTGTTGCTGTTGCTCGATGAGGTGGGGATCGGCATGGCTGGGCCAAACACCGCGCTGGGCGACGCCATCGGCTTGACCATCAAAGCCTTGGAGAAGACCCCAGAGCAGGAGAAAGTGCTGATCCTGCTGACCGATGGCAATGACACCAGCAGTGCCATTACCCCTGACCATGCGGCCCACCTGGCCCAGGCCAACGGTATCGTGGTACATACCATTGGTATCGGCGACCCGCAGGCGACTGGTGACGCCAAGGTCGACCTGACGACCTTGCAGGCAATCGCCCGCACCACCGGCGGGCAATTCTTCCGCGCCGACGACCGCCAGGCGCTGCAACAGGTGTATGCCACCCTCGACCGCCTGAACCCGCACAAGGTGCAGACCTTCAGCCACCAGCCCAAGCGTGACTTGTTCGTCTGGCCATTGGGTATGGCAGCCGGTTTGCTACTGGCGGGGCAACTGCTGGCCCTGGTCCGGGCACGGCTTGCGCAGGTGCAGGCATGACCATCGACCTTGCGGCCTTTCACTTCCTTCGCCCCTGGTGGTTGCTGCTGATCGTGCCGGGTGTCGTGCTGCCCTTGCTGTGGTTGCGCCGACACGATCTGCGGCATCAGTTGAGCGGCATCATCGCTCCACACCTGATCAAGCACCTGATGATCACCCCGGCCCACGCGCGGCGGCTGCGCCCGGTCCACCTGCTGGGTGCGGCACTGGTGTTGAGTGCCATTGCCGCTGCCGGGCCGACCTGGCAGCAGGACACACCTGATTTTCTCGACGACCGCGCACCGCTGATCGTTGCCGTGGACCTGTCGCCCTCGATGGATGCCGACGATGTGCCGCCCAGCCGGTTGGCCGCAGCCCGACATACCTTGCACGACCTGGTCATGCGCCGTGGCGGCGCGCGTACCGGCCTGATCGCCTATGCCGGCAGTGCGCATCTGGTGTTGCCTTGCACTGAAGACCCAGGCTTGCTGGATACCTTTATCCAAGCCTTGTCGACCGACTTGATGAGCGCGCCCGGCAAGAATGTATTGGGCGTGATCGACGAGGCCTTGAAGCTGCTGGGTGCGGAAAAGTCCCCTGGAACCTTGCTGCTGTTGACCGATGGCGCCGATGCCAGCCAGTTCGACGCCATCGCCAAGCGGCTAGCCGGCACGCAGTTGCAAGTGTTGGTGCTGGCTGTCGGCAGCCAGTCCACCGGCCCCCTGCGCAACGCCCAGGGCATGCCGCGCCTGGATACCCTGGGCCGGCCGGTGCTAGGGGGCTTTGACGTTCAGGGCCTCAAGGGCCTGGCCAAGGCTGCCAGTGCGCCCTTGGGCAGTTTATCGCTGAACGATGACGACCTGGATTGGGTCGAGTTGCATGCCCAGCGGCACTTCAAGGCCGCCAGTGCCGAAGCCGACCAGGTGCACTGGAAAGATGCCGGTTACTGGCTGTGCTGGCCGTTGTTGCTGGTGGTGCTGTTCAGCGTGCGACGTGGCTGGCGGGTGAACTGGCTGCCGGGGCTTTTGTTGGCCGTGCTGCTGGGGACAGGCGCTGAGCCCGTCAGGGCCGGGGGATTGGCCGATGCGTTTTTCACGGCTGACCAGCAAGGGCGCTGGGCATTCGAGCATGGCCGTTACCCGCAGGCCGCCGCGCACTTTCGCGACCCTTACTGGAAGGGCGTTGCCGCCTACGAAGCGGCCGACTACCCGGCCGCGCTGGCGAACCTGGGCAAGCTGGACACGGCACCGGCCTGGTTCTATCAGGGCAACAGCTATGTACGGCTTTTCAAGTTCCCGCAGGCAATAGCGGCATATCGCCAGGCGCTGCGCCTGCAACCTGACTTTGCCGAGGCCAAGGCCAACCTGGCGCTGGCCGAGGCGTTGCTCAAGGACTATGAGGGCCAGCAGCAAGCCGGCACGCCTGACGAAAAGGCCGACAAGGTGGTGGAGGATCAGACACCCGCCGCCGGCGACCAGCAACAACAGCAGAAAACGCCGCAGGCGGCTTCCGACCAGCTGTGGCTGAACAACCTCACCACGTCCCCTGCGCAGTTTCTCAAGCGCAAGTTCTCGATCCAGGATGCCGCCGCGCAGCAAGCGGCCAAGGAGGCGCCATGATCCGCCTGGTGGTGCTGGTGCTGGCTGGCCTGGCAACCGTTGCCATCGCCGCCGAGCCCGAGGTACGGGTGCAGGCGCGCTTGGTGCCGGATACAACGGTCATGGTCGGGGCCAGTGTGACACTCGAGGTCGATTTGCTGGTCGACACCTGGTTCACCGCGCCGCCGGAGCTGCCGGTGTTGCAGTTGGCCGGTGCCGTGGTCAGCCCGCCCGGTGGCGAGGCTGAGCACCTCAATCAGCGGCTCGATGGCAAAGCCTTCTTCGGCCTGCGCTACCGCTATCAGATCACACCGAGCGTGGCGCAGTCGTTCACGGTTCCGGCACTGACAATCCGTGTCCATCCTGGCCAGGCCAGCGCTGCGCAGACAGTGCAAAGCCAACCCTTGTCGTTTGCCGCCAAAGGGCAGGCCGGTGGCGATGGCGAACAGCGCTTGGTGGCACAGGCGCTCGACGTCAGCCAGGCCATCGAGCGCTCGCACACGCCGCTGCGCGCTGGGGATAGCATCACCCGCCGTTTGCACATCGTGGCCCGCGGGGGCCAGGCAATGCTGATTCCGCCGCCGATCTTTGCCGAGGTCGATGGCCTCAAGCGCTACGCGCAGACCCCAATCGTGTCACCGGTCAGCGACGGGCGCGGTGGCACCCTGGGCGGCCAGCGCGAGGACAGCGTGACCTATGTGGCCGCTGCCGCTGGGCACTATCGGCTGCCTGCCATCGAAGTGACGTGGGTGGACGCTGCGAGTGGTGAACCGCGCACGGCCTCGGTGCCAGCGCTGGACATGGAGGTGGGCAAGGGCAGTTACCAGGCACCGTTCTCCTTGAGCGAAGATTTGCGCGCACTTGGCCGAGGCGCGCAAATCAGCATCGCTAGCCATTGGGTAGTGCTGGTGCTGCTGGCGTTGCTGGTGGGCGGGGTGGGCTGGGCCGGTCGCGCTTGGGGGCAGGGCGCCTTGTTGCACTTCAAGCGCTGGCGGGCTGGCCGCCAGCAGGCCTGGCTGAATTCACCGAACTACGCCTGGCGTCAGGCTCGTCGACAGTGCGCCAGCGAGCCGGCACGGCTGGATGCCATGTATCTGTGGCTGCGTCGGGCCACAGGCCAGCGCACGCTGTCGTCAAGTGAACATCCTCGTGGCAGGCAAAGCGAAGAGGCTTTGCTAGCCTTTTTGCAGGATTTCTATGCTGCCGGGCGCCTTCGGCCACCCCCCGCCGATGCCAGGCTGAGCCTGTTGTACAGCCTGCGGCAACAGGTTGAGGCGCACCCAGCCAAGCCTGTCGGCAAGCACGCGCTCAAGCAACTCAATCCCTGACAGCCTAGCTGTCAGGTCGGCAACTCAAGCAGGGATGATTGGCCATGCGCAAGGTCCTGGTGAGCACCGCTTCCGTTCGTGCGCTGTTATGTGTCTTGCTGCTGGTGCCGGCCCTGCAGGTGCTGGCCGCTGAGCCGTTGGCCTCTTGGCGTGACGGGCCGTCGCGCCAGGCCATCGAGGCTTTTGTTGGCGCGGTCACCCAGCAAGGTGGCCCCGACTATGTCGCCCCGGCCGAGCGCATCGCGGTGTTCGACAACGATGGCACGTTGTGGAGCGAGCAACCGTTGTATTTTGAAGTGCTGTTCGCCATGGATGAGGTCAAGCGCCTGGCGCCGCAGCACCCGCAGTGGCGTAATCAGCAGCCGTTCAAGGCGATACTCGAGAACGATCACCAGGCGCTGGCGGCGCAAGGCATGGACGGCATGCTCAAGATCGTCGCGGCCACCCATTCGGGGATGAGCAGTGAGGATTTCATTGCCCGCAGCCGCAGCTGGCTGGTCAGCGCCCGTCACCCACGCACCGGCAAGCCGTACACCGAGATGGTGTTCCAGCCAATGCTCGAGCTGCTGGGCTACCTGCGTGACAACGGCTTCAAGACCTACATCGTGTCAGGTGGCGAGGTCGCCTTCATGCGCGCCTTTGCCGACGAGGTGTATGGCATCCCGCCGGAGCAGGTGATCGGCACGACCCTGGAGGCTTCGTTTCAGGACCAACAGGGCAAGCTGAGCATCCAGCGTTTGCCCAAGGTAGTGCACAACGACGACGGCCCGGGCAAGCCGGTGAGCATCGATTCGATCATCGGCCGCCGACCGCTGCTGGCGTTCGGTAATTCCGACGGCGACCTGCAGATGCTGCAGTGGACTAAAGCGGGCAAGGGCCGACGCTTTGCCGGGCTGGTCCACCACACCGATGCCCACCGCGAATGGGCCTATGACCGCAAGAGTTCGGTCGGGCGCCTTGACAAAGCCCTGGACCAAGCCACCGCCAAGGGCTGGACCGTGGTCGACATGGCCAGTGAATGGCGCCGTGTCTACCCCTTTGAAACACCGCAATGATTCATCAACCAGCCGCAGCAGCACGGCGATCGCCGTGCCAGCAGTCGTGGACGACAGCAGTGACGTGAAACGGAGAGCGTAGCTATGAAGTCCAGTAGAGCATGGTTGTCGGCGGCCGCCCTCGCGGCAACGGCAACGTTCGGGGCGGGGCTGGCCAGTGCGGCGGACAAGCCGAACATCCTGGTCATCTTCGGTGACGACATCGGCCAGACCAATATCAGTGCCTATGGCAAGGGCGTGGTCGGTTACCAGACGCCGAACATCGACCGCATCGCCAAGGAAGGCATGATGTTCACCGACTATTACGCGGAGAACAGTTGCACCGCCGGCCGGTCGACGTTCATCACCGGTCAGTCGGCATTGCGCACCGGCCTGTCCAAGGTCGGTATGCCTGGCGTACCGGTGGGCCTGCAAGCACGCGACGTTACCATCGCTCAAGCGCTCAAGGCACATGGCTATGCCACTGGCCAGTTCGGCAAGAACCACCTGGGGGACAAGGACGAGTACTTGCCGACCAACCATGGCTTCGACGAGTTCTTTGGCAACCTGTACCACTTGAACGCCGAGGAGGAACCGGAGCGCCCTTACTGGCCCAAGGATGATGCCGAATTCGTCAAGGCCGCTTCACCACGCGGTGTGATCAAGTCCAGCGCCGACGGCAAGATCGAAGACACCGGTGCGTTGAACAAGAAACGCATGGAAACCATCGACGACGAGACCACCCAGGCGGCGATCAACTTCATCGACAAACAGGTCAAGGCCGACAAGCCTTTCTTCGTGTGGATGAACACCACGCGCATGCATGCCTTTACCCATGTGCGCGAGTCGATGCAGGGCCAGAGCGGCATGGTGGGTAACGAGTATGCCGACGGCATGCTTGAGCATGATGGCGACGTGGGCAAGCTTTTGAAAACCCTCGACGACCTCAAGGTGGCTGACAACACTATCGTGGTCTACACCACTGACAACGGCCCGAACCAGTGGTCCTGGCCGGATGCGGCGACTACACCGTTCCGCAACGAGAAGAACTCCAACTGGGAAGGGGCCTTCCGTGTACCGGCTATGATTCGCTGGCCAAACCATGTCAAGGCGGACACCGTCTCCACCCAGATGATGTCGGGGCTGGACTGGTTCCCGACGCTGCTTGCGGCCATTGGTGACACTGATATCAAGGACCGCTTGCTCAAAGGGGCCGATGTCGGTGGCAAGAACTTCAAGGTGCATCTGGACGGCTACAACCAACTCGACTACCTCACAGGCAAGAGCGACAAGAGTGCACGAAACGAGTTCTTCTACTTCAGTGACGACGGCGACCTGGTAGCGATGCGCTACGACAACTGGAAGATCGTTTTCTGCGAGCAGCGTGCGCCAGGTGGTCTGAAGGTATGGAGCGAACCGTTCACCTGCCTGCGGGTGCCGAAGCTGTTCAATCTGCGGATGGACCCATACGAGCGGGCAGACGTAGTGTCTGACCAGTACTACGACTGGCTGACCAAAAACGACTATCTGATATTCAACGGCGTGAAGAAATCGGCGCAATTCCTGCAAACCTTTGTCGAGTACCCACCTAGCCAGCGGCCGGCCAGCTTCAGCATCGACCAGATCCGCGCTGACGTGGACAAGAAAATTGAAGAAAAGATGAACAAGCAGTGAGGACTACACTGTAGTGCCATGACCGCAGGGGCGGGCGTGCTCGCTCCTGCATCTTTACCCGTATGCACAAGGCGCTCATTCATGGCATCACCTGCAGCATCTTCCGCTGTTTCCCGTGAGCCTCGCACCCAGTCCCGTCCACTGCTCGCATTGCCTGCCACGCTGCTGTTCCTCTCCGGTGCTGCCGGTCTTGTCTACCAAGTGCTGTGGATCAAGCAACTGTCATTGGTCGTGGGTGTGGAAGTGCATGCCGTCGCCACCGGTATCAGTGCCTTTTTTGCCGGGCTTGCCTTTGGCGGCCTGCTGTTCGGGCGTTGGGCCGACCGCCTGCAACGCCCAGTGCGCCTGTACGTTTATCTTGAGCTCGCCGTTGCGCTGCTGGGGCTCGGCGCCACCCTTGGCCTGGCCCATGCCGCCGGACCGTTCGCCCGCCTCGAGGCCAGTGCCGGCCTGCTGGCCTGGGCGCTGCCCTTCGTGCTGGTGGGCGTACCGGCCTTGCTCATGGGCGGTACCTTGCCCGTACTGGTGCGCACGCTGGCGCCTGTCACCGGGCAGTTGGCAGAGGCGGGTGGGCGCTTGTACGCGGCGAACACCGCTGGCGCGATTGCCGGCACGCTAGCGGCGGCCTTCGTACTGCTGCCGCGCCTTGGCGTTACAGGCAGCGCCTGCGCAGCTGCCAGCCTGAACCTGCTGGCAGCATTGGGTGCCTGGCTTTCTTACCGGCGAGAAGTGAGCTTGCCGCCGCTTGCCAATGCCTCGTCGACATCACGCTCGCCGCAGGCACGCCTGGCCATCGCCCTGTATTGCATCGCCGGGGGAGTGGCGCTGGGCTACGAGGTGGTGTGGAGCCAGTCGATCGTGCCCTTCATGAGCACCCGGTCCTATGCCTTTGCCGTGGTGCTGGCCACTTACCTGGCCGGGCTGCTGGCCGGTAGTGCGCTGTATGCCAGGCGTGCCGACCGAATTCGTGATCCTTGGGGTGTGTTCGGGCTGTTGATTGCCATTGCCGGGCTGCTTGCCCTGTTGCAGCTTGCCGGGCTGGGCCGCTGGCTGGTGCAGGCCCAGACGCAGGCCGAACTGTTCGCCCTGCAGCTGACTGGCAACGAACTGCTCGGCATGTGCGCGCGTTTCGCGGTGGCGGCCGCGTGCATGGTGTTGCTTCCAACCACATTGCTGGGCGCCGCATTTCCACTGGCCTTGCGCCTGGTGGTGGACAGCGGTCATGTGGGGCGGGATGTGGGCGCGGTGGTGGCGCTCAACACCCTGGGTGGCATCGCCGGCGTGCTGCTCACGGGGTTCGTACTGGTGCCGCAATTGGGCCTGGTACGTGCCTTGGGGGCGCTTGCCGCAATGGCCGTGCTGGTAGGGTTGGTGGCGGTGTGGCGTGGCCAGGGTGTACGTCGCCCTGCTGCGTTGGCCGTGTGCCTGGTGGCCCCTGCAACCGTGCTGGTGGTGCTGTTGATGCCGCCGCAGCGCCTGGCCGAGCTGCTGCCAGGCGCACGCAACGGGCAACTCACCTACTACCATGAGGGCAAGGGCGGCACGGTGGCAGTGGTCACCCAAGGGCGCCAGGGGCAAACCTTCAGCCGCCTTTACATCCAGGGTGTTTCCAATACCGGCGACGCCATGCCATCGCTGCGCTACATGCGCTTGCAAGCCTTGCTGCCGTTGCTGATCCACAATGGCGAGCCGCGCTCGGCCTTGGTGATCGGCTTTGGCACCGGTATCACCGCCGGGGCGATGCTACGTTACCCTGGACTGGAGCGCCCGGTGGTGGCCGAATTGCTGCCTGAAGTCTTGCAGGCGGCGCCCCGTTTCAAAGGCAACTATGCCGCGGTGGCGGACCCACGCCTGGACATTCGCTTGCGCGATGGTCGCCGTGAGTTGCTGCGCAGTGAGGCGCGCTACGATTTGATCACCCTGGAACCACCGCCACCCTCGGCGGCCGGCGTGGTCAACCTGTACTCGCGCAACTTCTATCAGCTGGCCGCCGCCCGCTTGCAACCTGCTGGCCTGGTCGCGCAGTGGCTGCCCTTGCCGACCCAGAACGACGAAGACAGCCGCTCGCTGGTGCGCAGCTTCATCGATGTCTTCCCCATGCCACGCTGTGGACCACTGAGTTCCACGAAATGCTGCTGATCGGCTCATTGCAGCCATTGCAGTTGGATGTACCGCGTATCCGCCAGCGCCTGGCGCAAGCGAGCGTGGCCCAGACGCTGGCCGAGGTGGGTGTCGCTTCGCCAGAGGCCTTGCTGGCCACCTGGATTACCGACCGTGCCGGGCTTGAACGTTACGCCGGCAATGCATTGCCAGTGACCGACGATCAGCCACGCATCGAGTACGCGCCGTGGGTGCGCCCCCGGGAAATCACCCGTGTGCTGCCAGCCTTGCTGGCCCTGCGCAGCACGCCACCGCTGCAGGGCGCGGAACCAGGCTTCGCCAGCGCGGTGAGTGACCAGTGGCGCAGCCTGGCACTTTTCTACAGCCTCAGCTTGCATGCCTACAACGGCAACCGCCAGGCCTGGGCGCGGGAAGCCCGCGAACTGGCCCGCAGCGACGGCGGCAACCCGTATTATCGCTGGTTCCTTGGCCCCAGTACCGGCCAGTGAAGCCTGTGCTATCACTACAGGACTATCGGCCAGGGAGTGAGCAATGAACCGTCTGTTGACTGCGCTGTTGATGCTGTGTGCCTTGCTGCCGCTGGCGGGGCATGGCAAGGATGCGGTGGGTAGCGCGACCGATGGCGTGCCGGGTGAACCGGCAGAACTGCGCATCGCCAACCGCAGCATCTTCACCTTCCACGCCACCTTGCTCGGCGAGACCCCGGCCGCGCGCGCGCAGCGGGCGACGGCGGTGATCGATGAGGCATTGCGCGGCACCGACGAGCTGAAAGTCAGCGTCGACCCCATCGTCAACAGCCACCTGGTGCTGCTAGGTGGGCGGCGGGCCTTCATCGTCGCCCCGCAGGACCTGGGCGTGGAGGGTGGCGACACCCGGGAGGCGGCCGAGCAGGCTGCGGCCACGTTGCGTCAGGTCGTGGATGAAACCGGCGAGGCGCGCAGCCTGCGTTTTCTGCTCAAGGCGCTGGGCTTTTCCGCCGTCGCGACACTGGTGTTCGTGCTGCTGATCAAGGCTGCCAACCTGGGCCGACGCAGACTGCGCGGCCGTTTGCCGCAATTGATGCGAGAACGAGCCCGGCAGATCAAGGTAGGCCAACTGCCGCTGTTCGACATGCAGTATGTGTACTTTGTGATCGACCGGCTGCTGCGCCTGATGTACTGGGTGATCGTCTTGCTGCTTGGCTACCAGTGGCTGAGCTTCGTGCTGTCGCAATTCCCCTATACCCGGCCGTGGGGCGAAAGCCTCAACGTGCATCTGCTCGACCTGCTGCGCTACCTGCTCGACGGCATTCTGCATGCCATTCCCGGTATTGCCGTGGCCGTCATGATCTTTTTCATCGCCCGCGGCATCAGCGGCTTCAGCCGCCGCGTGCTGGAGCGCATGGCCCGCCCGGGTACGCTGAAGTGGTTGACCGAAGAAACCTTGCAGCCCACCACCCGGCTAACTTCACTGGCGATCTGGCTGTTTGCCCTGGTGATGGCTTACCCGTACCTGCCGGGCTCTGGCACCGATGCCTTCAAAGGGCTTTCGGTGCTGTTGGGCCTGATGATTTCGCTGGGTGCCTCCAGCGTGGTCGGGCAGGCTGCGGCGGGGCTGATCCTGACGTATTCGCGCACACTGAAGGCCGGTGAATACGTGCGGGTAGGGGATAACGAAGGCACGGTGACCGAGGTGGGCATGTTCAACACCACCATCCGCACCGGTTTGGGCGAGGTGTTGACGCTGCCCAACTCGATGATCACCGGGTCGGTGACGCGCAACTATTCACGGGTGGTGCAGGGCCAGGGGTACATCGTCGATACGGTGGTCACCATCGGCTATGACACGCCCTGGCGCCAGGTCGAGGCGATGCTGGTGGAGGCCGCGCAGCGCACCGAGGGCATTCTTGCCAAACCCAGGCCGCAGGTGTTCCAGACCGGGCTCTCGGACTTTTACCCCGAATACCGCCTGGTGGGCCAAGCGGTGCCCAGCGAGCCACGGCCGCGCGCCGAGCTGTTGAGCCTGTTGCACGCCAACATCCAGGATGTATTCAATGAATACGGCGTGCAGATCATGTCGCCGCATTACCTGGGCGACCCGGCTCAGGAGAAGTGGGTGCCGCGTGAGAAGTGGTTTGCCGCGCCGGCGCGGGAACCGGGTGGCGATGGCAAGGATGCCTGAGCGCTACTCAAAGTGCGGCGATCACCGGGTCGCCGTATTGCCGTCGATGCTCAAGCGGCGTGATATCGAACCAGCGCAAATGCGCACGGCAGAACGAGGTGGTACGGCGATAGCCCAGCTCGTTGGCGATCTGCCCGACAGACAAGGTGGTCTTGCGTAGCATCTGTTGTGCCTGGCAGCGGCGAATACCGTCCAGATAGCCTTCGAATTCGATACCATCGCTGGCCAGGTGCCGTTGCAAGGTGCGTGAATTCATGTTCAAGGCCAGCGCCACCTGTTCCAGGGTGCAGCGTTGGGCGGGCAGCAGCATCTGGATCTTGCGCTCTACCGAGGCCAGCAGGCTGTCGCAAGGGACGGCCTGGTTCTCCAGGAAGTGGCGGACGATGGCATGCAGGTCGGCGTCATGGTGCACGCAGGCTTCTTGCAGTACGTCAGCCCCCAGCACCAGGCTGTTGTGGGCCTGGCCGAACAGCACCGGGCAGTCAAAGTAACGTGTGTAGCCCGAGGCATCGCCCAGCGCGGCGTGGCGCAAGGTCACCGCCCGTGGCCGCAGTGGCGCGCCGCGCAGCTCGCCAATCAGCAGCCGCGCCCCCATCACTGATTTCTCGACAATTTGCGGCGTCTGTTCGGAACTCGGCAGGCCGTTGTCGAAAAACAGCATGGCCTGCCCGGCGCGGTGTTCCAGGCGAAAGTGGATAGCCGGGCTGTAGTGGCGCATGTAACGGATTACCGCCACCAGGGCGTGGCCTACGGTGGGGGCGGAGTTGGCCAGGTGGCGCAGCGGGCCGACCAGGGTCGAGCCTTGGCGCAACGCCAGCTCCAGGCCGAAGCGGGGCAGGCTCAGGGCGTGCGCGCTGCCTTCGAACAGTTGCACCAGGCTCAGGTAGGGTAGGTGCTTGCCGTAGTTGCCGACCACATCCGGGGCAATGTGCAGCGGGGCCAGAAAGTCCCGCTGCGCAGCACCGTGTTCGACCAGTAGCTGGTCATATTGCAGCAATGCGCTGCCGCGAATGCTGTCCATGGAATCGCGCCTCATCAGTGACCGGGGCAGGCCTGCACGCTCCTGGGCAGGGCCGTGCTTGAGGGAAGCGGCCTATTTCCGCAATGCCTGGAAGGAGCCGACCATGTCCTTGGCCCAGCCATCGAGTACGGCTTTGGCGTCTTTTGCCTGCATGACCTGGGATGAGTCATCCAGCTCGGTACCTGCACCTTTGCGCACCACTTCGGCCACCACCTGGTTGCTGTCACCATCAAGGAACGCCGCTTCGGTGGCGATGCTGGTGTCCTGGTCACGGATACCGGTGGCGGTGCTGATGCCTGCGGCGATCAACGCAATCGGAATGACTTCATAAGGGCGCAGGCTTTTGGTCTGGGCGCTCACCGCCGTTATCGCCGGGCGCACCACCAGTACGCGCGGACCAGGGCTGGTGGCCAGCGGTAATACCTGGGAGAAGTGGTTCTTCAGGGTCTGGTCGTAGTACTGGGTGATCCCCGTCAAGGTCGATTGCGGCACTTTGTCGGTCGGTTGCGGTTTGGGGTAGAGCTGGCTTGGCTCTATGTACACGCTGGTGTAGCGCTTGGCATCGACCCGGGCTTGATCCAGCGCATGACTGGCGCGCCGGACGGCGACTTGTCTTCCTTGAGGATGCTGTAGTCCTTCAGGAACCCTGAATACTGGTCGGACTCCACGTACTTGCTGGCGCACCCCTGCAGCATGAGGGTTGCAAGGCACAGCGATGCAGCCAATGTCTTGGTGTTCATGCAGCTTCTCCTTCGTTGCGTTGATCAATGCCCACCGCTTTGCCGGGGCGTCAGAAGCGCCAGGTGGCGCCACCGCCAATGATGTGCAAAGCGCTGTTGTCATAGCTGCCTGACAGCGTGTTGCCCGAGCGCGCCTTGGTCTGCTCGACGTCCATGTCGCCGAGCCACACCAAGGTGTAGGCCAGGTGCAGCTCCAGGCCCTCATCGACCTGGTAGTTGACCCCGGTAGCCAACCGCCAGGCCTCGCCCATGGGGTTGTCGACCGTGCGGTCCTTATCGTCCACGGCCGAGCTGTCGTAACCCAGGCCGACGCTCCAGCGCCATTGTCGGGTGGCCTGGTACTGTGCGCCCACGGAGGCATGCCAGGTGTCCTTGTATTGGCGGTCGACGGTGCGGCTGGTGCCGCCAGCGTCGCTGTCCACCTCCACGCCGACGTCGCCAAAGTCGCTCCAGTCCTGCCAGTTGAGGCTGCCGAGCAGGGTCCACTGGTCGTCCAGCTCGTGGGCGATGCTGAAGGTGACGGTTTGCGGCACGTTGAGGTCGAGCTCCAGCGAATCTACGTCGAGGCGGCGCAGGGCGACGTTGAGCAGCGGGTTGTCGATGTCCTTGAGGTGCGGCTTGTCCTCGAACTCCAGCTTGACCTTGCTGGTGTAGGCCAGGCCCACACGGGTGCGGGCATCAAGCTGGTACAACAGGCCCAGGTTGACGCCTACGCCGACATCGGTGTCCTTGTACTCCAGCTGGCCATCGGGCCGGTCGGCCAGGCCCAGCAGGTTATTGTTGATGGCCATCTCGGTGCGGTAGTAGCCGACCATGATGCGCGGGCCAACCCCGATGGACAGGTCGTCGGTGAACTTGTAGGCCCAGGTCGGTTGCATCGAAACGCCAATCACTGCGGCCTCCTGGGTGAAATAGCGGCCGGCCCAGTCGTCGTCGTAGTCCAGCGCCAGGCCAAAGTTGCCATACATGCCGAAACCGATGGCAGAGCGCTCGTCGAGCTGGTGGCTGATGAACAGGCTGGTACCGGGCAGGTATTGCAGCGCATTGCCGCCTTCGTTGCCGTCGAACTGGTTGCCGGCGTCGCGGGAAAAACGCAGGTCGCCAAGAATGACCTGGGCGTTGGCGCTAATCTGAGTGCCTTTGAGCCGGGTGATGCCCGCCGGGTTGCTCATCAGCACGCTGGGGTCGGTGGCCAGTGCGGCAGACCCGGCATTGGCCAGGCCGTTGCCCTCCTGGCCGGCTTCATAGATGAGGATGCCACCAGCCCAGGCCGCATTGCCGAACAAGGATGCCGTGCAAAGCAACAGGGCTGCTGAGCGGCGCAGGCAGTACAACGATTCCATCAGACGCTCCTTGTGACTGAAGCGCTGTACCGTTTTATGGCAACTACCAGCGAACGTTGAGGCGTAGTAGAAGCAGGGTAGCCATGTTGAAATCAGGCAGCTGGCGCCGGGCACACTCTTTTCACGACAATTTCACATTCTGAATGAGTAGCAGCTGCTGGCACTGTGAGTCAGTACTTTAGACGACACTTGCCGGCGGGCAAGTCGAGGCGTCAGGCAAAGGCGATGATGATCGGGCCACATACTGCGAGCAGCACATTGGAGACGGCATAGCAGACGGTGAAACCGATGACTGGGGTATTGCTTCCCGACTGCTCGATGATCTTGTTCATCGAGGCCGCTTCGGTCTGTGCTCCGGCCAGCGCGCCCAACAGGATCATCGGATGCAAGCGCAGCACGTAGCGGCCAACGTAGAGTGTGACCAGCGGCGGAATGAGGGTCACCAGTGCGCCTGCCAGCAACAGTGCCATGCCTTGTTCCCTGACCGCCGTCAGCGCCGCCGGCCCGGCCAGCAAGCCCACGACCGCGCCGAAGGCGGTCAGGCCAAACTCGGAAAACGCCCACTGTGCGGCAGGTGGCAGGGCGCCGAGATCGGGATGTCGCGAGTTGTACCAACCGATCAACAGCCCGGCTAGCAACACGCCACCGCCGATGCCGAGTTCCACTGGAATCATGCCGATGTGGGTAGACAGCAGCCCCACCAGTGAACCGGCAACCAGGCCCAGCGCATGGATGGCGATATCGCTGCGGTAGCTGGCGTGTCGGATCCGGCCCAGTTGCGCGGCCAATGCGTCAACACTGCTGGCTCGCCCAGTAAGGCTGATGACATCGCCCCGACGCAGAATGGTTTCCGGCAAAAGGGGCAGGGGCAGGCCTTGACGGGTGATGCCCGTGAGAAAGCAACCCATGCGCTCGGAACCGGTAAGTGCGGCCTTCACCTGATGCAGGCTGCGACCGGCCAGGTGGCGGCTGGTCAGCACGATGTCGGCGCTGCGGGTGGCGAACGACAGGCTTTGCGGGTGATCCACTTCCGGGCCTATCCAGCCGTGCAGATCGCTCACAGCATCGCGCAGGGCGTATATGCCCAGGATGTCGTCACGTTCAAGGCGCAATGCCGGGTCGCGCTCCAGGTGTTGCCCGGCGCGGGTGACGCGTTCGATGCTCAGCGCCGGGTGCAGCGCCTCCACATCGGCGATGGTTGTGCCGGCTGCATGGGCGGCCGTGAGCCGATGGGCGCGCACGACGATGCGGGTATAAGGGATGCTGATGGCGTCTTCATTGCGTTCAATGCCCAGTTCACGCTCCAGCGCCTGGGCGCTGCTGCGCAAGTCCACCCCGAGCAGGCGTGGCGCCAGGCTGCCGACGAAGACGATCAGCCCGACGGTGCCGAATACATAGGTGATCGCATAGGCTACAGCCATGTGGCTGTTGAGCTCGGCCTTGGCTGCCGCGTCCAGCGGTAATTGGGCGATCGCGCTGCTGGCCGTGCCCATGATCGCCGTGTCCGTCAGGGCGCCGGCGCCCAGGCCTGCGGTAAAGCCTGCATCGAAGCCGTACAGCGCGTTCATCGCCAGAATCACTGCCAGGGCAGTGCCGCACAGCACCAGCGAGAGAATGACCAGCTTGAACGTGCCGCGGTTGAGGCTGCCGAAGAATTCCGGCCCACTCTTGAAGCCGACCGCATAGATGAACAAGGCGAAGAATACCGATTTCAGTTCGTGGGGCACTTGCAGGCCGATCTGACCAATCAGCAGCCCCATCAGCAGTGCGCCAGCGACAGAACCCAGATGGAAACTGCCCAGCTTGATACGGCCGAGCAGGATGCCCAGGGCAATGGCGAGAAATACAGCGATTTCGGGATTGTCTCGCAGTGCATCCATGACCCGGTCAAGCATGGTGGCAACCTCCTGAAGCGGCGATGGCGGACATGTCTTCATGAGTATGCGTGCAATTAGCTGATGCACGGTGCATGTCGCCAAATGCGCATGCTCTGGTGGACCGCATGAAAGTCACGCAGGGACAAGCTGGCTGGCAGGTTCAAGCAAGCAATAGGGGCTGGCAGTAGAGGATAGTGGCGCTGCCTCACCAGGCGATCTCTTACTTCATACGTACTGCATTTAAGCGCCGGCCTCCCGCCGGCGTTTTTTGTATGACGTCCAGAGCGCGTACGCCTGTACGTCGAAAACCACAGCAGGAGCGGGTGCATGTTTTTCAGGAAAGTCCACTGGATGCAGGCGTTTTCCCAGGCACTGGCCCAGGCCCAAGCGGGGCAGGTGCCACAGCGCTTTGAGTACCCGCTGCTCGCGCGTTGTCCCGAGGTGCTGCAAGGTTTGAGCGAGGTGGTTGCGCAGCGCCAGCAGAGTGCTTTGGCGTTGCGCCGGCTGGAAGTGTCGCTGGGAGCCCGAGAGGTAGAACTGGAGGCCGCTCGCGCTAGCTTGCGAGCAGCGGAGCTGCGTGAAGCTGGCCTTGTCGAGCGCAATCGTGAACTGGACGCACGACGTGTCGAGCTTGCGCAGCAGGCGCAGGTATTACTGGATCAACAGCAGCTTTGGGCGTTGTTGCAGACCACGCTTACCGAAGGGGTGTGGGATATCTCGGTAGCCCATGGCGATGTCGGGCACCCGTCCAGTCACATGCGGTTTTCCGACCAGTTCCGCTGCCTGATGGGCTATACATCCGAAGAGTTGCCTGATGGCTGGCAATCTCAGGTCGACATCACTCATCCAGACGACCTGCCGGGCATCATGAGCGTCTTCGATGCCGCGATCATCGCGCCGGTTGAGGCGGCGGAGTACGTGTTCGAATACCGCATGCGCCACAAGCAGCGGGGTTATATCTGGTGCCGCGAGCGAGGGCGCGCAGTGCGAAACGAGCAAGGGCGGCTGGTGCGCGTGATCGGGGCTGTGCGGGATATCAGCGATGAGCGCAGTGTCCAGGCCAGCCAAGCGCAGATGCGCCAGCAGAATCAAGCCAGCTACGAGCGTATCGCACAGATGATCAGCGTCATTCGAAGTATCGCCGAGCAGACCAACCTTCTGGCGTTGAATGCGGCCATCGAGGCCGCCAGGGCGGGCGAGGTGGGGCGAGGGTTTTCGGTGGTTGCCGATGAAGTGAAGAAACTCGCGCAAAGTACCCGCCAGGCGACGCAACAGGTTCAGGACATGCTCAATGGGCTTTCCTAGCCGGTTGCCAGGCCGTGCAGATGACCGACACCTGCGTGGACTGCACCCAAAGGTCACTTGAAACTCATCCTGTTTGCTGGGTTCTGGCAAACAGGATGAGCAACCGGAGGGTTAGTGCTTGCGGATGTCTTCGATCGTCGCAGCGCTCCCCTCCATAGGGAAATCGAACCTCACCTTGCCCCTACCTTCAAGCCGTCAACCTGTCGGCGTCGGATCATCCAGTACGCTGCGGGGATGACGAACAGCGAGAGCAAGGGTGCAGTCAGCATGCCGCCCACCATCGGTACAGCGATTCGCGCCATCACTTCGCTGCCGGTGCCGTCGCTCCAGAGAATCGGCAGCAGCCCTGCGACAATTACCGCCACGGTCATGGCTTTGGGGCGAATACGATGCACGGCACCTTCGCCAATCGCGTCCAGCAGCGCTGCTTGCGTGTGCTCGCCTTTGGCTAGGCGCTCGGCCCAGGCGTTGTTCAGGTAGAGCAGCATGATGACGCCGAACTCCGCGGCCACCCCTGCCAAGGCGATGAAGCCGACACCCGTGGCCACCGACAGGTTGAAACCCATCAGATAAAGCAACCACACACCACCGGTGAGGGCGAAGGGCAAGGTACCCATGATCAGCAGCGCTTCTTCCATACGGCCGAAGGTGAGGTAAAGCAGAACGAAAATGATCGCCAGCGTTGCCGGTACCACCCACGTCAGGCGAGCATTGGCACGCTCCAGATACTCGAACTGGCCGGAGTAGCTGAGGCTCATGCCGGGTTCAAGCTTCACCTCGCGCTCTACCACTTGGCGCAGGTCGGCCACCACGGACGACAGATCACGACCGCGTACGTCGATGTAAACCCAGCCCGAAGGGCGGGCGTTCTCGCTCTTGAGCATCGGTGGACCATCGGTGATGCGCACCTGTGCGACGGTACCAAGGGTGATCTGCCCGCCCTGGGCTGTGTAGATCGGCAACTGACGCAGTGCATCGGCGGAGTCTCGCCATTCCCGTGGGTACCTTACGCTGATGGGATAGCGCGCCAACCCTTCAACCGTTTCGCCAATGGTTTCACCACCGATGGCTCCGGCAACAATGGCTTGCACGTCTGCGATGTTCAGGCCGTGGCGCGCTGCCGCCTGACGGTCGATATCGAGGTCGATGTAGCGCCCGCCAGTCAAGCGCTCAGCCAATGCCGAGGTCACGCCGGGCACCGTTTTCGCTGCCCGCTCGACGGCCAGTGTCACGCGATCGATCAGCCCGGGGTCGCTGCCAGCCACTTTCACGCCAATGGGGCTCTTGATGCCGGTAGCCAACATGTCGATCCGGTTTCGAATGGGCGGAATCCAGATGTTGGTCAGCCCTGGTACCTGAACTGTCCGGTCGAGCTCTTCAATCAGCTTCTCGCTGGTCATACCCGGTCGCCACTGGTCTTTCGGCTTCAGGCGCACGATGGTTTCGAACATCTCCAGCGGCGCGGGGTCGGTCGCCGATTCGGCGCGCCCGGCTTTGCCAAATACGCTGGCCACCTCGGGCACGGTCCGAATCAGCTGGTCGGTGCGCTGCAGCAACTGTGAAGCTTTTTGGGTGGATAACCCAGGAAGCGCAGAGGGCATGTACAGCAGGTCGCCCTCGTCCAACGGCGGTAGAAACTCCCCGCCTAAATGGTTCAATGGCCACAGGCTGCTGAGGAGGATCAGCAGTGCGCCCATCAGCGTCATGCGTGGTCGGCGTAACACAACCTCCAGCGCGGGGCGATACAGCCGAATCAGCCCGCGGTTAAGCGGGTTGCGCGCCTCCGCTGGCAGCGGGCCGCGAATCCAGTAGCCCATCAGCACCGGTACCAGCGTCACCGCCAGCCCTGCGGCAGCAGCCATGGCGTAGGTCTTGGTGAACGCCAACGGTGCGAACAACCGTCCTTCCTGGGCCTGCAAGGTAAAGACCGGAACGAACGACAGTGTGATGATCATCAGGCTGAAGAATAGGGCCGGCCCCACCTCGACTGCCGCCTCGGTCATGACCTTCCAGTGTTGTTCGCCCTGCAGCTGGCCCCCCGGGTTGCGGGCATGCCAGGCCTCGACATGCTTGTGTGCGTTTTCGATCATTACCACTGCCGCGTCGACCATTGCACCGATAGCGATAGCGATGCCGCCAAGTGACATGATGTTGGCGTTCATCCCCTGATGGCGCATGACGATCAGTGCAATCAGCACCCCCACTGGCAGGGAGACGATCGCCACCAGTGATGAACGCAGGTGCCAGAGAAACGCCGCGCACACCAGTACGACCACGATGAACTCTTCGAGCAGTTTTTGGCTCAGGTTGTCCACGGCGCGGTCGATCAATTGGCTGCGATCATAGGTGGTGACCAGCTCCACCCCGGCGGGCAGGCCCTTCTTCAACGCTTCGAGTTTTTCCTTGACGCGGGCAATGGCTTCCCTTGCGTTTTTGCCGCTGCGCAAAATGACCACACCACCCACGGCCTCGCCCTGGCCATCCAGTTCACCAATCCCTCTGCGCGCCTCTGGCCCAAGCTGTACGGTGGCGACATCGCCAAGCGTTACTGGTGCGCCATTGGTGGCCAGACGCAGGGGGATGGCGCGCAAATCATCGAGTGTCTTCAGGTAACCCGAAGCACGAACCATGAATTGCGCCTCACCTTGCTCAAGGACACCCCCGCCGGTTTCCTGGTTGGCCTTGGCGATGGCATCCGTCACCTGCGCTTGGGTAATGCCAAGCGTGGCCAGGCGCAACGGGTCGAGCACCACTTGGTACTGCTTGACCATGCCGCCGATACTCGCCACTTCGGCGACATCAGGCAGGGTCTTGAGCTCGAAGCGCAAGAACCAATCCTGCAGGCTGCGCAGTTGCGCCAGGTCATGACCACCACGGCGGTCGACCAGCGCGTATTGATAAATCCAGCCCACACCTGTGGCATCTGGCCCGAGTATGGGTTTGGCCGACGCAGGTAGGCGCGATTGCACCTGGCTCAGATACTCCAGGACCCGCGAGCGTGCCCAGTAGAGGTCGGTGCCATCCTCGAACAACACGTAGACGAAGCTGTCGCCAAAGGCCGAGAAGCCGCGCACTGTCTTGGCGCCAGGCACTGAGAGCATGGTGGTGGTCAGTGGGTAGGTCACCTGGTTTTCCACAATCTGTGGCGCTTGCCCAGGGTAGGAGGTGCGAATGATGACTTGCACGTCCGACAAGTCCGGCAACGCGTCGATTGGCAGGCTACGCACCGAGAGCACGCCCCAGGCCACCAAAAACAACGTGGCGAACAGAACCAGCACCCGGTTGCCCACCGACCAGCGTATCAGTTGCGCAATCATGGCTGACTCTCCTGCGCACCGATCTGCTCGATCACCATGCCTTCGTCACGTTCGCGGATACCAAAGTGAATGCGACTACCCACTTTCAGCCCGGCGAGCATCACGGAGTCGGCCACCGGGAAGGTCATGGTCATTCCAGGCATGCCCAAGGTGATGAAAGGGCCATGGGCGATGGTGAGCTGCTTGCCGTCTATCTGCACAATTTGCCCGTCTGCCTCGTGCAGTGGCGGTTGTGCAGGTACCAGTGGGGTCTCTTGCGCAGTTGCAGCCTCGATGCCCTTGAGGCTGGCCTCGGAGTCAATAAGAAATTGCCCCGACGCCACTACCCGCTGGCCTGCCTGCAGCCCTTGCAGCACGGCGACCTGGCCACCGCTTTCCTGGCCCAGCACCACTTCGATCGGGCGGAAGTGGCTTTGATCTTCGGCAAGCATCACCACATTGCGTTTACCGGTACGGATCACGGCCTCGGCAGGTATCAGCAAGCTGTCATCGGCTTGCCCAACCGGATGCAGGGTGACCTGGGCGGTCATGCCAGGGCGCAATCGACCCTCGAGGTTGGGCAGCTCGATGCGCAGCCGCAAGGTACGGCTTTGCAGGTCCGCATCAGCCAGCAGCGCTGTCAGCTTGCCGGTCAATGCATGGCCGGGATAGGCGGGCAGTTCGGCTTGCACTGCCAAGCCTTCACGCAAGCCCTGAGCCTGAGCTTCAGGTACTGCTGCCTCAAGCCAGACGTTGGTCACACCGTTGATGCGCGCCAGGGTAGCGCCAGGTAGTACGGTCATGCCTGGGCGTAGCTCCAGCGCCTGGATGACACCGGCGGTGGGGGCAACCAATGTCACCAGGGCCTGCACCTTGCCGCTGCGTGCGACCCGGTCAATCAACGTCGCCGGCATTCCCGCCAGCAACAGGCGCTGGCGGGCGGCTGCCTGCAGGCCGGCATCACCCGAACGACGCAGCGCCAGAAACTCTTCTTGCAACCCTACCCATTCTGGCGCAAGTACATCGGCCAGCGGTGCCCCCTTGGTCACTGCATCACCTGTGGCGCGCCCGTAAGTGCGTTCGACGAACCCTGCGGTTCGCGCTTGCAGCACACTGAAGTCGCGCTCGTCGAAGGCCAGTACACCGCTGACCTGCAGTGTGCGCTCAAGGCGACCCTGGGTAACTGTCGCCAGCCTGACCCCAAGGTTCTGCTGGATACCCGGCGTAATCTGCACAGCGGGCCGTGTGTCATCCGGGGTGCCTCCCGCGTATTTCGGCACCAGCTGCATATCCATGAAGGGCGACTTGCCTGGTGCGGAAAAGTGTTGCTGCGGGTACATCGGGTCGTACCAGTAAAGTGCCTTTTGCTCCTCTGAACTCGGCGCCTTGGCACTTTGCCCGCGTGCTGCCAACCAATAGCCCGCACCGCCACCCAGAGCCAATGCAACGGCTGCGATCAGACCGATAGACGTACTTTTCATGCCCGCACCTCGCCGTACGCGAAATGCAAACGTGCCGCTGTCGCTGCCAGTTGGCCTTGCAGGTCTAAGTCCTGTAACCGCGCGTCTACCCGTTGCCGCCGCGCCGCGAGCACTTCACTCAAGGCCGATTTGCCTGCTCGGTAATCTGCCAATGCCAAACGCACGCGTGCTTCGGCGAGCGGTAGCAGGGTGTCTCGGCTTCGCGCCACTGCACGCTGCAGGCGCTGGTATTCAGCCATGTCTGCCTCCAGCTGCGCGGTATGCTCCCGCAGGGCCGCGTCTTGCTCGTCCTCCAGCTGGCGCACCTGTGCACGCCGGGCGGCGATCATCGGGTCTTGCCGAGAGCCTGCGAACAAGGGCAATTGAAAACTGACCTGCACACTCACCATGTTGCTGAATGCCGGCCCGCGCCGTTGGTAGTCCAGTTGCCAACCCCAGTCAGACTTCTTCTCGGCTTGCGCCTGATGCACCTGGGCTTCGGCTTCTCGGCTCATGGCGCCATAAACCGCCAGCGCAGGGTGGGCGTGTAGCGCATGCAGGTAGTCAGTTGCATTTACCGCCCACTGAGGAAATGCGCGTGCTTGCACATCTGCGTCCTGGCCGGTCCAGCGTTTGAGGGCGGCTCGCGCCTGGCTCGCCTGGCTTAGCAGCAGGTCTTTCTGCGCGTCCAACTGAGCCATTTCCTGGTTTGGAGCAAGTGCATCGGTTGCTGCACCGCCTCCGCCGGCCAGGCGGGCGTGGACGGCCGAAGTCAGCAGCTGATTCTCTTTGTAGAATTCGTCGAATTGCTGCAGCTTTCGCTGCACCGTGTAGGCCGCCAGCCACGCCTGTGCCGTCGCTGCGCGTACGTTTTGACGCTCCAGAACCGCCTCGGCATCGGCGCGTTCAACCGCTGCCCGCGCGGTTTCGACCCGTGCCTTGCGTTTGTCTCTGTTGGGCACTTCCTGGGACAGGCCAACCACCTGCATGGTCATGAAGTCTCGGCTTGTGCTCCAGCGATCACTGCCGTCCACCGGCAGGTTCTGCAGCCCGAGATTCAGCCGAGGGTCGGGCAGTTCACCCGCAGGCAGGATCGCGCTGCGTGTCGCCGACACCTGCTCCTGGCGTGCCTGAAGCGAAGGGGCATTGCGCTCTGCCAGTTGCAGCGCATCGTCCAATGAAAATGAAGCGGCCTGCGCCGATAGCGTCGGCAGCAGGATTACCAGGCCGAGCGCAAGCGTCCGTCCTGGATGCAAACGTAGGGGAGTCATGAGCATGATTCCTCGAAAAAACCAGCGCGCACGCGCATGCCATCGTTCGGCCGCCAAGGCAGAACAATCGTGTGAGGTTTTACGAAGGAATCAGGCCCGAGGAGGGCGCCAGTGGTCAGGCGGGGCGCTGGCTACCAGGCTTTCGGTATAGGTATCGGCAGGGTGCGAGGTAGCGAAGGTCAACACAGGCTCCAGCATGCTGACCTGGAGCGCAGTCGCCGTTCTACATTCCTGGCCGACCTTGCAGGTTTTGGTGTCGTGATGGGAGGACTTGCCCTGATCTTGCTCCTGGCAGCAGTCGTGCTCCATGCCGGCCATCATTTGCATACCCATGGCCTGCATGGGGCACGGTTCTATGGGTGAGTCGATACCCGCCATCCCGTTGAAAGGAAGCGCGATAACCAGCAAGAAGAGGGTAACCAGTCGCAAGAAGCGGTTCATGCGGCGAGTGTAAGCGAAGTCGATTAGCGCTGCATTAACGTTGCTTGGCGCGATACCGGGCACGGTGGCATGCGCCAGCTTGCTGACCCACTGGGAATCTAGCGCTGATGGTGAATGACAGCCCTGCATTTGATGGGGAAGTTGACCGAGTTGGCAATAAGCACTCATGATGAGCATCGTCATGCAGACGCATCGCGAGGTCGATATCCGATTGGCTGCTGATGACGATCTGAGGCCGCAACTCTGCGTCCTTGAAATGCCCCTTTTGCTGTGCATCGCCCTCAACCATCCGGGCCACTGGGTAGTCGACGTACTCCAGCACGTTCACATTGTTGACCGCACACAAATGGAGATACCACAGTTTATGGCAGGCCGAGATCGAGGCCAGCAACATGTCTTCTGGGTTCCAACGATTGGAATTGCCGCGAAAGGCCGGGTCGGCGCAGCCGAGGATTTGTGGCTTGCCCAGGCCTTCTACAGTGAAGTCCCTCTGGTAGGACGTATAGCTGGAAGTACCTTCACCCGTGTTTCCCGTCCAGTTTACGGTAACAGCGTATGCGTGTTCTTTCATCGTAGCGCCTGTGTTGTAAAAGCTGCCCGGAAGATAATGTTGGCCCCTGCCTGTGCTGAAAGTATCTTGCACGCGCTAGGTGGCTTCGCACCAGCACCTGATGATTGCAGTGGTGCATGCCCTCACGGTGCGTACGCACAGCGTCTTCCAGCGTTCTGGCCTGATGCTATCCTTGCTGACCGGCAGCTCTGGGTTGATAACGGCTAACCCTGATCACACAAGACGCCTCCAGCAGTCAGCTGGGGCGGGGGTTAATTTGCGTGTTTAGAAAAAGTTTCTTTTGCGTCAAGGGAGCAATCAAGGTGTGAAAGGGCCAGGCCCGAAGACGTCTGCGTAACTCAACGGCTCCTGAGCGCACCCTCAGAAGCCTTTACCAGAGAATGCAATACCCTCCGCACGAATCAGTGCGAGGTCACTTCGACGGGCGGGAACTTGTACCCGCCGCCTTGCACTGCCTTGCTCGGGCCATACAACCTCAAGACAATGTAGGCATCCTTTTCCGGAATTGGCAGGTAATTGGGGTTGCTCTCTTCACCCTTGGCGCTCAGCTCAATGGTGTATTCGCCATTGGCATCCGGTTTGAGTGTGCGGTCGCCGCAGCTATGGCGATTGATGGCGTTGTGGGCCATCAGGCGGTTGTCTGAGGCGTAGACGGTAAAGGACCAGAACTGGCTGACCTCGGGCGCCTTGAAGTGCATGGCGTACGACTTACCATTGGCACCATTGATCGGCTTACCGTCGGCAGCGGTCTCGGTGCGCAGGTAGATACTTTCATCTGGGGGCAGCCCCCACTGGCCGATGTAGGTGCCCTCGGCGAACAGGTCACGGGGGCCGTCACCCAACTGCTCGCGGGTGCCCAGCAGCTTGCCGGCGTCGGTCATCTTCGGAGCGAGGTCCTTGATGTGCTTCATGCCCAGTTCCTCACCCTTCTTCGCAGCTGCCAGCTGCTCCTTGGTGAAGTTTTCTTTGCAGGGTTCGACGCCGACTGACTTGTACTGGTCGAGCCATTTCTTGTCGGCCTGGCCCATGTTGCCGTCACACAGCACGAAGTTCACCCGTTGCAGCCAATTGGTCTTGGCTGGGTCGGGGTAAGTGCGCTGCTTGGCTTTTGGGCCGGGCTCGCCCAGGTAGGCCGAAAGCGTACGGATGTTCCAGTCATCCATGTAGGCAAGCGCCTTTTTCTGGTCCTCAGGCCCGGTGGACATGATCCTGCCCATCAATTTAACCAGGTTGGACTCGACACGGATCACTTCGGTGACACTGTCGGGCACCGTGCCCTTCCACTGGGGTGAGGCGAACATGAAGTGGCCGCCTTTGGTGTCCCGCGTGCGGGAGCCGATCATGGACGTCGTGTAATGGCCCATGTCCATGGTGTGCAGGATCCAGTAACGACCTTTTTCCATGTCCGGAACGCTGACGATCACGGGTTCTGCGGCGATATCCAGCCAGCCCATCAAGTGCAGCGTGTCATTGTTGATGGTCGGGTGATCGACGTAGGTGTCATCGGCCAGGTGGCGGATGTTCTGAAAGCGATTGAGCGGCGTGTTGGTCTTGACTGCCGTCTCATAGAAGAACTTGTAGGCCTCGTCCATTGAGTAACCATAGATGTAGGCATCTTCCGCCAGCTTGTCGGGGATCTGTGCGAAGGCCGGCACGGCAAGCGAAAGCAGGGCTGCTCCAAGCACCATGGGTTTCATCAAGTCTCCTCGGGCCAGCGGGCCAGCCCCTTTGGTTTGGTTTTTCAAGGTTGTAGGCAGTGCTCAGGGGATTACCCGTTCGAAGTCGGGCAACTTGAAAGTCTTGTTGTTGAACGCTTCGGTGGGACCGTAGAAGCGCATGGCCGGCAATGGGCGCTTGCCGGAGGTGGGAATCCAGTTGGCTTCCTCGCCTTGTGGGGCCGTCGGCCCGATATAGATCGTCACGCCGCCATCGGCATTCTTCTTCATCTTGTCGACGTCGAACGACGACAGCGTGGTGCGGTTGCTGTCGCTGTAGATGAACGAGAAGGTGGCTCGGTCATATACCGTCAGCGCCCAGAACTGCTTTACCGGCATGTCCTTGGGCACATCGAGCTTGTAGAGCTGGCCGGCTTCCAGCGGTTTTCCATCCTTGTCGGCCATCGCCATCTGGTACGACGTCGCCGGTGAGGCGCTGAGGACTTTAGGCATGTAAGTGCACCAGAAGTACTCCGCTGCCCGTTCGAGCAGGTCGATGCGATCTTCGTAGATGAACGTGAACTTGTGATTGGCATCTGGCTGCAACAGCGAGACGTAGTGCCGATCCGGCCAGTACACGCGCTTGGACATCTCGGTGTCGAACCATTGCTGGAGGAAGAACCAGGCATCGATGGCGGCCTGGTGCATGGCCTTCTTGGCGGTTTCGTCCGGTGCGAAAGGTTTGCCCTTGACGATGCCCAGGGACGACAGCATGCCCATCATGACCTTGTCGTGTTCGCGCACTGGCTCCACGCTCATGATCGCGTGCATGTCTTCGAAGTGACGTTCGTCGTAGAACGGCAGCGTCGGGTAGCGCTCATGGGCTGGGTCGATGAACTTCTGCTGCGGTGGCGACTTGGCTTCAGCCAGGTAATACATGCGCAGGCGCTTGGCGTATTCGTAGGCGTCCTTGGCGGTCTTGCCCGCGGGCGGCACCGAGCGAAACGCCAGGGCGATACGGTAGTTAGGCGAGGCCACATGGATATAACCCTTGGGTACCTCACCCTTGTAATCAGGTGCCGTGAACAGGTACTTGCCACCTTTGCCTTTGTCGAGCCCTGCCGGGCCTACATCGGCGATGGTGAGTTGCCAGGCATCCACCACCTGGCCATAAAGGCTACCGTCCGCAGAGGCTGCCGGGATTTCCAGCACCACAGGGCCTTTGCGCAGGTCCGTGTAGGCTGCGATGTAAGGCGTGGTGCTATTGGCAGTAATGGCTTCAAGTTGCGGGCTAGCCGTTGCCGAGTAGGCAATGATGTCATTGTCCTTGTAGCCAAGATCCTTTTCGGCAGCACGGCGGAAGGAATAGATGGCAATCGCCGGCATGTTCCAGAGGATGGCTTCGAACGCACGCTGGTACTTGATCTGGTAGTCGAAGTCCTTCACCGAAGGGGTGGCTCCCGCTGGGGGTTGCCCGCCCAAGGGTTCGGTTGCTGCCTGCGCGGTGACGACAGTACAAGCGGCAATGGCTGTGACTAGCAGGCAAGGCTTCAGACAGGTGACCATCCGAGTCATCAATCCCTCAATGGCATCCATGAGGATCTCCTGTGGGCAAGAGACTGCCGGTAGCCCGCTGCTTTGCAGCATGGCCGCCTTCATCGAACTTGAAGCAGTGTAGGTGAGGTTTTCTGGACAATCGGGAAAATGCTTACGTTTTGCACCCGTTCTTTAACGCCGCTGCGGTGGCACGGGTTGCATCACTCGCCAAGGCTGCACCACCACTTATGGCATCACGGAATCGACCTATGACTGGCATTTGCGCGAGTGGTCTATCCCCATCAATCTGACCGTCACCCAACTGCTCAGATGGCGGCGACTGAGTGCATAAAAACTAGCGGCCGGCAATTGACCTTTCTAACCAGTCAGCACGAGTCATCTCCCATATTTCGACCTCCATCATTCCAGATACAAATTCTCCTGCCTGCACGTCTACCAAGCGCATACCCTCATGTTTCGAGACCCTGCGAGATGCGTCGTTGGCAACAGCTTTGGGAACCTGCATGACCGGACGCGACAGTGTCTCGAACCAATAGGCATTGATAATCCGGCATGCCTCACGCATGTAGCCCTTTCCCCACCACTGTGGTGCGAGCCAGAAGCCTCTGTTGTTTCCAGGCTGATCATACAAACTGATGCTACCCAGGGTGCAGCCAGCATCGTTGCGCATGCGGATCATCCAGTGCCTTTCACGACCTGCTGCCATAGCAGGCAGGGCGATATCTCGGACATAAACCAGCGCCCCGTCTTCTGGATACGGCCATGGGACACGACGATCCAGGTAGCGAACCACCTCCCAGCAGGGGAACAGCTCCTGAATGATGGGTGAATCCTCCAATTGGAGAGGGGTGAGAACCAGCCGATCGGTGATCAGCGTCGGAAGACAGTCCATGACATTCGTTCCTGGGCATCCCTGTGAGACGTTGATTATCAGTACAGGGCTTGCCTGTGTCGACCGCTCTCTGATTTGTGAAACGTCACTGGCCTCGCCCTACCGTAAAACTCACAAACCGAGCGCCAACGCTGCAAGCTTCGCCACCTCAAGGGGTACATTCGGATCAATGTCGTCCTCGAGCATCCAGGCTGCTGACAACCCGGTCCAGGCGAGCACCCAT
This sequence comes from Pseudomonas putida, assembly GCA_041071465.1. Classification (NCBI taxonomy): domain Bacteria; kingdom Pseudomonadati; phylum Pseudomonadota; class Gammaproteobacteria; order Pseudomonadales; family Pseudomonadaceae; genus Pseudomonas; species Pseudomonas putida. Next base: position 5,618,803 of record CP163498.1, on the reverse strand, counting down.
TGCAACAACCTGCGGCGATCAATTTCGGAAGCTTGTGCCACGACCCCTATACGGCGCTCGAAACAACCTGGAGCCAAAGCGCTTTTGATATCCGGATTGCAGAAAATATTCGCGTAATCGAAGCCGCGCTCACCGTACAGTCCCTTAGGATCGATAGCGAGCCATCCCTTGGGGCCAAAGTCCAAGACATTTCCGTGATGGATATCGCCATGCAGTACCGTGACTTCGCGAGGGCACCTAAAAAGTTGGCGGGCGGTTTCTGCGCTTTGTTCAAATACACCTCTGTGCGTTGCCGCTGCGCTCCATAAGGCTTCGAACCGTTTAACCAGGGGGACCAAAGCAGGTAGCGGTTTTGTACGAGGGATGTGGAGGCGGCGGACCACCGCACAGATAATACGAGTAGCCTCGTCGTCCTGGCCGCAGCTTACCATGTGCCCAAGGGAGACCGAGCCGTTCGCCCGCTCCATGAGTAAGGCCTCACCGTCATGTGCCAGCACGGGAGCTGCTCCTTCACCGTCCCACCAAGCCATAAGCAGGTTGCCTGCTTGCTCTTCTAGCGCTTGCGAGATTTTGAGCATGGCTGGCAGGCCGTGGTGGCGAACGGGCAGTAGATGTCCATTCAGCGAGGCGAAAGCATCACCGTCGATGGTCAGCTCCCATCGTTTCAAGTATTGATCAAACATAAATTTATTAACTTTCGCACTTTCCAGAGCAGCATCATGAATGATTGAGGCATAAGACGAAATGTCTGCTTAGGTCAGCACTGCTGACTTGTCCCTCGGGTAGCTTTGGTCGGTTAGCGCCCCTGGATCGGGATGACCATCCTTGTCCTCCCTCACGTGGAGGACAAGCCATGAAAACCATTACGACCGGCAGCCATCAACCTTGGAACAAAGGAAAATTGGTCGGGCAGAAAGCCCCGCTCCGACTCAAAGATATCTGGGCCATTCGGGTAAGGCTCCAAATCGCGGAGGAAACTCGTGATTTAGCTCTCTTCGATCTGGCCATCGACAGCAAGCTACGAGCCTGCGATTTGACCAAGCTTCGTGTACGCGACGTTGCGCATGGGGAGCACGTGTCATCGCGAGCAATAGTGATGCAGCAGAAAACCCAGCGCCCCGTGCAGTTTGAGATTACTGAGCAAACGCGGGTGGCTCTGGAGGCCTGGATACATCAAGCCCATCTCCATAGCGAGGATTGCCTTTTTCCAAGCCGGCTACACGCCTCACTGCAACTCTCTACCCGGCAATACGCCCGAATCGTCAAAGCTTGGGTAAAAGCTATTGGCCTTGATCCAGCCATGTATGGCACCCACACGATGAGACGTACGAAGGCATCGCTGATCTATCGCAGGACGAAGAATCTGAGAGCAGTTCAGCTCCTGCTAGGCCATACGAAGCTTGAGGGCACGGTGCGATACCTGGGCATTGAGGTCGATGACGCATTGGAGATGGCGGAGCAGACGGAGGTCTGACAACTTACAGCGGCGGTCGAGGTATGACCGTCGCTATCCGACCCATAGCAGACAGCGATCCAAAGCTCTATAGTCAGTACCGGCTGCATCGCCGGCAAGCTGTGCAGGATCAACTAACAGTTGTCCGCATGCCGTATAGGAGCGATTACTATCCGATTTTTGCCCCTTTTTTTTGCTTGATACATTGCGTCGTCAGCCTGGGCTAAAAGCTGATGCGTGTGCATTCCGTGCGTGTCGTAGAAGGCAGTCCCGACACTGACTGAAATTGAAGCTTTCTGACCTTCAAAGCAGAAGTCTATTTTTGCCTCGTTTAGGATGCGGTTCAAAATAACATCGGCTTCGTGCTCATGGTTCAGGTTGCCTAGAATTAATACAAACTCATCTCCTCCGACGCGCGCAAATGTGTCGGAGTTGCGAAGGCAGTGCTGTATGCGCGAGGATACCTCAACTAAAACTTTATCTCCAGTGGCGTGCCCGAAGGTGTCATTAATTTTTTTTAGCCCATCCAAGTCTAAGTATGATATCGCGACCTTTCTTCGAGTTCGATTTGCGTCGTCGGTGGCCAGTTCTAGTCGTTCCATGAGTAAACGGCGATTCGGTAGTCCAGTTAGTGCGTCGTAAAGGGCGATGTCTTTAAGTTCTTTTCTCTGTAGGGCGAGCTCTATGCCCATGTAGGCTGACCAAGCTATGAAGCTACAAATGAGTAGTGCTAGACAGATTGCAAGAAATAGTTTTCTATATCCTAGTTGGTTTATGCGCGCCAGTCTTAGCGTTAATGATGTACCCATTATCTCTCTTTCAATTGAGCGCTGTTGCTCGTCGGGCGCTATGTCGGAGCTGGGTAAGACTTCTAGCTTTCCGGTGATCGGATTTGTTCCAGATATCTCATGGTGATATCCTCTCTGTTTTACGGCTTTCAGATCAAAATCAAGGAAGGAGTTGGTTAAGCTAATGGCAACAACTGTCAGCCCCCAAAATGTTTTATCTTCAGGGTGCTTTCCGATGTAGATCGGTAGGATGCCAATTGCCCCCAAAGACCCATTACCTAGACGTATTGGTCCTTTGAATGTCACTTTGTCTTGAGGTAATTTCAACAGTTCCAAATCGTAGCGATATCCATTGAATAGGCTGGCCAAGTCGCCATTACCAACCAGGAGTGGGCGTGACGCAGGTGCAACCGAGTCAATAGTGCCATTCGGCGCTAGTGCAAGGGCGTAAAGATGTTCGTCATGAGGGACTATGTATTTAGCTAATTCTTGAAAATCGTCAAGTCTGCCTTGGTGGTGTCGGACGGCGGCACCGAGACCGTACGCCGCATTCAATGAGTGGCTAAGGGAGCGTTCAAGCGCATGAGCCAGTTGGTCAGCGGCTTCGTGCGCTTTACCGGTACGTATTTGTCTATAAGAGTCTTCGAGTGCAAATACAATCGTGAGGGCTGTCAGAAATGAGAGGATGAACGCTATAAGAGGAAGAGTCAGTTTAGGCTTAATGGTTGTCCTTGCTATTGTCCCTGGCATGCTCATAAAAAAATCCTATTATTTAATCGAATACTGCTGAGCTGTAGCGCAAAAGGGTGGCTGTTTGAGGTTTGGCGTGAGGCGTAAGGGTGTGGCTGCTGATAGCACGCAAACTGCTAACAGCTAGGTATCATTCCATCAAAAAAGCATCCACTCATACGGATATATCAGGACTTTGTAATAATCAACAAATTAGTTGGCGATGTCGCTTTTTTGTAAGAAGCGTGTCGTGCGGAGGCTCTACCCTGGGCGATGGTGCTGAACATCCCCAACTCAAAAATAGCCGATGCCATGACTAAGAATTAATCGCAGTTGGCTTTGGGCTCTGGCTATTGTGGATGCTGCTGTGGTCATCAGCTATGGCACATGCCGCCCGGTAGAAACGATGTTACTAGAGGCGGCTGGGCGACCATCGGTATCGCGCAGCCCCTGCCAAAATGCTCCAAGCCGGCCTCTCGTACATTTACTCCGAATACCGTCTAGTAGCCTAGGCGATTCTCTTTGTCCAAGATGGCCTAGGTCGCGCATCGCCGACGCGAGATCGACTGCTTGCACTACGCGGGGATAGAGCCCTATGGGATGTATGTTCGAGAGGGATTAGCATTTGCCGCTCACGATCGCGTGTCAGTGTTCATGCAATAGAACGCTGAGATCCATTTTTAGCCCTATCGCTGACGGTGTGGTGTGACTAGCTTTAGCGCCTACCGTCGTCGCGGCAGAGGCTGAGCCATGAATAAGATTCTGGGTGTATACACAAGCGCCAGTCCGCATTGGGTTGGGGACGGTTTCCCGGTGCGCACGCTGTTTTCCTACAGCAACCAAGGGAAGCATATTAGTCCGTTTCTCTTGTTGGACTACGCCGGGCCTCAGGACTTCACTCCAACCGATCAGCGTCGAGGCGTAGGGCAGCACCCTCATCGCGGCTTTGAAACTGTCACGATCGTTTACCAGGGTGAGCTGGAACATCGGGACTCGACAGGCGCAGGTGGGCGTATTGGCCCAGGTGATGTGCAATGGATGACAGCTGCAGCAGGCATCCTGCATGAGGAATTTCACGCTGAAACCTTCAGCCGGGTGGGCGGCACGCTGGAAATGGTGCAGTTGTGGGTCAACTTACCCGCTCACGACAAAATGTCATTGCCGCGGTATCAGACCCTACTTGACCACACCATCCCTGCCATTCCATTGAATCGAGGAGCGGGAACGCTTCGCCTGATCGCCGGTGCGTTCGATGGTCGGCAAGGACCAGCGCTCACCTTCACACCCATTGATGTATGGGACATACGACTCAAACGTGACAGGTCGCTCAAATTGCCACTCTCCAAGGGGCGCAACGTCATTCTGGTGGTGTTGCAAGGCACCTTGCAGGTGAACGGTGACCAGATCGTGCGCGAATCTCAGACAGTGCTGTTTGACCGCATGGGCGATCGGCTGCTGCTGGTAGCGAACGATGATGCCCATGTCCTGTTGTTGAGCGGGGAACCCATCGATGAGCCAATCGCTGGCTATGGGCCTTTCGTGATGAACAGTGAAGCTGAAATCCAGCAGGCGATTCAAGACCTCCAGGCGGGGCGTTTCGGAGTGCTGAACGACTAGCGGTGACGGTGCATCCGTGATGTTCACCTAATCTGATTATCCCCACGAGGGATATGTGGATACGTTCTGCCCTGATTGGCAGGACGGCCTTAAACCCGTGAAAGAGGAACGCATCATGAGCAACTTTGGACAAATCGCCAATCTCAACGGTCAGGTCCCACGGATTGACCCTGACAAGGCCGCGATGCTGTTGATCGATCATCAAAGCGGATTGTTCCAGACGGTTAAGGACATGCCCATGACCGAGCTGCGGGCCAATGCCATCACCCTGGCGAAGATCGCCAGCCTGGCCAAGATCCCGGTGATCACCACTGCCTCTGTTCCACAGGGCCCCAATGGCCCGTTGATCCCTGAAATCCACGAAGCCGCGCCTCATGCCCAGTACGTCGCCCGCAAAGGTGAAATCAATGCCTGGGACAACGCTGAATTCGTTGCCGCTGTTGAAAAAACCGGCCGCAAGCAACTGATCATCGCCGGCACGATCACAAGTGTCTGTATGGCTTTCCCCAGCATCAGCGCCGTGGCGGCCGGCTATCAGGTGTTTGCGGTAATCGATGCATCAGGCACCTACTCCAAGATGGCCCAGGAGATCACCTTGGCGCGCATCGTCCAGGCCGGCGTGGTGCCGATGGACACCGCCGCCGTGTGTTCCGAAGTACAGCAAACCTGGAACCGGCCGGACGCCGCCCAGTGGGCCGAGGCCTACAGCGCGGTGTTCCCCCACTATCAACTCCTGATCGAGAGCTACATGAAGGCTCAGGCGGTGGTGAGCAACCACGAGCAATTGGATTCCGAACGTAAGTAACTTTTTCTACTTCAGAAAGGAACACAACCATGGCTTTCCAATACAAGCGTCTTGACAAGAACAACGCCGCTGTTCTGTTGGTCGATCACCAGACTGGCCTGCTCTCACTGGTACGGGACATCGAGCCTGACCGTTTCAAGAACAATGTGCTTGCCCTGTCGGATCTCGCCAAGTACTTCAAGCTGCCGACCATCCTCACCACGAGCTTCGAGAATGGTCCCAACGGCCCGCTGGTGCCCGAGCTCAAGGAGCAGTTCCCAGATGCGCCTTACATCGCTCGCCCAGGCAATATCAATGCCTGGGACAACGAGGACTTTGTCAAGGCGGTGAAAGCGACCGGCAAAAAGCAACTGATTATCGCCGGCGTGGTGACCGAAGTATGCGTGGCCTTCCCGGCGTTGTCTGCCTTGGAGGAGGGCTTCGATGTCTTCGTGGTCACCGATGCCTCCGGCACCTTCAACGAACTGACCCGCGATTCGGCCTGGCGGCGGATGGAAGCTGCCGGTGCCCAGCTGATGACCTGGTTCGGCGTAGCCTGCGAGTTGCACCGTGACTGGCGCAACGACATCGAAGGCCTGGGCGCGTTGTTCTCCAACCATATCCCGGATTACCGCAACCTGATGACTAGCTTCAGCTTGCTGAACACTTCCAAGTAAGCCCACATCGAGGAGCCGTATCGTGGTGTATGGCTCCTCGAACCGTTGAATTAGTTCAGTATAGGCGTCTCAATGAAAGAGCTCTCCGTCCGCGCATCCTCTACAAGCGCGGCATTCCAGGTCATCTTGACCGATGATCAGCACCACTGGAGTAGCGATGTTCCCGAAGCATTAGGTGGAGGGGGCACCGCACCGACGCCTCACCAACTGCTGCTGTCGTCTTTGGGGGCATGCACGTCCATCACGGTCGCCATGTACGCGCAGCGAAAAGAGATGCCGCTGACGTCCATCGAGGTGAATCTGAGCATCCTGCACGAGCGGCTTGGCAACGATGCCCAGCTCCAGATTTCCCGGGATATTCGTTTGTGTGGCTCACTGAGCGATGAGCAGCGTGCTCGCTTGCTGGATATCGCCAACGCTTGCCCTATTCACAAGGTGCTCAGTGGTGAAATCACCATTGCCAGCACATTGATCGAGTGAGCATGTGTGCCATGAGCGCAAGGCTCCATCGTCGGGTACAAAAAAATGAGTACACACGAAACCCATAGCGAGCTCTCCTCGTCGCACGACTGTCCGATCATTGGCGGTGTGCGGGCGATTCAATGGATCTCGGCGCGAAGTGCCGAGGTCGGCGGTGGTATCCCGGTGAGTCGATTGCTGCCTTCGCGACACCGACGGATGATCGGCGCATGGTGCTTCCTCGACCATGCAGGCCCGGCGGTGTTCAAGTACGACAACGGTTTGCGAGTGGGACCACACCCGCATATTGGTTTGCAAACCTTCACCTGGATGATCGAGGGCGAGGTGCTTCACCGTGACAGCCTGGGCAATACACAGGTGATCCGACCTGGCCAGGTGAATTTGATGACCGCGGGCTACGGAATTACCCATACCGAGGAGTCCTTGCCAGGCCAAGAGCAGTTACACGCCGTCCAGCTGTGGATCGCCTTGCCATCGTCCGCAAGCGACCGCCCGGCAGCCTTCACGCACTATGGTGATTTGCCTCGGTGGCACGTCGACGATTTCGACCTGACCCTGCTGGCCGGAGTTTTTGAACATCATCATGCGCCTGCATGCATCTACTCGCCCCTGATGGGGATAGATCTGGTCGCCGGTGACGCCGCGCGCACTCGCATCAAACTTGATAAAGGGTTCGAATACGGGATCTTGCCCTTGGAGGGCCAGTGGCGAGTCAACAGCGAGGATTTCGGCGCCAACGAACTCGCCTACTTGGGGTGTGGCCTGGACCCGCTCGAGCTGCAAGCTTCCCCTGGAGCTCGCGCCATTCTGGTCGGTGGCCGACCATTTGAGGAGGAGATCTTCCTGTGGTGGAACTACGTCGGGCACACCAAGGAAGCGATCATTCAGGCCCCGCGTGAGTGGGAGGATGGCAGCATCAGGTTCGGTGATGTCACCGGGTTCGACGGCGCGCGTCTGACAGCGCCCACAATTCCTTGGCGAGCTTGAAAATGAGCGCCGCAGTGACTCATCGGTACCTGCTGCTGTGCAATTGGGCGGTTGGCGTGCTGTTGTGTTCGCCCGCCGAGGCCGACAATGCCTTGGGGCAGAAGGACAACATCTTCACTGGCGTCAACGAGCGACAGGCTGTCGAACTGGGCATTGCGCCGGGCTTGATCGAGGGGGCGCGACTGGATGCACTGGCCAGGAATTACTACTTCCAGCGCGACAATCACTCCGACCTGGTCACTCGGGACCCGACTGAATGGGCACAAGGTTTTCTGTTCTCGTTCAGGTCCGGTTTTACCGATACACCGGTTGGCGTGGGTGTGGATGCCCATGGCTTCCTGGGGCTCAAACTCGACGGTGGTGATGGCAGTGGAGGCGCTGGCTTACTTCCGCTGGATGCGTCCCTCAAACCTGAGTCCGAGTTCGCCAGCGCGGGCGCGGCCCTCAAACTCAGGTATCTCGACACCTTGGTCAAAGCAGGTGACCAACTGATCGAGAACCCGATTGTAGCCAGTGGAACGAGTCGCCTGTTCCCACAGGCCTACCGTGGCGTGACGCTGAAGAACTACAGCGTTGAGAACCTGTGGCTGGATGCGGGGTTTGTGGAATCCACCCGACTGCGTAACCAGAGTGGTCATTCCCACCTGGTCACGGCCTATGGCGCGCGCAACAACGCTGGTGTCGCCGCGGACCGCGAAAGCCCGCACATTGGCTGGGTGGGCGCTGCCTATAGCCGACCCGACGGGTTGCAGCTCACCGTCTATGGCGGCCAGCTAGAAGACATGTGGAATCAGTATTACCTAGGGTTGTCGGAAACCTTCCAGATGAATGACGTACTCGTGCTCAAACCCTACCTGCACTATTACAAGACACGGGATCAAGGGCGTAGTCAGTTGGGTGACATCGACAACGACACCTATAGTGTCGGCATTTCAGCGACAGCATATGGTCAGACCCTCACCCTTGGGCTGCAGAAGGTCGATAGTAGAACCCCGTTCGATTACATCACGCAAAACGACCGGATCTTCTTGTACCTGAGCAATTCGCAGCAGTTCGCCGACTTCAACGGCCCTGGAGAAAAATCCTGGCGCTTGCAGTATGAAACCAATCTGGCGGCGCTCGGCGCGCCTTCTCTACAGTTCATCGCGACCTATACACGCGGCGAGGCGGACCTGACCCGGGTGGACCCCAGTAGCATCGGCTATGGCTACATCTACAACCCCGATGGCAAGCACGCCAAGCATTGGGAGCGGGACCTGGCGTTCAAGTATCAGGTGCCTTCAGGCCCGGCCAAGGACCTGTCGCTGACTGTGCGCTGGGCCACGCACCGAGAGGGCGGCGGCTATACTGCGCCAGGCAATACTCGTGGCAACTCCAGCGCGGATGAGTACCGGCTGATCGTCGATTATCCGATCAGCGTGTTTTGAGGCGCCCGATGGCTCCGTTGATCTCTTATTTAAAAATGGCCTTGAACCCTGGCCGCAGGGTGCTGTTTTTCGCCTTGCGCACCATTTTCGCCGGCTTGTTGTGTCTGTACCTGGCGTTCATTTTCGATCTGGAACAGCCGAAGTGGGCGCTGATGACTGTGATCATCATCAGTCTGCCGCTGGCCGGCATGACTCTCAAACGCAGCTTTGCCCAAGTGGTGGGAACAATGGTGGGGGCGGCGGTGGCAGTGGCGATCATGGCACTGTTCCCCCAGGCACCGATGCCTTTCATCGTCTGCCTTGCCCTGTGGCTGGCCTTCTGTACGGCAGGGGGGACCCTGCTGCGTTATACCGACTCGCATGCGTTCGTCCTGAGCGGATTTACCGCTGTGGTGGTGGCGATGCTGGCGGTCCCGGAGCCGGACGGCATCCTCATGCTGGCTATCACACGGCTGACCGAGACCCTTCTCGCGGTGGCCTGCGTCGCGGTGGTCAGCCTGTTGACGGCGCGCCCCCAGGCCGTGGCGCAGGGGTATTTCAGCAAGGTCGACAGTTTGGTCAAGCTGATCGCCCAGCATGCCGCCGAAGTGGTCCGGACCGAGGAGGACGATGCAGCGTTCAATAGGCGCCAGGCTCAACTGATCGCCGAAGTTAGCGCGTTGGAAGGCCTACGTCGGCATCTTTATTTCGATGCCCCGCACTTGCGCAGCGCTGACGGGCTGGTGCAGTTGCTGGCCAACCAGCTGGTGTTGTTGGTGTCGCGCCTGCAGGTATTGCGTCAGCAGCGTGCGCTGATCAAGCAGCATTGGCAAGGGCCGCTGCCGTCGGATATCCAGCTGTTGCGCGAGGCAGAACTCGACAGCCTGGATGCGCTTGCACTTGACGGTGTAGCACTGTCGGCCTCGCGTCGCGAGGCGATCCGCAGGTTGCACCAACGCTTCGACGAAGCCGCCGACCGTGTCGAGTACCTCAACGAGCCATTGTCGCCGCCTATGCGCCCGCTGGCCTGGGCTTTGCGTTGGGAGCAGGCACGCTTACTGGAACAGTTGGACGAACTGATCGAGCTCAACGAAGCGATTCAACAGGGGCGGATGGCCAGTTGCCCCCAGGTGCAAGGGGAGGTCAGCGCTCTGCATCTGGACTTTCGCCTGGCCGGCATGAATGCGGTGCGGGCGTTCCTGGCGCTGTTGCTCTCCGGCTGGCTGTGGATCGAGACGGCTTGGGATGGTGCGCGTTCAGGCGTGATCCTGATGGGCGTCATGTGCTCGCTGATGGCGACGTTACCCCGGCCCTTGCTAGCCAGTCAGAACTACAACCGTGGCTTGCTGGTGGCGATGGTGTTGTCAGCGGTCTACCAGTTCGCCCTGCTGCCGCTCTTCACCGATTTCGAAATGCTCGCATTGTGCCTGATACCACTGCTCTACCTGGCCGCCGTAGGCCTGGCAAGCCCCATGACCGCAGGCATCGGCATGGGTATCGGGCTGATCGGGTTATTGATGATCGGCCCACAAAATGTCGGCACTTACCACAATACGGCCATCCAGTGGTTCGAGTTCGCTGGCGGGTACGCGGCCGCCGGTGTGCTGGCCATGGTGGTGTTCGCTCTGGTGTTTCCATTCAACCCGCAAAAGCGCATGGCCCGGCTGTTCAGCTTGAGCCGCGAGGACGTCTACCAACTGGTGACCGCGCCTTCCAGCTTGGTGCGTCAGTTCGATTTCGAGAGCCGTATGCTGGATCGGCTATCGGCGATGATCGGTGTGCTGCCGGCCACCAGCGATGCTCGTTCCCGGGCGTTGTTCGAGTGCGCTCTGGTGTGCCCCGTGCTGGCGACTGTGTTGGTACAAGCACATGCTCAGTGCACCACCAGCGAGGTGTTGCCGGAATACACGAAGTCGCGTTTGCGCCTAGTGTTGCAGGAGATGGCGGAGGTGATCGGTGCTCGCCGGCAGGTGGACGTCGATGCTTTGCTGCGAGCGTCGGATGAACTGGGTGAGGCCTTGGATGCATTGCACCAGAGACATTCTGATGCTGGGAGGGAGGCTCTGCGTCGGTTGTTCATCTTACGGGTCGCGTTGGCAATCGCCGGCCAGTTGCTGCGGCGCTACCGAGTGGTCCTGGCGCCGAGGGCCGCGCCAAAAGAGGAGGGCGTTTATGCCCATTGATTTTGAGTTCGGCGGTGTTTATCTGCCGCCGATTGCCCAGGCGTTGTTGCTGGCGTTGCCATTGTTCCTGATCGCGGATGCCGTGTTGCGTCGGGCTGGCGTGCTGGCGCTGGTGTGGCACCCAGCCCTGTTTCAGGGGGCTCTGTATGCCACTATCTGCGCGGTGCTGGTGTTGTCGATGGGAGTGAGTCTGTAAAGATGACTGCGTCGAAACCTGTTCTTTCCAAGGCCTTGACCCTGGTGGTCCTTGCGCTTGCGTTGGTACTGGGCTGGTTTGCCTGGGACTGCTCTACCCGTGCGCCCTGGACACGTGATGCACGGGTGCGAGCAGATGTGGTGACCCTGTCAGCCGAGGTCACGGGTCGCATCATCGACCTGCCGGTGCACGACAACCAGTTCGTCCGCCAGGGCGATCTGCTGCTGCAGATCGATCCTGCTCGCTATGAGCTGGCCGTACTGCATGCCGAACGTGCCGTCGAGGTGGCGCGCGCCGCCCTAGGCCAGTCCCAGGCGTCCATCGTCGCCAACGAGGCCCTGCTCAAGCAGCGTCGCAGCGAGGAGCAGCGGCGGCGCAAGTTGCAATCGCTGTCAGCGATCTCCGCCGAGGAATGGGAGAAATCCAGCACTGACGTGGCGGTGGCCCAAGCTGAGCTGCTGCGTGAGCAGTCCAATCTCGGCCTGGCTCAGGCCAATGTGCAACTTGCCGACGCCACCTTGAAACAAGCGCGGTTCGACCTCGAGCGAACTCGGATCAGTGCCCCGGTCAGCGGCTATGTAACCAACCTGCTGACACGTCAGGGGACTTCGCTCAACCGGGGACTCCGCTGTTGGCCTTGGTGGACAGCTCCTCGTTCCACGTCAGTGGCTATTTTGAAGAAACAAAGTTGCCTAAGATCAAGGTGGGCAGCCGCGCGCGTATCGCCTTGATGAGTGGTGAGGTGATGGAGGGCACGGTGGAGAGCATCGCTTACGCCATCACCGATCGCGAGAACCAGCCGGGTAACCGGTTGCTGGCCAACGTCAACCCCAGCTACACCTGGGTAAAGCTAGCCCAGCGGATCCCCGTGCGCCTTCGCCTCGAGCGCAGCGCTGATGCGCCACCGTTGCGAGCTGGCACCACAGCGACAGTCACCATTCTGGAATGAAGCTGCATGTTCGATCTGAATGATTTGTATCTTTATACCAAGGTTGTCGAACACGGGGGCTTTGCTTCGGCGGGTAGGATACTTGGCCTGCCAAAATCGCGTTTGAGTCGGCGTGTAAGCAAGCTCGAAGAGCGGTTGGGGGTGCGACTGATTCAGCGCTCCACTCGTCAGTTCACGGTCACCGAACTGGGGCTTGAATATTACAAGCACTGCGTCTCGATGATGGACCGAGCTTTGGCCGCAGAAGATGCAGTCGAGCGCAGCAGGGGGCTACCCAGTGGAGTCATTCGTCTGGCATGCAATACATCACTGTTAGATACGCATTTGGCACCGATGTTGGCACGCTTCATCGCTGAATGCCCGGTGGTGGAGTTGGTGGTCAAGAGCTTTAACCGACGGGTGGATGTCATCGGTGAGGGCTTCGACTTGGTCCTGAGCTTGCATCATCGTCCGCTTGAAAGCAGCGAACTGGTGATGCGCACGCTCGCCGAGAGCCGCCAGTGTCTGGTGGCCACGCCACACTTGCTCGCCGGTCTCGTTCATCCGCTGTTGCCAGCGGACCTCTTCGAGCTCCCGAGCCTTGGCTGGGGGATCAGTGCTCAGGAGTACACTTGGGACCTGGACGGGCCGGACGGCATCGCAACATCTATTCGCTTCCGGCCCCGACTGGTGTCGGACGACTTGGCCGTACTACACGAGGGCGCGTTGGCTGGGGTCGGGGTGGTGGTGTTGCCAGAAGAATTGGTACGTGCCGATCTGGCTAGCGGACGGCTGGTTCATGTATTGGAGCGCTGGAGTCCGCAAAAATTTGAGATCGTAGCCCTGTTTCCGTCGCGACGCGGTCTGATGCCAGCGGTGCGCAAGTTGATCGACTTTCTGGTAAATGAATTCCAAAGTACAACGCGCACGTCATGAATCAGGCGCTCATACTTGAGCACATTGCGGGTGCTGGTATCGTAGTGCTCGCTGAACGACCGCTTTGGGTCGGAAGCGGTCATTCGCGACGGGCTGCATTCGCCCCATAGCAAACTGTGCAGAAGCAGGGCCTAGTCATTTTTCTGACCCCGAGCTGTGTGAGCAATGGTGATCAGAAGGATGTGCGTACTCGCTGCCACTCCTTCCAGCACTCCTCTGGGACGATGTCTCTATAACCCCGCTCTTTCTCCATCGCGAAGGCGACACTGAACGGCACTGCCGTCGCGGTTGCATGATCACGAATTTCAAGCACCTCACGCTCGCTGAGTACTGAGCCTTTACGATCCTCTGCCGCCTTTAACAGTACAACAAGCGCCGGTACGAAAACGAGACATAGCGGGTCTGTAGACAATGGTTAGCCCCTAGCGGAAAAGTAATCCGTACTCCTAGTTGCAGCTTATAGGCCTGAGCGAGCACAGGCAAAGCTCAAGCCCACCTTTGCTGCTTCAGACATTCGCGGCGATCAACTACAGGTCTAAGCCGCCGGTGCGGGCGGTCGCTGTCGACCCAAAGCTGCCGCTCATAGAGGGCAGCTTTCGTCCAGAAGCGGATATCCACGCAGAAGCCATGGAGACCGTCCAAGCCTGATTGTATCTCGTGAGCAAGAAATGCTTCTCGCTCGCCATGGAGCGCGGCAACTCGGGTTGCAACTCCATCTGGGGAACCGAATTCATTTTAGCTGACAAGCACCAACAACTCGCAGTAATGAGCCCGATCAAGCAGACTTACGCCAAAGAAGCATCTTCAAATCTCAACATGTACGGTCGATTTTTAGATTGGGGAAATAACTAGAGGATGGAAGAAGTGCTAAAGGGAAGAGACGTAATTGACGCATTCAAGTCTGACATAGAGGGGTTCTTCTACCCTACGGCAGGCTTTGTAATGAATATCTCTGTGCAAGGCACGCGCACAGCATATAGAGGCAGTGCAGACAGTGGAGGCATCCTGATCAGCACTGACCTCGCGGAATGTGAGGTCGACAGCCTAGAGAGGATGATGTTTATACTCCTGGTTCTGGGCCACGAGACAGCACACCTACTCAACGTGCATGGCGGATTTCGAGATGAGTCCAACCAAGACACCAAGGCTCTTGAAGTATGGGCAGACTTCTTCGGCACTAAGGTAGCCATGGTGGCAATGACGATTGGCGACAGGATACAAGACATGGTGACCGGGTTGCCCGGCGGGAAGGAGACGGGTGCGCGCGTGGAGGCGATTGGCGCGGCAATCGGCCTATTAGGAACGACGTATTTCGAGACCGGAAGTACCCGATATGAGCCCGCACCTGTTCGTGTGGCGACTTGTGTTGCGGGCGTCATGTCTGCACTGGACACATTTTGGTCGTTGAATGGTATCCCGCGCAACGTAGGGCGTTCGATGTCGCTGCAACTGCGGCTGTATAAGTCGCCCGCAATGCGCTTGATGCTCAGCAAAGTGGAAGGTACGGGCGTTCCTGAGCGCGGTCAGTTCCCGACCATTCGACGAATTCATCAGCACATCCAGAGCGACAGAACCTCCATAACAGTGGGCATGCTCCCTATCCCATCGGCTTGGCTGCACACTAACTATGAGGGAAGCGAGCAGGAGCGTATGGCGGAAGCAGAACGGCAGCTGGATAAGCTGAAGGAAGAGCTCGCTAAACTTGGGCTGGATCTGCCTGAGGACTGGTAGGAACGCTACTGTTCGAAAACCTTGACTTATCATATGGGGGACTACCCTTTTGATGCAGTTCGACATTAGCGGCGCTGGGGCCAGTCAATAGGTCGACGTATAACCAGACCGCGCGCTCGCGTCAGAGACTGGCACACATTCCAGCCGACACGCATGTGGATGTCCGCTTAGGGTCGATTGCGGCCACTCGCGACCGTCTGCCTTCGATCCAAGGCGGGCGCTCACCATTGGCACATTTCGCCAATAGGCAGACTTGAAGCATCTTGGCTAGGGGGCTAACTGGATTCGCCTGCGCGAGATAAAGCTTGGAGGACATCGATGGCTTTAGCGGCATCATCCTTGGCCACGAAAATGTGATCATGGTAGAACGCGGCGATCACGTTGCAACTGATGCCAGCCTTTCCGAGTGCGGTCGCGAATGCGGCCGTCAAACCCACCGCATCAAGCGCTGAGTGGATCGTGAGCGTGATCCAAGCCGCCACAAAATTGTACTCAAGGCCCAGTGCATCAGCGCGTTCGCGCTCAATGATGACAGTGAAGCCTTCTTTTTCGCGGAATGTACCAAGTACATCGGTACCCAGAAGCGCGGACGCGTCCGGCACTGTGCAGAATACAAAGTCGCCTTCATTGAGGACTGGGCTCATGCCGCGGAGCAGGGCTGAGATGGATTTTTCGCCTGACATAGGGTTACTCCCGCTTGAAAGGCAGTAGTGTGCATTTCAGCGGGTCATTAGTTTAATCAATTCTACTCATTATCGATTAGTTCTACTTATGCAAGATCCCGCCCAAGTCACCTTTCGTTCACCAGGCTAGACCAGGTCTGCCAGACGCGAGTGGCGCCATGCAGTAGAGGGCTGTTGTAGCCTCCTGTGTAGAGCATTCGAGCGCCGCCAGTAGGCAAGCATGCAAACTGTCCTTGCGCTGCGCTCGATGAAACGCAACCCCGTGCCTAGTTCGTGGGCAAGAGGATCACGAAGTTCTTTTTCATATCTTCCAGCACGGTCCATTTCCCCTTGGCGCCCGGCTCGATAATGAACGTGTCCCCAGCGGCCAGTGTGAGGGGGGCGCAACCTTCAAGTTCAATGACGCAGCATCCACTCAGGACATGGCAGAACTCCCAAACTTTGTAGTCGATGCGCCACGCTCCGGTGCTGGCTTCCCATTCTCCAGAAATGCGACCTTGCTGTTCATCGTGATAGTACTTGGACGTCAGCGTATGAGGGGTGCCTTCCACGACCTCTTCAAAAAAAGGCAGGTCGCGCACCGGTTGGATATCCAGTTCGCGGAACACGGTCAGTTTCTTGTTCATGGTTTTTTCTCGAGCACGTTGTGGGTAGGGCGATACATCAAATAGGCTTCGCCGGTTACGCTCAGCATGGGGTGCGGAACGATCTGGCAGGTTTTAACAATTTGAAAACCGTGACGTTCATAGAAGCGGCGTGCACCGTGGTTTTCTGCATAATCGATCAGGCATAGCCCATCCAGGCCAGCGTCGTCGGCGCGCTGCTGGGCGTGGCGAAGAAACTGGACGCCCAGCCCCTGGCTGCGCCAGGCCTCATCTAACGCCAGGCTGGATATGTATAAGGTGGCGGGTATTTCCATGTCGGAATAAGGCGCGAGGACCGGGTCTGTCTCGACAGGCCTGTCAGGGGTCTCGCGCAAGGCATAGCTATGCATCATGCCGATGACGCGCCCTTCGAAAGTGGCCATCAAGCAGTTCTTGTAGGAAAAGTCACCCTGTTCCCTGGCATAGCGAGACGCACCGACACTCAGCAATGCTTCTCCTGGCACGGCAAGCTTGCTCCATATGTAATCGGCCATGCCCTCCGATGTCAGTTGAAAGAAGCGCGCAATATCGTGCGCGTCCGCGGCTTGAGCGGGTCTGAATTCGATAGACATGTACGGTGCTCCCATGGGATCGGGTAGTTCGTTTTCAAGGATTACGCCTTTGACAGGGTGGCAGGGTAGGCGGGTTTAACGGTTCCCATCATGCTCTGGGCGAACACCGTCAGCATGGTGTGCGACGCTATCCCACGATCAAAGGCTCGTGGCCGTCTAATGGCTCAAGCCTGGGAAATCGATCGATCAGTTGCCGGAGGTGGTGAGGCGAGAAGCAGGGCAACGTGTACTTCCATGGCGGGATGGCAGGATTCAGCGCGGGTTTGCCTCCTAGTGGGGGCGTCTAGGAGCCGCACTGGCTATCGCTGGAATTTCGGTAATCTTCGGTGGCGACCTGCAGCCGGTTTTAGCCTGCAAGGTGCTGCGCTCACCTCCATTGCCGGCACCGGCTATGGGGCCTTTTCGGTTGCCATGAAACGTATGGAGGTATCGGGAGGGCTGCACTTCACCCGGCTGTTGTTGCTCTTTGGCAGCCTGTATCTGCTGATGCCGGCTGCCGCCGAACGTTTCGTGATCGGCGAGTTGTCGCCGCTGCTGGCGCTGGCTACGCTGCCGACAATCCTCGGTTTATTCTGCACCACCAAGGCCATCGAGTACCTTAAGCCATCCCACGTCCAAGCGTTGGAGCTTACGGAGCCACTGTTCGCCAGAAGTCGTCATGTGAACCAGTTCAACGCCCGAGGCTCGCAATTGAGTAGCACGTGTTTGAGTTCACTGAATTCCTCCAGGCCCGTCGCCGATAGCTCGCGGCCGATGCCGCTGGCCTTGAAACCACCCCAGGGCGCCTGGGGAAATGCCAGGTTGTAATCGTTCACCCACAGTGTCCCAACCCGCAGCCGCCGGGCCATGCGATTGGCGCAGCCCAGGTCGCCGGTCCAGACCCCGGCCGCCAGGCCATAGGGCGTATCGTTGGCCAACCGCACGGCATGTGCCTCGTCGGTGAAGCGTTCGACGGTGATTACCGGGCCGAAAATTTCTTCGCGAGCAATGCGCATGTCGGCCTGCACGTCACTGAGCAGGGTAGGGCGTAACCAGAACCCCTTTTCCAGGTGCGCATCCGTGGGGCGCTGGCCGCCGGCGCGCAGGCGAGCGCCTTCGCCTTGTGCCGCCTGGATCAGCGACAGCACGCGATTCCGCTGGGCCGCCGATATCAGAGGCCCCATACGCGTGCGGCTGTCGAAGCCATCGCCGAGAACAATAGCGTCGATGCGTTCGACCAGGCGCGCGACGAAGCGATCATGCACGGAGGCTTGCAACAGCAGGCGCGAGCCGGCCGAGCACACCTGCCCTGCGTTGAAGAACACGGCGTTGAGCGCCTGGTCCAGGGCCACGTCGAGGTCGGCATCAGCAAACACGATATTTGGGTTTTTGCCACCGAGCTCCAGCGCCAGGCGCTTGAAGTTGCCACTGGCGGCCTGCATCACCTTGGCACCGGCTTGGGCGCCACCGGTGAACGACACCATGTCCACCCGGTCGCTGAGCGCCATGTGGTGGCCTACGGTGCCATCGCCGCAGACCAGGTTGAACACCCCGGCTGGCAGCGCCAGGGCGGCCAGCAAAGCCGTCAGGTGCAAGGCACTTAGCGGCGTCAGTTCGCTGGGCTTGAGAATCACCGTGTTGCCCGCAGCCAAGGCGGGGGCGAGCTTCCAGGCGGTTTGCAGCAGAGGGTAGTTCCACGGCACGATCAACGCGCAGACACCTACCGGCTCATGGCGTGTGACGCTGATGACGTGGTCGGGGGCATGCGGGTGAGCGCGATCGGTGCGCGCTTCAAGCAGCCCTGCGTAGTAGCGGAAGGTGGCCACCACGCAGGCCATATCGGCCTCGCTCTCGCACAGGGTCTTGCCGGTGTTGAGGGTTTCCAGGCGCGCCAGTTGCGCGGCATCGGCTTCGATGGCTGCCGCGATGCGCAGCAGCCAGGCGCTGCGCTCACTCGGTGGCAACTGCGGCCAAGGGCCGTGGTCGAAGGCGTGACGGGCGGCGTCGATCGCGGCGTCGACATCCTGGGCGCCGGCTTCTGGCGCCAAGGCCAGCAAGGACTCGTTGGCGGGGTTGAGGATTTCCCGATAGCGGCCGCTGTGTGGCTCACGCCATTGCCCTGCGATGAATAGCGATTGATGGGACACACTGAGTCTCCTGGCTTGCCTATGTATGGGCACACCATAGACAGGCAGCAGGGTGCGAACTTGACGAAATACGACAGGCCAGTGCTGCGCTCGTTCGCGACAAGGCAGGTCGCATCGCATCAAGTCAAAAGCGTCGCCATCCCTAGACTCGAAGGGTATGAACGCGCCCCCGAGGGGCGCGCCTGCCGCCCGAGGAGCTGCCATGCACAACTCATCCATCGCTGTTCTAGACGCCCATGCCCAGGCCCGCGTCGAGCTCGCCTGCGCATTTCGCTGGACCGCCCGCCTAGGGATGCACGAGGCGATTGCCAACCATTTCAGCCTGGCTGTTTCCGAGGATGGCCGGCGTTTTCTGATCAATCCCTATGGCCGGCATTTTTCCAGGATCCGCGCCAGCGACTTGCTGCTGCTCGATGCCGACGACCCCTCGGCGTTGCAGCGCCCCGGGGCGCCGGACATCACTGCCTGGGCCCTGCATGGCGCCTTGCACCGGCGGCATCCGCATGCGCGCTGCATCCTGCATGTGCATTCGAAGTACGCCACCGCCTTGGCCTGTTTGGCCGACTCGCGCCTGCCACCGATCGAGCAGAACGCCATGCGCTTCTTCGAGCGCGTGGCCATCGACGAGGGGTTCGACGGCATGGGGCTGGGGGATGAAGCCGAGCGGGTAAGCCGCCAGTTGGGCGACAAGCCGATTCTGCTGATGGGCAACCACGGTGTGCTGGTGGCGGCCCCAAGCGTGGCCCAGGCCTTCGACGACCTCTACTACTTCGAGCGGGCCTGCGAGCTTTACCTCACCGCGCTTGCCAGCGGCCGCCCTCTGCGTATCGCCAGCGATGCCGTGGCGCGCAAGACAGCCCGGCAATGGCTTGATTATCCGGATTTCGCCGCCCGCCATTTCGCTGCGCTGCAGGAAATCCTCGATGAGCAGGAGCCGGACTATCGCAGCTGAGTGCATACGCCCGTGCATTGTCACGCCCACCCTGAACCGTTCTGGAGTCGCTCGCATGCCAAAGAAAACCTCAGTGCCCGTGCTTGCCGCATCGCTGCTCGTCGCGTCCATCGCCACCGCCCAGGCCAGTGACCCCGCTGCCTGCCAGACAGTCAACTTCGCGGAGGTCGGCTGGGCTGACATCGCCGCCACCACTGGGCTCGCGACTACCGTCTTGCAAGGCCTGGGTTACAAGACCAAGACCCAGATGCTGTCGATCCCGATGGCGTACCAGGCCATGGAAATGAAGAGCATCGACGTCTACCTTGGCGCCTGGATGCCGTCGATGGCGGCAATTTCCACGCCTTTTCTGGAAAAAGGCAGCGTCGAGCGGGTACGCACCAACCTGACCGGTGCCAAATACACCCTGGCCGTGCCGGACTATGCCTACGAGGCCGGGCTCAAGCGCTTCGAGGACATCGCCCGGTTCAAGGACGAGTTGCAAGGGCGCATCTACGGCATCGAGGCCGGCAATGATGGCAACCAGATCATCCAGGGCCTGATCGACAAGGACAGCTATGGCCTCAAGGGTTTCCGCCTGGTCGACTCAAGCGAGGCCGGCATGCTGGTGGAAGTACGCCGGGCGGTGCGCTCGAAAAAGCCGATCGTGTTCCTGGGGTGGGAGCCGCACCCAATGAACAGCCAGCTGTCGATGCGTTATCTGAGTGGTGGCGACGCTGAGTTCGGCCCGAACTACGGGGCTGCAGTGGTCGACACCCATACGCGCAAAGGCTTCGGCCAGGAATGCCCGAACGTAGGTGCGTTATTGTCTCGGATGGCGTTTGAGCTGGGGATGGAAAGCCAGATCATGGGGGCCATTCTCAACGACAAACAAAAGCCTGCGCTGGCATCACGGGAGTGGCTCAAGCGCAACCCACAGGTGCTGGAGAACTGGCTGGCGGGGGTGACGACGTTCGATGGCCAGCCAGGGGCATCGGCGGTGCGCAGTTACCTTGGGCTTTAACCTATGGCCCTGGGGCGCTTTGCGCCCCAGGGCGGCGATGCATCTGTGCAAGCCCGCGCAATGCACCGAGATCAGATCGCCAACGGTTGCCGGTCATGCCCCAACGGCTGGCGCATGACCGGGGCGCTCAAACTCTGCGAACGGTCGTTGCTCGGTGCACAGCCGAATTTGGCGCGGTAGGCGCGGGAGAAGTGTTCCAGCGAGCCGAAACCTGCACTGGCTGCAACCTGGGCAACGCTCATGCGGGTTTGCTGCAACAGGTTGTGGGCGCGTGCCAGGCGCAGGCTGAGGTAGTACTTCAGCGGCGTAAGGCCGGTGTGCTGCATGAACTGGCGCTCCAGTTGGCGACGCGACAGTGCCACACGCTCGGCGATGGCCTCGCAGCTCAGCGGTTCTTCCAGGTGCTGTTCCATCAACTCGATGGCCCGCCCCATCTTGCCGGCCTGGGCATGCAGGTTGCGGCGATAGCCTTCGGCTTGCTGGACCTGCGGCTCGCGTACCTGCTCGATGAGCATGTGCATGGCCACTTCGCGTGCCAGGTTGCCACCGGCCAGCCGGTCCAGCCAGCTGAGCACCATGTCCAGCACGGCAGTGGCGCCTGCGCAGGTCAGGCGCTTGCGGCCCAACGAGTAGAGCTGCGCGCAGGCTTGCACCCTAGGGTAGCTTTCCTGGAAACCTTGCAGGTTGTCCCAATGGACGGCGGCCGGGTGGCCGTCGAGCACACCTGCCGCAGCCAGCAGCTCGGTGCCGGTTTCGATCCCTACCATGACTGCGCCGAAGGCCGCCTGGCGCTTGATCCAGGCCTTGAGGGCCGGGTTGCGCGCGTGGCGGTGCACATCGAAGCTGGCGATCACCACGCAGGCATCGAATTCGCTGTGCTCGCCGATGCCCGCCTGGGCACCGGCGAGCAGGCCGTTGCTGGCGGGCACCGGCTGGCCGTCTACCGAGAGCAGGGTCCACTGGAACAGGTTGCACTGGGCCAGCCAGTTGGCGATCGAAAGCGGCTCGATCAGCGAGGCCAGGCCGAAGTTGGAAAACGAAGGCAGCAACAGGATGCCGATGCGCAGCGGAGGGCTGGCAGGGCCCTGCCACTGAAGGTCAAGGGTTTCGGATCGTTTCATGGTTGCACCAGGCTCGGCAATGGGCGCCGGCTGCATTGGCCGGCACCTCGTTCACAGGAAAGGCCCGCTGCGCCTATGCAAGCGCAGTGGGCCGGCTTTGGCAAGTACCCCTCAACGCTGGCATTCGCGCCAGCGTGGGTGAACCCACACAGGTGCATCGCTTGCGGTAAGCGCGGTGAGGCCACGGATCAGGTCGCTGGCCTTCTCGGCGATCATCACCGTGGGCGCGTTGGTGTTGCCGCTGACGATCTGCGGCATGATCGAGGCATCGACCACCCGCAGCCCGCGCAGACCGTGCACGCGCAATTGTGGGTCGACCACTGCTTCGGGGTCGCTGGGCGGGCCCATCTTGCAGGTGCCGCTGGCGTGGTAGCCAGTCTCGGTGATGCGTCGCGCCCAAGCGTCGAGCTGCGCATCGCTCACCTGGTCGGCACCGGGTACCAGCTCGTCACCGGCATAGGCGCGCATGGCCGGCTGGGCGAGGATCTCGCGTACCAGGCGGGCGCCTGCACGCATGTCGGCGCGGTCGCGCTCGGTGGTCAGGTAGTTGAAGAGGATGCGCGGCGCCAGGTGCGGATCGGTGCTGACCAGGCTGACGCTGCCCAGGCTGGTGGGGCGCATCAGGTCGATGTGCACCTGGAAGGCGTGCTCGGGCACCAGGTCTACGCTGCCTGGCTGGACCGCCAGCGGCATGAACGTCAGTTGCAAGTCGGGAAACTCCACCCCGGCCCGCGAGCGAATGAACGCGCCCGCCTCGAAATGGTTGCTCGCCGCCAGGCCATCGTGGCTGGCGAACCAGCGCGCGCCGATCAGCCATTTGCCTGGTGCACGCGTCCAGGGGTAGAGCGACACCGGCTGCTTGCAGCGATACTGAACGACGGTATCGGGGTGATCGTTCAGGCGCTGGCCTACTCCCGGCAGGTCGCGTACCAGGGGGATGCCCAGGCGCCGCAGATGCTGGGCCGGGCCGACGCCAGAAAGCATCAGCAGTTGCGGTGAGTTGATGGCGCCAGCACTCAGTAGCACCTCTTGGCGCACACGCACCTGGTGCACCACGCCGTCCATTTCGAACTCCACCCCGTAGGCTTGTTCGCCGTCGAAGAGAATCCGCCGGCTCAGCGCCGAGGTGGCGATGGTGACGTTGCCGCCTTTGAGTGCTTCAGCCAGGTAGCCGCGCGCGGTGCTCCAGCGCTTGCCGTCGCGGGTGGTGCGGTCGACCGGGCCAAAGCCTTCCTGGCGGTGGCCATTGAGGTCGCTGCTCACGCCATAGCCGGCTTGCTGGCCGGCCTCGATGAAGGCCTGGCACAGTGGCGGCGAGGTATCGCCTGGTGTGACGTGAAGCAGCCCGGTTGCGCCGCGGTAGGTGTTGGCGCCGTCCCGATGGTTTTGCGCCCGCATGAAGTAGGGCAGCACCTCCCGATAGCTCCAGCCTTCGCAGCCTTGTGCAGCCCAGCCGTCGTAGTCGCGGGCATGGCCACGAATGTAGACCATGCCGTTGATCGACGACGAGCCGCCCAGGGTGCGCCCGCGTGGTGTGCCGATGCGTCGGCCGTCCAGGCCCGGCTCCGGTTCGCTGGTGTAGCTCCAGTTGAAGCGGGTGCCGCCTACCACGATGCCCACTGCCGAGGGCATGTCGATGGTCCAGCTGGCGTCCGGCGGGCCGGACTCCAGCACCAGGATGCGCAGGGCCGGGTTCTCTCCCAAGCGCTTGGCCAGCACGCAGCCGGCCGAGCCGGCACCAATGATCACATAGTCGTATTCATGCCCGAGCATAAAGGCTCCCCCATGACAGTGGTCAGCGGCCTGCGCCGATGCCGTCGAACACCAGCTTGTGGAAGTGATGCACCAAATGCTCGCTTTCGTTGCTGCGCTCGGCGTCGATCATGTAGCGGCCCTGGTCGTAGCCGAGCGAACGCAGGCCTTTCTGCACGCTGATGTTGAGCTCGATGTCCTCGGGGCCGAGGTCCTCGTTCATCCACTTCATGCAGGCGTGGGAAACCTCCGGGACCTGCTCGTGGGGGCTGTAGTAGCCAAAACGCAGCAGTGAGCGCTCTGCGTCCAGCGGGATCATGATGAACGTGCCGAGAAACGCCGAGAAGGGGAAGGTATAGAAGGTGTTGTTCGGCCACAGCCCGATGTTGAAGAAGCGCTCATCGGGGTTGCGTGGCCCGCTCAGCTTGACGCCGTAGGCTTCCTCGGCCTGCTGGTTGGCCGGTGCGATGTACGTCCACCAGTTGTCGCGCTTGGTCAGGCGGTAGCCCTTGAAGTCGATCAGCTTGGCCAGGTCGATATGGCAGGGCCCGGACAACTTGAAATGGTACCCCTCGATGGAGTTGTCCATGATCACCTTCCAGTTGGCCGGTACGATCACGTCCTGCTCTTCGATCAGGCGCATCTTGCCAAGGTCGGGAAAGACCGCGCGCATTTCTTCGTCGGCACCTGGGAACAGCTCCGCCAGCGACGGCGCGTCTGCGTCGAAGTTGAAGTAGACGAAACCGCCGAGTTCTTCGACGCGGACCTTGGGAATGTTGAATT
The DNA here is from genome assembly GCA_041071465.1 of Pseudomonas putida. Classification (NCBI taxonomy): domain Bacteria; kingdom Pseudomonadati; phylum Pseudomonadota; class Gammaproteobacteria; order Pseudomonadales; family Pseudomonadaceae; genus Pseudomonas; species Pseudomonas putida. The sequence continues at coordinate 5,594,272 of CP163498.1, read as the reverse complement.
GCTGCTTGTCGAAGGCTATCAGCCGTTCGCTGCGTGGCGCACTGCGCAGGCTGCCGTCCATTTCGTAGCACCAGGAGTGGTAGGCGCAGCGCAGCACTCGGGTGTCGTTACCACGACGCACATCCAGCAGGCGATTGCCACGGTGCTGGCAGACATTGTGGAAGGCATTGATCTTGCCATCGTTGCCACAGGCCACCACCACGCTCTGGTCGAACATGTCGCACACCACGAACTGACCAGGCTCGGCGAACTCGTTGCGATGGCCGGCCAGGTGCCAGGCACTCATGAAGATACGGTCGCGTTCGGCAGCGAAGATCTGCTCGTCGAAAAAGTACCGCGAGGGCAAGGTGAAGGCGTGTTCCGGGCGCTGCTCGGCCCAATCTGCAATGGAAGTGCTGTGTTTGAACTGCTCGACGGATTGCATGGCTGGTCTCCTCCAGACACTGCCCCTGGGGTTCGATCAGGGGCTCGCTCGGGAGTTAATCTAGGGGAGGGTGAGGGGCTGCTCTTGATGGAAAGCGACAACATACGCCGATGTGCGCGGTGTCGAGGCTTCGAGAGGACGGACACCTTGCAGTGCTGTCGGAGCAGATATGGAAACGTGAGCTTTGCCGCCAGCCTGGCCATGAGAACTGGGGGTGTCTTGTTGGTGGCACTTTGATATTGCATGGTATTGCATGCAGACTAGGCGCGGTCACGACTAGATCGGGGCGCCCATCTGCTGATCAAATTGAGGGAACATGAGATATATCTATTTGATTTTGACCGCTGCCCTACTGGGGGGTGGGCAAATACAACGCGGTCGACACCCTGTCTGACGCTAAGCCGGATAGTCGAGACATTGGTCTGTGTGGAGGCGGACTTGGCATCGACAATCAGGTGGGTCTGATCATTCGTAGTGAGGCCGAAAAATCAGGTGGTGAGCTTTCGGCTTCTCAACGTTCGAAAATCCAGGCGTCAGCGGTCGATGCGGGGATTTTGTCAACCAACGACAATTACGAAACCTATGTGAAGTGCATCCTCGAGCTAAACAAGCGACGTGGCGACACCCAGACGCTGAATCTGCAAAAGCGCCTGCAGCAACCTGCGTTGAAGGTCTGGCGTCAGGGCTATGAACACGAGTCCAGTTACGTTCGGCGCTTGGTGATCGAAAACACGGGTGAGGAGCTGACAGAACTGCAGGTCACCCAAGCGCCCTTTCTTGTGATCAGCGGAATGTGCACTATTGATCTGGCCAGGGAATACGACAAGAAGAAGTGCCGTGATTTACCCGTCGCATATATTCCCCTTGAAAATTATTACTCCTTAGTTACCTGGGTTGGCGCCTATACGGGCGAGCTCTATTCGGTCGATGAAGCACCAGATGGCATGGATGAGGTGGTGAAGCGTTTTGCAGGTGCCAATGCTCTGCCCGGAGCCCTAGCATTGAATGACAATCTGGTGCTTCTGGTGAGGGTTCGTTACAAGGACAAATTTCAAGAGACGCACGAACGCTTTTTCGATGTAACGTTCACGCAGATTGAGCTTGAGGCCGATCTAGGCCAAGCGCTCTTTGCAAGCCGAGATGAGCTGCTTCAGGCTGGCTTGGTGGTCGATGTGCGAAGGATTGCGGTATCACGGCTGCTAGAGGTCTGGTCAAGCCTTCAGCAGCCTAGGAGTGAGCTGCCGACTTTCTGGCAGCGTTTTGAAAAGCGTCGGAGTGAGGTCTGAACTCAACTTGGCAATCTACGCAATGGAAATGAATAGATCTCCATGATCTATGAGGCGGCAGAAATGATTAGATGAACAACCCGCCCGACGATGCCTAGAGACTGTCCGGATCCCCGAAGAACTTTTGGAAAGGCCTCTGGAACGGCATTTCTGGCTTCAAAAAGCAGAAATGTACCCCCAAAAATACCCGCGATACCCCCAGCAGGATGCACGATCGAGAATGGTGACCGCTGTCGCCGTCCCTTGTACATACCGTACTTGTCGTGTTCTTCGAAGTTCATAGTACGCTCCTGGCCAGCGGCCACAGGCAGCAGAGCCTCTCGACTCTTGGTTCAACGCTGCTCGGGTGACGCCGGCGGGAATGTCGGCGTCATCTGACCTTTTATAACCGCGCGATATCCGTCGAGCATTTAGCAAGGCTCGTACGAGAAGCGGGCGGGACAGCGAGCGACGGAATAGGACACTAAGCTACGACAGCCTGGATGCGTTCTGCGGCGCTCAGAATAGGAGAGTGGTCAGCATAACCAGCCGTTCGCTATTTGCGACCAGTGGTGGGACATGGAGTCGACTGAAGCGGCTGCGGATTTCCGTCAATTTGGTCCGAACGCCTTAAGGACACACAGCACGCGTCGAGAACATCTACGGCGACCCGCGCTACTTGATGCTGACCGTTAATTGCAGAGACGAACAAGAGGTTTGCCCACGAATACTGCACGGTGACCATTTGAGCGTTCGATGCAGCAAGCTCGCAGTCACACACTGTAACTGCCTCCGGAAGACCCGGCCATGCCCATCGAGATCATGAAAACGCCTATCCGCGTACGCGCCAGCAGAGGCCGAACGTGTAAACGGCCCGGACCCCGTCCATGGATCTGATCTGGCAAACAATCCAGGCCGAGTTCGCCGACATTGGCGATGAGCGCGGGATCGTGCGAATCCTCGTACGCCTGTTGATGGCTGCCGTACTGGGCGCGGTACTGGGCTTCGAATGCCGTAGGTAATGGCCTCTCGTAAAACATAGCCCAGAATGTGTTCACCTTCGGTTTTTTCACCACGCTCGATGTCTCTAAGCATAGACGTGGAATAGGCCGACTCTGGGTCAGTGAAAACCTCTCGATAATTTCGAAGGAACTCTGAGGTCATGGGGTACTCATGCTCCAGTTGGTGAATTTGCCGTCCCAAAGCAGAGGCGGTCAGATTGACGCAGAGAGCGGCTGATGAGACAGAACCTTGTTCTGCCACCGCTAGCACGTAATTCATTACTTGAAGTGGCATGCGCAGCAAAGCGCCTACGATTTTCGATCTACCCAACGATCTCTCCTGAAAACAAACTGGCCAAGTTAAGCCGCTCCAGATGGTAGCTATCCTTGATTGATGCGTGTTGTTTGGCCCCAGACTCATCCTAGGTCGAGGTTCATCGGCAGTTTCTATTTTCGCTACCACATTTCAGTGGCTTCTATCAGAACAGATCCTGTGGGATTTGGTCTCCGGCGTTCGCAGAAGAGTCGACACCGATCGAGTGCACTTCCGGTGAATTCTCAACTTTGAAAACCTCCAAGGCCGTCTTCGGCCCGTGCGCAGTTGCCGCCGTACCGTCATCGGTATTAATGAGCCGGGTTATGATCCCGTCGGGCTCAGGCTGCGAGTAAGGGGCTGTCCCTGCAAGTGCCTCCTTCATGAAGTCCATCCAGATAGGTAGGGCAATGGTTACCCCCCATTCCCTCCGCCCCAGGCTCTGCGGCTGATCGAATCCTGCCCAGACGCTCGTCACGTAATTGCCATTGTAGCCCGTGAACCAGGAGTCCTTGGCTTCGTTCGTGGTACCCGTTTTCCCCGCGATGTCTGGGCGATGCATAGCTGAAGCGGCACGACCGGTGCCGCGTTTGATGACATCCTGGAGCATGCTTGTGAGTAAGTAAGTCGTACGGCTGTCTACCACCTGTTCAGCGACGGATTCTGGCGTTGGATTCTGTTCGCTGGGCGCAGTGCGGGGGCAGCCTGGAAGACAACCCGGCCTATGCGGTCTTCGATCCTGTCAATGAAGAACGGCGTGACCTTGTAGCCGCCATTGGCGAGGACACTCCAGCCGCCGACAACTTCCATAGGCGTCACGGAAGCTGTGCCCAAGGCGAGGGAGAGGTTATGCGGCATGTCTTTGGGATCGAATCCGAAACGCGTGATGTAGTCGATGGTCGGGTCGATCCCCATGGCCTGCAGAAGGCGTATCGAGATCATATTCCTGGAGCGATAGAGCGCTTCACGTAGGCGAATGGGACCAAGAAACGTGCGGTTTTCGTTCTGTGGGCGCCATGCCGGCCCTGAGTAGTCGCTGCCCAACACGATAGGGGCGTCATTGACGATGCTTGCCGGTGTGTATCCGTTGTCGAGCGCCGCACAATAAATGAAAGGTTTGAAGCTAGAGCCCGGTTGCCGCTTGGCTTGCACCACACGGTTGAAACCGCTCTGGTGAAAATCGAAGCCACCGACAAGAGCCTGGATCGCGCCATTTTGCGGAGCTACCGAAACCAGCGCACCCTGAACCTTGGGTACCTGGCTAAAACTGAGCGTCTGGGAGTCTTCCTGATCAACCCTGATGACGTCGCCTGGCCTGACCACGTCTGCAGGCCGCAGGGGTTGTGGCCCTAATGCACTGTGGTTAATGAATGGGCGCGCCCATGCCATGGTCTGCCAAGCGACTGGGCGTTGCTGACCGGTCTGGTCGACCACCATGATGCGGTTGTCGAAGACCTTAGTGACGGCTACGGCTTTCAACCCCCCAAGCACGGGATACGCTTTCAATCCTTCCAGCCATGCCTGGCTCAGGTTGCCTGGGAAATGGCCTTCGGGGCCGCGATAGCCATGGCGCTTGTCATAGGTTTTCAAACCATTTTGTAACGCATCGTTAGCGGCCTGCTGCAACTTGCTGGAGACGGTTGTCACCACGCGAAAGCCTTGCGTGTAGGCTTGATCCCCGAAACGATCGAACATCTGCGCCCTGGCCATTTCAGCGATGTAAGGCGCAAGGACTTCGGTTTCAGGCGCGTGATAGCGGGCTGTGATGGGCTCTTCCAGCGCTGCGTGGTAACGAGCGTCATCGATGCTACCCAGCGCGAGCATCCGGCCCAGAATCCAGTCTCGGCGCTGCTTGGCCCTTGTGGGGTTGTTGATGGGGTTGAACCGTGAGGGTGCCTTTGGCAAACCCGCGATCATTGCGGTCTGTGCCAGCGTCAGTTGCGATACCGGCTTTCCGTAATAGATCTGAGCGGCTGCAGCGATGCCATAAGCCCGCTTGCCCAGGTAGATCTTGTTGACGTACAGGTTGAAAATTTCATCTTTTGATAAGGCCCGTTCTATTTTCAAGGCCAGCAGTATCTCGGTCAGTTTGCGAGAGAATGTCCGTTCTTTACTCAAGAAGAAGTTCTTTGCCACCTGCATGGTGATGGTGCTTCCCCCGGAGCGTACATGGCCGCTCATGACCAAGGCTAAAGCCGCACGCATCAGGCCTGTAGGGTCGACGCCAGGGTGGTGGTAGAAGTTGGCATCTTCTGCGGCCATGAAAGCGGCCAGGAAGTCGCTGGGAATCTGCGAGTAGGGCAGGGGGATTCGACGTATTTCTCCAAATTCGGCGATCAGTCTTCCGTCGGCGCTCACTACTTGCAGTGGCTCTTGCAGTTGCACGTCCTTGAGGGTTGCTACATCGGGCAACTGTGGGCTGAGGTAAAGATACGTACTGCTTGCGCCCAGCAGTATCACGCTGGTGATTGCCAACGTACACCAGCCAAGGGCTTTTAAAAGCCGCATGCATCGCTCCTTATATACAATGTTCGATTCCCGTGTACAGGCTTCAGAGGATTCCAGTGCGTGCGTCGGCACCTATCGCATTGGGTATCGAGGCGTTTTGCAGGGTATTCGGGACGGTAAATTTCGGCTTAAGTTGCCCGTTCGCATCCAATAGCCAGGCGTCCATGACCTTGCGCACCACCGGCCCCGCCACTCTGGCCCCGGCTTCTCCGTTTTCAATCATGACCGCGACCACGATGGCCGGACGTTGCGCGGGGGCAAAGCCGACAAAAAGCGCGTTGTCCCGGTGGCGTTCCTGGGTCTTGTTGCGGTTGTATCGTTCACCCTGCTTGATCGCGATGACCTGTGCTGTCCCGCTCTTTCCGGCTATTCGATAGTGCGCACCTTGGGCCGCCCGGCGCCCGACTCCTCGAGGGTTGTGCATGACCATTTCCATGCTCTTTACAACCTCGTCCCAGACCCTCGGATCCTTGAGGGTGATATTGGGAAACGGATGGGGATCGCCTGGCTTCTCGCCTCCAATTGAGCGCGCCAGATGTGGGCGGTGCCAGATGCCTTTGCTGGCAATCAGGCTGGTGGCCTGCGCCATTTGCAGGGGCGTCATCTGCATATAGCCCTGTCCGATGCCCAGTATCAGCGTTTCGCCGGGTACCATGCTTGACGGCGGGTTGCGCGTTTCCATGCGGGGGATGGCATCAGCCCAGGGGACTCTTCGAACAGATCAATTGAGATCTTCTGCCCGAGGCCAAACTCACTGAGGTAGGTGTCCAACCGTTCAATACCTAGCTTGTGCGCCAAGTCGTAGAAGTAGGTGTCATTGGAGCGCATGATGGCGTCGTACATGTCGACCCAGCCGTCTCCCGCCCGATTCCAGTTGCGGTACTTGTGATTGTAATTGGGCAGTTCGTAGTAGCCACGGTCGAATACCCGTTGGCTTGGGGTAATCACGCCACTGTCCAGACCTGCAACCACGACCATGGGTTTGATCGTTGAACCAGGCGGGTAGAGCCCGCGAAGCACGCGGTTGAACAGCGGCATATCGGCTGAGTCGCGCAAGGTCGCATAGTCGCGGGCCGTGATGCCTTTGACGAACGGGTTGGGGTCGAAGCTTGGCCGGCTGACCATGGCCAAGACTTCCCCTGTGTCGGGGGCCAGTGCAACCAACGCGCCACGCCGGTCTCCCAATGCCTGCTCGGCAGCGGCCTGCAGTGCCACATCGAGCGTCAGCACGATGTCCTGGCCCGGCACGGGGTTGTGACGGCCCAGCACACGCATGACCTTGCCTTGAGCATTGGTTTCTACTGTTTCGAAACCCATCTCGCCATGCAGAACATTCTCATAAAACCGCTCGATGCCGGTTTTTCCGATCAGTTGCGTGCGCAGGTACTTAGCGTGATCGAGGTGCTTGAACTCTTTTTCGTTGATGCGCCCCACATAACCGACCGAGTGCGCAAAGTGCTCACCCAACGGATAAACCCTGGAGAACTGCGCTTGAACCTCCACGCCTGGTAACTGAAATTGGTTCACCGCGACCCGTGCAATTTGTGTTTCAGTGAGGTCCGACATCAGGATGACGGGCTCGAAGGCTCTGCGCGGGCGATGCAGAGCCCTGTCCATCTTGTTCATTTGCTCGGTGTTCAGCGCAAGGACCTGGCCGAGCTTTTTGACGACCGCCTGCACATTGCCTGCGCTTTCGCGGAGGATAGACAAGTTGAAGATAGGAATATTGTCGGCCAGCACCACTTTGTTCCGGTCATAGATAATGCCCCGTGCGGCAGGCAGTGGCCGGATATGGATGCGGTTCTTTTCTGCAACAGCAACGTGTAGATCATGTTGAGTGACTTGCAAGAAGAACAATCGGCAGACCAATGCAATTGTCAAGGCCAGTACCAGAAGGGCGCTGGCGATAATGCGGGTTCTTACAATTCTGTTACTGGCTTCCCGGTCCGATAGGTGGGTGGGGTATGTCATCAATAAACCATTACCGCTTAATCAGCTCTCGCTTCCTCGGATTTCGATTATTTTACGGTCAATGAATTATACGGCAATGGGGTTTTTTAAATATCTGATATAATTTCAATTGATGTCGTGATGTTTCAGTTGGTGTTGAAATCCGAGCGAAAAGTGCGGCATGATATAAAATAAGTTGATATCAGATGTGCTTTTTTGCGCGTTGCTCTATATCGAGGCGGGGAGGAGTATTCATCAACCTTCCATCACCTGAGAATAACAACGTATGACTATTTCTACTGTTGCTGCACTGCAAATGGGTTCGCACCCGGACGGCAAACAGAAAACCCTGGAGGCGATTCTTGCCTACGAGTCTGAAATAAAGGAGGCCGGCGCCCAGCTGGTGGTGATGCCGGAAGCTTTGTTGGGCGGTTACCCCAAGGGCGAAATCTTTGGTACGTATATGGGATATCGCCTGCCTGAAGGCCGAGAAGCCTTTCGGCATTATTTTGCCAATGCCATTGATGTTCCCGGTGCTGAAACAGCGGAGCTCGAAGGCTTGGCCCAACGTACCGGCGCGCAATTGGTGGTTGGCGTCATCGAACGCGCTGGCAGTTCCCTGTTCTGCTCTGCGCTGTTCTTCTCACCGGAAGAAGGCCTGGTGGCGAACCACCGCAAGCTGATGCCCACCGGCAGCGAGCGCCTGATCTGGGGCCAGGGCGATGGCTCTACTATTCCCGTGATCGATACCCCAGTGGGCAAGATCGGGGCAGCGATCTGTTGGGAAAACCACATGCCACTGCTGCGCACGGCGATGTACGCCAAAGGCATCGAGGTCTGGTGTGCGCCGACGGTGGATGAGCGCGATAACTGGCAGATATCCATGCGCCATATCGCTCATGAGGGGCGGTGCTTCGTGGTCAGTGCCTGCCAGTACCAGCCGTCACCGCGCGACTTGGGGGTGAGCCTGCCGCACTGGGATGACGACCGTCTACTGATGCAGGGTAACAGCGTCATCATCGGCCCCATGGGCGAGGTCATCGCGGGCCCATTGAAGCACGGCTCTGGCTTGCTGGTGGCCCAGATCGACTCGGCGGATCTGGTTAAGGCGCGTTATGACTTTGATGTGGTCGGCCATTATTCACGCCCTGATGTCTTCACCTTGATAGTTGATGAGCGGGCGAAAGCCTCGGTGAAGTTTCAGCGATAACGTAACGCTGTCTTTACCTGCCCTGGCATCTTCCTGATGCCAGGCGTTTGTTCAGTCTGGCGTGCATCGGTTATTTGATGTCGTCTTGCAATACCTGTGTTTCACGTAGCCCTGGATCAATAAGAAAAATATTTGAGGCTTGTCAGAAATGAATAATGATTCGCTCATGTTGTACAGGAAGATTGCCTGGAAAATATTGCCCTTGTTGTTTGTCAGTTATATCGTCTCCTACCTAGATCGGGTCAATATCGGGTTTGCGGCGTTGCGCATGCAGCAGGACCTGAATCTCAGCGATGCCGTTTACGGCCTCGGTGCCGGCGTGTTCTTCATTGGTTATGTACTGTTTGAGGTGCCCAGCAACCTGCTCCTGACCCGGATCGGTGCGCGCAAGACCATCATGCGCATCATGATTTCCTGGGGGATCGTGTCGTCCTGCATGATGTTCGTGCAGACGCCGCTGCAGTTTTACATTGCGCGTTTTTTGTTGGGGGTGTTCGAAGCCGGTTTTTTCCCGGGGATCATCCTCTACCTGACGTATTGGTTCCCTGTGCGCATGCGCGGCAGTGTGATCGCCGTGTTCATGTCGGCAATTGCCCTCGCGGGCATCATTGGCGGGCCGGTTTCAGGCTGGATCATTCGTGCCATGGAGGGTGTCAGTGGGTTTAGTGGCTGGCAGTGGATGTTCCTGCTGGAAGGGGCGCCAGCTGTCATCCTGGGCATCCTCGCCGGCTTCATGTTGATCGACCGCCCCGAGCAAGCCAAATGGCTGAGCAGCGATGAGCGCAAGCGCATCGCGCTGGAAGTCGGTACACCCGCCAGCAGCGAAAGCCACAGGCTTGGTGCGGTAGTACGCGACCCACGCATCTATGCGCTCGCACTGGTGTATTTCTCGGTGATGGCCGGGCTTTACATTCTCGGTTTCTGGCTTCCGGGGATGATCAAAAGCTACGGCGTTTCAGATCCTTTCCATATCGGCCTGCTGACGGCTGTGCCTTACATGGCCAGTGCTGTGGGGATGATTGTGATCGGTAGGCACTCCGATGCCGTGGGCGAGCGCAGATGGCACCTGGCAACCTGCATGGTGGTGGCCGCCTGTGCCCTGATCACCTGCACCTTCGTACCGGGCAACCTGGTGCTGGGCCTGGGTACCTTGAGCGTGGCGGCGGTGGGCCTGTATGCCTCGATGCCATTATTCTGGACCATCCCCACCCGTTACCTGGGCCGCGAATCGGCTGCTGGCGGCATCGCGCTGATCAACTCCCTGGCGCTGTTTGGCGGCTTCACCAGCCCTACGGTGCTAGGCCTGGTCAAAGCCAATACCGGTAGCCTGGACATCGGCCTGTACCTGTTCGCCGGCCTGCTGGTCGTGGGGGCCACGACGTTGATCCTGGCGCTGCCCGCTCGGCTCATCAAGGAAGACTTATCGGTGCCGGTACAGGGCCAGGTCTGCGAGTCGCTTTGAATCAGGCTAAGCCACTCAGGGTTCGCGCCGTGAGTGGCTTGTCCGTGGTTAATATCCAACAGGCCAAGGTCATGAAAATAAAGATGCAAGCGGGTGGTGATGTCACGGTGCAGAAGATCGGGGTGATCGGCGGGCTTGGGGCGCTGGCATGTGCGGACTTGTTCTTCAAGTTGACCAGATCACGGCAGGTGCTTGCGGAGCAGTTTCACTGCCACCTACTACTGGAGCAGCAGGCCTTCGACGATGCCGCGTTGCCGCTCAACAAAGGGGTCAACATCGCGTCCCGCAAGTTTTACGTCTATGAGATGTGCAAGGTATTCGAGGCGCGCGGTATCGAGCGGGTGATGTTGCCTTGTTTCGCCAGCCACACGTTCCTGGACGAAGTTCAGGCGCAATTGAGCCTGCGCATCCTCGACATGATGGAAGCTGTGAAGCGGCATATTGATGGCCGCTATGCCTCCGGGACGGCCCTGGGGGTACTGACGTCGGATATGGTGCGTGAGTCTGGGTTGTTCGAGCGCTATCTGGGCAGCCATACCCTCATCTACCCGTCAGCCCCCGAGCAGGCGGCACTCATGGAGGCGGTGTACGGTGCCGGTGGGATCAAGGAGGGAGGGCTCGAAGGCGGGTCACTCGAAACCGTTCAGCGGTTGTCCGCCGCGTTGCAGGCGCAAGGTGCGGCGGTCATCGTGCCAGGCATGACCGAACTTGCGCTGGTGTGCGTGGCTTTGCAACGCAGTGGTATTGCCATGCTCGACAGCAACGAAATCTATGCCGATTTCGCTGCCAGCGAGCAGCACTCGCACGCAGCAGCGCCGTTCAAGCTGGGGGTCGTCGGGGGTGTCGGGCCCGCAGCCACGGTGGATTTCATGGACAAGGTCGTGGCCAATACGCCTGCAGGCAAGGACCAGGACCATATCAAGATGGTGGTCGAGCACAACCCACAGATCCCGGACCGCACCGCCAACCTGCTCCGGGCTGAAACGGACCCGACCATTGCGCTCTATGCCACCTGCCAGCGGCTGGCTGACGCCGGTGCCGATGCCATCGCTATCCCGTGCAACACCGCGCATGCTTTTATTGCGCGTATTCAGCAGCATCTGGATGTCCCGATCATCAACATGCTCCACGAGACGATCGCGTCCATCGTCTTGCAGCATGGGGCAAGCACGCCATTGGGGTTGCTCGCCACCTCGGGTACGGTGCAAAGCCGTGTCTACCATGAGGCTGCCAGGTCCGCTGGTTTGAACATCATCACGCCTGGCCATGAATACCAAGCGCTGGTGATGGAGGCCATTTATGGGCCTCGCGGTATCAAGGCAGGTTTTACCGATGGCATCTGCAAGGAGCAGTTGCTGGTAGTGGCGGAGCACCTGTGCGAGCTGGGTGCCGGGGTATTGATACTGGGCTGCACGGAGCTGCCCCTGGTGCTTGCGCATGCGGATGCGTTCCCGCTGGGCAGGCACCGGGTAGCGATGGTTGACCCGACTACAGTGCTTGCCCTCAAGTGCGTTCAGCTGGCGCTCGATGCACGCGCAAGCCGAGGCGATGCAGACACAAGCGTCAGGACAGGCAGAAGGAATTCTCTACCAGCTCGATGATCAGTGCCTTGACCGTTTGCAGCGTGTTGTCGTGCTTGCTGCCTACCCGTGTGCCGATCTCCAGGTCGTAGGAGGGCAGGGGCACAGGGCAGGGGAAGGTTTGCAGCGTGCTGACGCGTTCCATGGCCTGCGCCGCGTGGGTAGGCACCGTGGTGATCAGTTTCGAACCTACCAGCAGAAACGGCACTGCGGCGAAATGCGAGGTCGAGGCGCGAATGCTGCGCTTGTATCCGGCAGCATTCAAACCTTCGTCGACGATGCCGACGAAGCCGCCCGACGACACCAGCAGGTGGGGCCGTTGGGCGTAGTCTTCAGCGGTCGTCGGTATGTCGTTATTCGCATCGGCAATGCACAGGTAATTGCCCCGTCCCAGGCGTTGCCGCGCAATCAACGGCGAAGATAGCCCACCGGCAGAAACGGCGATATCTATCTGATGGCGCATCAACATGTCCTGGACCAAGCCACTGTGGGTTTGCCGAAAAATGATGCGCAAACCGTGCAGGTGCTCGTCGATCTGCGAAACCAGGCTTTGGCCCAGGGCGATTTCACTGTCATCGGACAAGCCGATGGTGATCGTCCTGCCCTTGATGTCTTTGCCGCCTACGGAAAGCGCGAGCGCTTGCCGGCAGCAATTGAGCGCTTCGCCAATCAACGGCGCCAGTTCATTTGCACGCATGGTCGGGCGCAGGCCTCGGCCGGTACGCTCGAACAACGGGTCGGCATATATTTCCCGCAAACGGGCAAGTGCTGCACTGACCGCAGGTTGAGTAACGCCCAGGCGAATGGCCGCGCGACTGGCGCCGCCTTCCTCGATCAGGGCGACAAATACCCTGAGCAAATTCAGGTCGACAGCGTCGATATCAGTTGTGTTCATATCAGATATCTTGATAGTTAATTGATTTATAGTATAGGGGTGCGGACAATGCCCGACAAATAGCTAACAGCTTTTTAATCGCTCACTCTCTGAAAAGGTGATGTTCACACTCATGAAGGGCAGGAAAGTTGTGGCAGCAGTGGGCCTTGTGATGTTTGTCAGTACGTTGGAGCCTGCGTCTGCACAGCCGCAAGATATACCGCAAGGCAGCATTTTCACACCGCTCGGCAAACAGTTGATTGCCGAGCTACAAGTCGCTCTGTTCGGGCGCAATTATTATCACGGTGAGATCGATGGGCTGTTTGGCAGCGAAACCCAAGAGGCCATCTACCTATTGCAAATGGAACAGGCATTGCCAGTGACCGGCAGTATTAATGCGCAAGTACTGAAAGGGCTCGATATTGATCCGCCTGCCTGGTTGCCGCACTGATTAACCGTTGCAAGTGAGTATGGCCATGTCTTCTGCTGACGCAGCTCCGCCGGGTTATCCGTGGCGGTTCAGGTTCGTCGTTTGCCTTGTGCTGATCCTGGCGTTGGTCCTGTGCTGGCGAATTATCGAATTGCAGGTCGTCGATAAAGCCTTCCTTCGCCAACAGGGCGATGCGCGAAGCCTACGGTACTGGTCTGAACCTGCGCCGCGCGGGGTGATTACAGACCGGGCCGGACAACCCTTGGCGGTCAGCACCCCGATGGTGAGCCTATGGGCTGACATGCGTGAACTGGCCACCGAAAAGCCTAAATGGCCGGTGCTCGCCCAGGCGTTGGAAATGCCACCAGCCGAATTGGAAACACGCTTGTCCCATAACCTGCGCAAGGCGTTTTTCTACCTGCGTAGGCGCCTTTCCCCCGAGCAGGCCGGACAGGTTTTGCAGGTGGTTCAGCAACAGCACATCAAGGGCATCTATAGCCTCGAAGAGTCGCGACGCTTTTATCCTGCCGGCGCCATCGCCGCGCATGTAGTAGGTTTTACCGATATCGACAACAAGGGCAGTGAAGGCCTGGAGCTCGCATACGATCAGTCCCTGCGTGGTGTCAGCGGCAAGCAGCAGGTTATCAAGGACCGCAGAGGGCAGGTGATCCAAGACCTGGGCGTAACCTCGCCGGTAAGGCCCGGGCAGGGTCTGGCGTTGTCCCTGGATATGCGGCTGCAGTACTTCGCCAGCCACGAGCTGGAAAAGGCCGTGGTCGACAATGGCGCCGACGCCGGCAGCGTCGTCATTCTCGATGTTGAGACTGGGGAGTTGCTGGCACTGGCCAACTATCCGACCTACAACCCGAATAACCGCGCCCATGCCAGCCCCGCAGCAATGAGAAATCGGGCGCTGGTAGATGTGTTCGAGCCTGCTTCGACGATCAAGCCCTTTTCAGTTGCAGCGGCGCTGCAAACCGGGCGCTGGAAAGCTTCCGACACCGTGTTGGTGAAATCGGGCAGCTTGAAGGTTGGCAAGTTCACCATTCGCGATGCCTCTCGCACCGCGGGTGAGCGGCTTGACATGACCGGGATCCTGGTACGCTCCAGTAACGTTGCGATCAGCCAGGTGGCGTTCGATGTCGGCGGCGAGACGATTCACGATCTGCTGCAGCGGGTCGGCCTGGGGGAGGCGACCGGGTTGGGATTTCCAGGAGAACGTTCAGGGGTGCTGCCCAGCCGTCGCCAGTGGCGGCCCACCGAAACGGCGGCGCTGTCTTACGGCTACGGCGTTTCTGTCACGGCCGTTCAGCTGGCCAAGGCCTATGCGACTTTGGTTAACAGCGGCAGGCAGGTGCCGGTGTCGCTGTTGCGGGTGTTGAAACCGCCGGTGGCTACCCAAGTGATGCCTGCGGAAGTGGCCGATGCACTCAAGCACATGTTGGTACAGGTCGTCGAAGCACCTAGAGGTATTTACCGTGCCAAGGTGCAGGGCTATCACGTCGGGGGCAAGAGTGGCACGGCCAGAAAGCCCAGCGCTACCAGTAAGGGCTACCAGAGCAATTCGTACCGGGCGATGTTCGCCGGGTTCGCGCCTGCTGACGAGCCGAAGTTTGTTGTGGTTGTCATGATCGACAACCCTACGAAGCACGGCTTTTTCGGTGGTCTGGTTTCTGCGCCAGTCTTCAGCAAGGTCATGGCGCACGCGCTTCGGTTGTACAACATTGCCCCGGACAATCTTCGCTGAAACCTCAGCGCGGGTTGACCAGCGCAGTACCAGGAGGGCGTCCAAGGCGATTACCAGCGACAACAGGTACAGCGCCAGGCTAGCACCTTGAGCGCAGCGGCGTCTGTGGCTCGGCTTTTCGTCCGAATAGAGATCTCGTGGGGATCTGAAATTGCTAATGCAACTGGCGCAGATAGGCCAGCTTCGAGCTGGTTCGGCTCAAGGACCGGAGTCAGGTTGTCTGAGCGAGTGTTTCAACCAGCCAATCGCTGAACGCCTTGATGATAGGGCGGTCTGCCTTAGCTGGATGGCAGACCAGAAAGTACGCCCGGTTTGAGCGCGTGCTGATCTCGAACGGGCTCACCAAGAGACCACGCCTCAGTGCATCGCTGCTAAGCAAGTTATCGCCCATCGCGACGCCTTGGCTTGCTAAGCAGGCGGCCAGAGCACAGGGGGCGTCGGAGAACAAAATTCCGGAGGAGGAATCAACTTGGTTGCGGCCTGCTGCCCCCAGCCATACCCGCCAATCCGTGTAGTCGTTCATGTGCAGCAGCGTGTAGTTCAGTAACTCATCGGTATGCCTGAGACCGCCGTTGGCATAGAGCAGTTGAGGGCTCAACACCGGAAAATAATGCAGGTCCACCAGCGGCGTTACCTGCAGATTCGGCCAATCACCCGTGCCGTAGGAAATGAAGATATCCGCTTCGCTCGAACTGGTATCGGCCGGGGTTCGTGGGGAGATCAGGTGGAATTGAACCTGAGGATAGAGCGTCATGAACTCATTGATGTGCTGGCACAGCCAGGCGCTGGCAAAACCGGTGTTGCAACTGACGCACAGGCGCCCCGCGATCTGTTGCCCATGCTGTCCTGCTGCGGCTAGTTGAACGCGCTCAAGGATCTGCTGCACCTCCCGGGCGAACTGCTCCCCTCGAAACGTTAGCCGGATGCCTCGGCCAACTCGTTCAGTCAGCGCGAACCCCAGCTGTTCCTCAAGCGTGCTGATGCGGTGGCTGACCGCACTTCGCGTGAGGCTGAGCTCGTCAGCTGCACTTGAGATGCTTCCGAGTCGTGCCACCGCATCCAGTGCACGAAGCGCCGTCATTGATGGGAAGTGCATAAAGCCCCGCACGTGGAGAAAATGAGCAATTGGTGAAACTAACACTACATCACTAGCGAAATTAATTCGATTGTTGCTAGTTTTCATTCACCCATACTGAACCTAAGGATCAGTGCCCACTCGACTACCTCGAGAAGAGGTGACTCGCTTTTCAGACGGCGTAGACCACTAACGTCGCTGATGGCTGGAGAGGACACAGAGCGACCAAGCCAGAGCCTCACATCAGTATTGGAGCGAAATGCATGACCCCAACCGAACACGTGCTGCGCGAAGAGCTAGCCGCCTGCTTCCGACTAATCGCGCATTTCCGCATGACTGATTTGATCTTTACCCACATCTCGGTGCGTATACCTGGTCCAGAGCATCATTTCCTGATCAATCCCTACGGACTGATGTTCGATGAAATCACGGCCTCCAATTTGGTCAAGATCGACCTGGATGGGGCGCCCGTTGGCGATACGCCTTACGCAGTCAACCCAGCCGGTTTTGTCATCCACAGTGCTATCCACCGTGCGCGCCATGATCTTCAATGCGTACTGCATACCCACACTCGCGCCGGCTGTGCGGTTGCTGCGCTGGAGTGCGGTTTACTGCCCGTGAATCAGATGTCCATGGAGTTCTACGGCGAGGTCGCCTATCACCACTATGAAGGAGTTGCCTTGGATCTCGATGAGCAACAACGTCTGGTCGCGGATCTGGAAGACAAGAACGTGATGATCTTGCGTAACCACGGCCTACTGACGGGAGGACGCACCGTGGGGGAAGCGTTCATCAGGATGTACTACCTGGAAAAAGCCTGTGAGATACAGCTCGCGGCCCAGCAGGCTGGTCAGTTGCTGTTGCCTAGCCATGAAATTTGCGCCCATACAGAGCGACAATTCAATGAGCCGCAGCGCGAGCTGAAAGAGGGTGAGTTGTCAGATCCCGATGCGGCTACCCTGGCCTGGAAGGCCTTGCTGCGCATGCTAGACCGAGTCGCTCCCGACTACCGCAACTGAATCGGGAATATCCCGCGGGATCAATGGGGGCAGCGTTCGTCGCACCCTCCACTGATCAGTCAGGTGCTTGCCGGCATCGGAGGTTCACTCGCAGATAGCTGATTGACGCTTGTGAGTATGTTGAGGAAGCTGGCCAAGCCTGTCTGCAAGTCCATGCCTTGCCGAGTGATGCAGTGAAACGCTGAAGTGTAGGCGAGCCGATCCGGAAGAATCGCTCGCAGACGCCCTTGTTCGACCCAGGTTTTCGCATAATGGGATGGGAGGTAGCCGATGTACGTCCCCGAGAAAACCAGCAGTGCGATGGCCTCCATCGAGAAGGCACTGATCATGTTGTTGAAGCGCAGTTCGTAAGGCCGGCGGTTTTCTGCGACGTAGCCGCGATCCACATAGTCGGAAGCACTGATCTCTTCGATGGAGAGTGTTTCATCTGCTCGTTCAAAGAACGGATGATCACTGCTGCAGTAGAGGTTCTGCTCCTCGTTGAACAGCGGTCTGTAGTCCAGGCCTGAGAGCCGATGGTGAAAGGCCCCCATCGCCAAATGCAGGCGTTCTTCCAGCACTGCTTGCTCCAATTCATCGGGACGCATCACATGCAGCTGCAGGCGAATCCTTGGGTGGTTTTTGCGAAAACGGGCAATTGCATTCGGAAGAGGGCTCTCCGGCATTGTTGCCAAGCTGTCTACGGTACCCAGCTGAAGGTGTTCCTGGCTACGGCCGTTCACCTCCACTGTTCTTTGTCGAAAGCGTTCAATATCGGCAAAGAGTTCCTGGGCAGCGCTGTAGGTGGCCAAACCTTCTTCTGTGAGCTGAAAGCCGGACTTTCCCCGTTTGCACAACGAGTAACCCACACGAATCTCGAGGTCGCGGATCACGACACTCAGCCGCGGCAGACTCATGTTCAAACGGGTCTGGGCTGCAGTGAACCCCCCAGCTTCAACAATCGTGCAGAACGTGCGGAGCATCCGCAGATCCACGTCATTTAGATTTCCAAGCATGACCACCTCTAGTCGTGTGGGCTTTTTGAAGCCCTGCTACCGAGATAGCAGGGCTGATGAGCAGACCTTACCCGTTCATCACGCCGCCGCCGTTCACGCCCAGTACCTGGCCTGTGGTGAAGCTGGCTTTCTCGGAGGAAAGGAACACCACTGTATGAGCGATCTCGTCTGCGGTCCCGAGGCGCTGGAGTGGATATCGTGCCGCTTCTTCTTTCACGTAGGCCGGCCCAAGTCGCTCGACCATTGGTGTAAGTGTGCCACCAGGTGCCACCGCGTTCACTCTCACGGCATGGGGCGCGAGTTCTCTGGCTAGCGATTTGGTGAAAGCGATAATCCCACCTTTTGCTGCGCAGTAGTGACACAGATTGGCGCAGCCCAGCTGGCCAAGGTCAGAGGCAATATTGATGATGGCGCCACTGCCTTGTCGGGTCATGAGTCGAGCGGCTTCCTGCGCGAACAGGAAGGTGCCGTACAGATGCACGCGTATCATCAGGTCCCATTGCTCGAACGCCATCTGGGTGATCGGCGCTTCGCTCAGGATGCCAGCATTGTTTACCAGCACATCCAGTCGTTCCAATCCGCTGAAGGCGTGTTTCACCGTCGTCGGCGACGAGACGTCACCCAACGCAATACGAGTTGTGACACCTTTGGATTCCAGTTCCTGGACCAGCGATTCAAGCTCATGGCTGAAGCTCAGATCATTCAGCACTGCCGTGTCGCCAGTTTCAGCCAAGGCGAGGGCGATAGCGCGGCCGATACCATTGGCGGCGCCTGTCACAAGGTAGGTTTTCATGAAGCGGTTCCCGATCAGTAGGGGTGGTTTTCGAGCCAGCGTGCGTAGGTCACCAAGCCGTCGCTTAACAGAAACTCAGGGTGGTAAGCGAGCTGTTCACGTGCTGCGGTGATGTCGAACCGGGCGTTCTCATCGAGGACGTCAATCGTGCCGGGGCCGATGGCAATGTCCGCTGCCGGATATAGAGCGCGCACGCGCTCGGCAACTGAGGAATAGCTCTCCTGCTCGCCGGCGGTGACGTTGAACACGCGCTGAGTCAATCGACCATCTTCAACGGTCGCCGCCAGTAGGCAGGCCGCTGCTACGTCCGTAACGTGCACGTATTGCAGGCGGTAATCACCGCCAGCGGTTTCAGCGAGTGGCTTTCCATCGATGGCTGCACGTAGCAAGTCCTTGAGATAGCACTGCATGAATTGGCCTGGCCCGTAGATCCAGCCCGGGCGCAGTGAAACAACACTGACCTGGTAGAGGTCGGTGTAGACCTGGCCAAGCTTTTCGGTGAATACCTTGGTGCAGCCGTAGGGGGTGGTTGGTTGTAGCGGCACCGACTCGTCGATCACGCCGAGTGCTTGGTTATTGCCGTAGGCACATTCGGAACTGAGGTTCACGACTCGCGGTGTTCCGCTCAGGCGTGCGGCTTCCAGCACGTGAGTAGTGCCCAGCGCGTTGGTCAAAACGGTCTGAAGAGGAATGCGCCGCGAATCAACAGGGTGGGAGATTGCTGCCGTATGGATGACAGCATCAAACTTCTGGGTCTGGAAGGTTTCCAGCAGACTGGCCAGGTCGATCAGATCGCCCTGGCGATATTGGTAGTCAGCAGCTTCGATTGCACAGGTCAGGCTGCGATCATAGCCAGTCACGCGGTGACCTTGCCTTAGAAGCTGACGCACGACTTCTTGTCCGAGGAAGCCCTTGGACCCTGTCACGAGAACATTCATGGGAAACCTCTCAGTAGGGGTGAACGGGCAGATCCAGCGCGCCCTTGCGCACCTGTTCGTACACGTCGTCAGGCGTGCACCACCAGGCGTCGTCATGCTGTTGAATGCATTGGATCAGGCGCTCCAACATCAGGAGCCTTGATGGCCTGCCAATCAGCTGTGGATGCATGGTGAGAATGAAATGGCCGCCATACGCGTGCATGCCTTCTATCTCTGCGGTCCAGAGACTCAAGACCTTGTCCGGCGCCTCGATCACGCCCCCCACGGCAGGCTCCGCGGAGTAGGCAAATTGTTCCCAGTCATCCAACGCCCAACTGACCGGCAACTCTAGAAGTTGCCCTGGCTCGCCGCCTACCAGATAGGGACGGTCATCACCCATCAGGCTGCTATCGGTTCTGAACCCGAGCTCGACCAGTGAGCTGATGACATCCGGCGTGATTTCCCAAACCGGAGCACGATAGTGATTCACCTCGCGTCCAATGGTCCGCTCTAGCACTGCTTTGCTATCGCGGAGGATGCGCAGGTTCTGCTCTGGTGTTTGTTCGTCGACGCGTTCGTGGAAATACCCATGACAGCCAATGCCATGCCCGGCTTCTGCGATTGCGCGAACGACATTTGGGTCCATCTCGGCGATCAAGGCCGGGATGTAGAACTGGGCACGGACGTCGTACTTCGCAAGTAGCTCGAGAATGCGGGGTACACCCACGCGACGGCCATAGGCGCCCATCGAGCGCAAGGTCAGCCGGCGCCCATCCAGGCTGGACGATTCCCATGCCGTTTCAGCATCCAGGTCAAAGCTCAGGGTTACAGCGAAACGTTTTCGATCAGGCCACATGGTCATGGGGAAACGATCCTTTGTGAAGGCGCCTTTCGGCGCAGTCGGTTGTAAGTGAGCACGACCGCACCGCTGGCGATGATGACGATGCCGCAGTACCAGGCGTGATAGAGATAGGCAGGGTCCGCAGGTTGGGCGCCTGCGGTGTAGGCGATGTAGGCGAGAGTCAGCAGCGCCAAGGCTGGCAAGCCGGACATTGCGAAGGCTTTACCAAGCGGCTGCTCGCGGAAGACCGCGAAGATGAAGCAGAGGATCATCGTGCCATAGGAGATCATCATGGTGATCGACACCACATCGTAGTACCACTGCAAGTCGCTCACCGGTTTCGCCCAGATCATTGCCAACCCACAGACAGTGCCAATCACGGTCAGTCGCGCAGGAACCCGCCTCGGGTTTAACTTCTCCAGCGCCGCCGGCAACTCGCCATCGCGACTCATGCGATAGCCTGCGCGAACCCCAGCATTCAGCGAGATGTTCAAACAGTTGCAAGCTGACGTGATGATTACCAGGGTCGGTAACCAAAGCAGCCAGGAGGGCAGGTATAGCTGTGCAATGCTGCCGATTGCTTGTGCGCTGTCGGCGAACATGCCGGCGAGGGTGCTGGCAGGGACTGCCATTTTCCAGCCGATAGCTGCCATCGAGTAGATCACCAGCATTGCAGTCAGCGTCAGCAAGAATGACCGCTGGATGGTTCTCACGGGGGTTTTGGCCTCTTCAATGAAATTGATCGAAGAGTCGAACTGCGCGAGCATCCACATCCCAAATAACATGCCTGGGCCAATGGCCGTCCAGAAGCTGTCCAGTGACGAGGGCAGGTAGGAGCTCAGCACGCCTGCACTGGGTACTTGTGGATGGATGATGCCTGCCAAACCCAGCCCCAAGAGCACTGCGAGTTCGAGGGCCAGCAAGCAGATGGCAACTTTGGCAGTAGCCTCAACACCCCTCAGATTCAGCACCATGAATACGAGGAGCATCGTGCTGGCCACGACCTGCCCGGTATGAGCTGAACCATCAAGGCCGAGGAGGCTTTGTGCGTATTGCGCCCCGACTAGCGCGCACATCGCGGTCACGCTGAAGCACATGATCACGTACGTCCAGCCAAGAATGGTGGCCGCTCCTGGTGTCAGATAGCGTTTGCTGAACACAAACACGCCACCTGCTGCAGGCGCCCTTCGAACCAGGTACACAAGGCTGAAGGCGATCACCATCATCGGGAAGAAGTACGCAGCGAGAATCGACAGTGGAGCCAGTTCTCCAGACAGCGTGTAAAGCAGGGGCATCGACGATACCCCGACCCACGCAGGACCATTGAAGGCCAGTGTGTTGGCACAGACGTTGAGCGTGCTCAAGCGTCCCTTGGACAGGGTGGTATCGATCTCTCGAACCTCACCCTGCCGGTCGTAACCGATGAAGTCGCTGAAGCTCATGATGGCTTCTCCTCGACTTAGGCGTGGTCAGCCAGAGCATCCGCGAGTATGCAGAGCAGTTCGAACATCATCGTTGCGCCGACGAGTGCTGTGGCGCCTCCCAGGTCAAACGGTGGGGAAACCTCAACGACGTCAGCACCGACCAGGTTCAAACCGCGCAGACCGCGGATCATTTGTTGGGCCTGCAGCGTTGTCATCCCGCCAATTTCTGGTGTGCCAGTTCCAGGTGCGAATGCCGGATCCAAGACATCTACGTCGAAGCTGATGTAGGTAGGATCGTCGCCAACCACTCGGCGAACCTCTGCCAGGGTGCCCTCCACACCGAGATCGCAGAACTCCTCCATGTGGATCACTCGGATCCCACACTCCTCAGCGAATGCTTCATCTTCGGCAGAGTAGATCGAGCCGCGAATGCCGATTTGCACGGTGCGTCGCGGGTCCAGCAGACCTTCTTCAATCGCTCGGCGGAAGGGCGTGCCATGGGTATAGGGGTTGTTGCCGAAATAACGATCATTGGTGTCGGAGTGAGCATCGAAATGCACCATACCGATTGGGCGGTGACGGGCGAGTGCACGGAAGATCGGCAAGGTGACCAGATGATCGCCGCCAACAGACAAGGGGATGACGCCAGCCTGGTGCAGTTTGCTGAAGAACCCTTCGATCTGCTTCAGCGAGTCGAGTAGGTCGATCGGGTTGACGGGCGCATCGCCTAGATCTCCGACGCGGACCAAGTCGTAGGGCGCGATGCGGCTCACGTGATGAACCTTGCGCATGAGGCTGGACATGTTCCGCACTTCACGAGGTCCATGGCGTGCGCCGGCACGGTTGGTGGTACCGCCATCCCAAGGTACACCTACCAAGCCAATACGAACCTGGGTCGGGTCTTCGAAGGCCGGTAGCCGCATGAACGTGGGGATGCCTGCGAAGCGTGGCACCAGGGCCGCATCAATAGGCTGTGGGTTTTTGTTAGTCATGTAGGTCTCCACGTCGACCTATATTGGTCGACTTTTTATGTTTGTCATTAAGGAGCGAGTTACAGGTAAAACCGTTTGAGTAATAACGGCAGGCAAGGCAATAGCCCGGGAGGATGGGGCAATGCTGTATGCTTTTTTGTTGTTACTCTTTAGCCAGGCCAGAGTATGAATAGCTTGCGCTCAAATAAATCGCCAATTACGAAAGCTGGCTTATCCAAAAGTGAAAGTGAACCGTGGGCGGCGTAGCTATATCATTGATGGGCTGAGTGATGCCAAAGCAGGCGCTAGTGGCCTGCTTTGGCACATGCTGTTAAGTATTGGGGTGTGCCTGGGCAAGCATAGTCGACACGTTTCGTTTCGCAAAGATGTAATACACAACGCCGGGGATGATAAGCCCAATAATCCAGGAGATATCTACTCCGCCCATTTTCTCGACCAAGGGGCCGGTGTACAGGCTGGTCGAGATAAAGGGCATCTGGATCAGAACACCGAGGATGTAAGTGCCAATCCCCACCATGTTCCAGCGGCCATACTGCCCGTTGGGGTCGAACAAAGCGTTGAGGTTATATTGCTCCTTGTTGATGAAGTAGAAGTCAACAAGGTTAATCGCGCTCCATGGCGTGAAGAAGGCAAGCAGGAACAATATGAATGATTTGAAGGTTCCGATGAACGAATCCTCTCCGAGCAATGCCACTGTCGTGGATGCGCCGACGATGCACAACACAAAGCAAACCCTTTGAGCCGCGCTGATTGCCACATCGCCACGGAAACCGCTGATGACCGTGGCGGCGCACATGAAGCTGCCGTACGCGTTGAGTGTCGAGATGGTGAGCTTGCCAAATGCGATGCTGAAATAGATCAGCGCTGCTGCCAGGCCCGTGCTGCCGAGCCCTACGATGACGGATACCTCATGACCAGCGAAGCTGGCCCCGGCCAACGCGGCTGCGAACACGCCAAGTACCATAGAAACTTGCGCGCCGATCACTGAGCCCAACCCGACAGCCAAAATGGTTTTGAGAGGCGATGTTTTGCTTGGAAGGTAGCGAGAGTAGTCCGCGACGTACGGGCCATACGCGATTTGCCATGAAGCCGAAAGCGACACGGCGAGCAGGAAGCTACCCCAGTCAAAGTGACGAATTGCCAGGAGCTGGCCGATATCATTGGTCATCGTCAGGCGGACAAACAGATAGCAGAACGCGATGACACCCACCACGCTCGCTGCGCGACCTGCGATGTGAATGAAGCGGTAGCCCATGATCGTCATGAGCATGGTCAGCCCAGCAAAAATCAGAATGCCGCCACTGTTGCTCACCCCAACTAATTGCGCCACGGCCTGGCCGGAGAGGATGGCGCCTGTAGCGTTGAAGCCCAGGTACATGAGGGCGACCAGCACGATAGGAATCGTTGCCCCGTATACGCCAAACTGGACTCGACTTGAGATCATCTGGGGCAGGCCGAGCTTCGGCCCTTGAGCGGCATGAAGGGCCATGACGGCGCCGCCAAATATCTGGCCGACCAACAGTCCGATCAGCGACCAGAACACGTCACCGCCCAGAACGACCGCAAGGGAGCCGGTCAACAGTGCGGTAATTTGCAGGTTGCAGCCGAGCCATAGCGTGAATTGGCTATAGAGGCTGCCATGTCGTTCTGATTCTGGAATATGGTCGATAGAGCGTTTTTCGAGCAAAGCGGGCTGACGCGGTTCAACCGAAGAGGTGGGCATTTGCTATCTCCACGGGACATTTAACTGTCCTCGTAATTTTTGTTGGCGTAAGAGATGGGCAGTAGCGAATTGAGCGAGGTACACGTTGTACTTATTGTGTGTTGCTACCAGTGAAGGTTATCCTCGAAAAAGGCAGCGGTATACGCTTAGTTGGTTAAGCCAGCTTTATGGTTCTGTTAACTGAAGGGGCGAAGAGGAGAGAAGGCCGGCTGCGCCATCGTCAACCGGTCTTACTAGTTATCGCAAAGGGGGGTGTGGTGCTTGGATCGCGGTGACCTCTAAAGGCCAGCGCCCCGAGTTAGAAACAGCCTCAAGGCAAAGCTCAACATCGCTCAGTGGCCAGCATACGAAGAATCCACCATCTATCAAGTCAGGATGCGAGAACTGCCACGTGCGTTCACTTTCCTGAGTAAAAGGTAAGATTGGTCTTTCACATTTTATGACTGTGAAGAAGCCTGAAGAAGTTACTTGGCGTTCTACCACTTCGCTAGAGCACTGCTCAAAGGCCTCTAGCATCTCGTTGAGAGCAGTTGTTTCCAGAGAGTCAAGATTCATCAGGGCCGCCTTATTTATCGTTATCAGCGCCTTAATTTATTCGAACTGTGAGGCTGGTCTTTTACTCGCCGTAGATGTCGAACTTGAAGTACTGATCTTGAATGGCTTTGTATTCGCCGTTTGCGCGGATGGCCGCTAGAGCCTGGTTGAAGCGGTCCGCTAACCCTTTGTCACCTTTGCGCACGGCGATACCTACACCCTCGCCAAAGTATTCAGGGTCTCTCAACGGTTCACCTGCGAACGCGTAGCCTTTGCCATTCGGGGTATCAAGGAACCCGATCTGCACAGCCACATCGTCACCTTGCACCGCATCCAGTCGCCCGGCAATCAGGTCCAGGTAGGCTTCATTCAGCGAGGCGTAGCGAATGACCTGTGCCCCGATCGGCGCCAGTACTTTTGTTACGAAGCGGTCGTGAATGCCTGCTCGCTGCACGCCCACTCGTTTACCGACCAGCCCTGAAAAATGGGTCCCCAGGTCGGCCCCTTCCTTCATCACGATTCGCCCGGCGGCTTGGTAGTAACGATTGGTGAAATCAACGGATTTTTTTCGCTCCTCGCTGATGGTCAGCGACGAGAGAATGGCGTCGATCTTCCTTACCTTCAATGAGGGGATCAGCCCATCGAACTCTTGTTCGACCCACTGACACTTGACCTGCATTTGCGCACACAGAGCATTACCGATGTCGTAGTCGAAGCCAACGATCTCGCCGTTACCGGTTTTCGATGCAAAGGGCGGATAGGCGGCTTCGATGCCAATGCGCAAGCTATCGGCCGCTCCGGCGTGGGAGGCCAAGAAAAGCGCAAATATTGAACTTGAGAAGAGGATGGAGAGTTTTTTTATTTTCATGACGTCACTCCAGCAGTAGTGCACCCCGCGCCCTGAGAGCTGGGCGCGAGAGTGCGAAGGGAAGGGAGAATCAGCCTTGCATGGAGGCCAATGCACAGCTCGAAATCTGAGCGTCCTGGACGGCCACACCGGTCAGATCAACCAGGGTGATCTGATCGTCGTTTTCACGGCCACGTACTTTGCCAGCAAGCAGTGCACCCAGTTCAGCCAGTTGGCTTTCACCGATCAAGCCGGCGTTGAGTGCATGAGAAATCTCGCCGTATTGGCTGCACTGATAAATCGAGTCGACGATGATGCGGTCTGCCCGTGCGACGAGCGCGGCGTCGAGCTCCTGTTTGCCTGCAGCGTCGGCGCCGACAGCGGTGATGTGAGTGCCAGGCTGTACCCACTCGCTCATCAGCAGAGGTTCGCGGGAAGGGGTTGCGCTGACGATAAGGTTCGCGGCGCGGGCAACATCAGCGGCGTTTTTGGTGGTCTGCACCTGATACCCCAGCTCGGTGGCGAAGGCCTTGTAGGCTTCGAGCTCGGGCTCACTGCGGCCCCATACGATGACCTTGCGGCACGTAATAACAGCACCTAGTTGCTCCAGTTGCATCCGCGCCTGCATGCCGGCGCCGAGAATGCCGATAGCTTTGACGTTTTTGGGAGCCAGCAGACGGGCTGCGATACGGCCAGCCAATGCGGTGCGGATGCATGTCAGCCAACCTTCATCCTGCATCAGCGCGAGTGGCCGTCCAGTCCTAGCAGACAGCACCATCATCAGGCCGTCGTTGCTTTCCAGGCCTTTGGACGGATTGTCGTAGAAACCGGTCGAAATTTTCACGGTGAAGGTGTCGCTGCCTTCCACGTATGCCGACTTCACACAGCAGTCACCATTCGCAGCAGTGAACGCAAATGCTTGAACCGGTGGCACCTGAACCTTGCCGGCGGAAAAGGCAACAAAACCTTCTTCCAGGCGCTGTACTGCCCGTTCCAAGTTGAGTTGAGAGATGATTTGCTCTTTGCTAAAGACTTTCATTGAACTGCCCCAAGGAACTTTTCGAGAAGGATGTTGCGGCCGCAAATGACCACCGCGACACGCTTGCCCCGGTATTCCTCTGCCAGTTTTTGCGTGCTGGCCACCGCGACGCCGGCAGCGCCCTCGATGATCCAGCGTTCGCAGCTAGCGACATCGCGCATCGCCGCTTTGATTTCTTCCTCACTGACCAGCACTGTCCGCGTCAGCAGGCTCTGGCAGAGGGGGAAGGTGATGCTGCCTGGCTCGATGCCACCGGCAGTGCCATCGGAAATGGTGTCGTCTTCTTCCATTTCGATGATTTCGCCAGCTTCGAGGGATTTCTGCATGGTGGGGGCGTTAGCTGGCCAGCAACCAATGATGTCGATCTTCGGGCTCAGCGCGCGCAAGGCAGCCCCGATCCCGGAAATCATTCCGCCACCGCCAACGGCGACGAATACCGCATCCAGGTCCGGTGCCTGTTCGAAGAGCTCGATTCCGATCGTGCCTTGGCCCGCGATGATTTCTGGATCGTTGTAGGGCGACACGAAAGGCTTGCCTTGGATCTCGGCCTGACGAGCTGCTTCCAGCTCTACACTCAGCGGATCCATGTCGAGGCTGACGACTTTGGCACCAAGGGCCCGGATGGCATCCAGCTTGTACGGGGACGCAGAGGTCGTGGTATAGACCGTGACCGGTACCCCCAGCACTTTGCCGGCGAGTGCCAGACCTTGCCCGTGGTTCCCCGACGACGCAGTGATCACCCCAAGCTTGCGCTGCGCTTCAGGCAGTAACCGGATCTTGTTGCTGGCCCCGCGGAACTTGAAGGAGCCCGTGTGCTGAAGGTGCTCACATTTGAGGAAAACCTCGCATCCTGTCATGGCGGACAGGCGTGCGCTGTGGGCAAGTGGTGTGACACTCACTGCCGGGCGCAGTGCTTGGTGCGCTTCGGCAATTGCCTCGTATAGCGAAAGCAGGTATTTGGCGTCGACAGTCATTTTTTGACCCTTGGTAAATTCAGAAGTGATTGAGCAATTGGCCGGCTTGTCGATTGGGCAGCGGTTCGGTACCGGCAAGCAGTGCAACGCGTTGGCCAGCTCGTACCAGCTTAAAGAGCGGTTGAACCACGAGAACACCATCTACATCGCTGTGAATGGGCGTTCTCGGGTGCCGATCGAGGCGTCGATCGAAACGAGCTCGGCGATCAATTCGCCCTTCGAGACGCTGTCCCCAGGACGTTTTTTCCATGCCAGCAGACCATGCCCTGGTGAGGGCAGATGGCTTGCGCCCTCGAGTGGGTAAACTTGAGGTGAGCGTTTCACAAGCGGCTGGTCGTCGAGTCGCAAGAGCCCCTCGCTTGCCAGGAAATTCAGAATTCCTTTCGCGTCCTCCCGGGCTAATTCGTCGTCCACATCTGCTTGCCCACGAAGCTCGATGCTGGCGGCGAAAAGACGCTCTTCCTGGGGGCTCAACCCTTGGTCGATGAGCCAATTCCATGGGCGGTTGCACGACTCATCGAATGGTTGGCCACCCGCTGAATGCTCGAGAAAGACAACATCGATGTTCATGCAGGCAGCAAGTCTCGTTGCCCGTTCACGTTGGGCCTCATTCGCGTACAGGTGCAGCACACCTGCGGTATCGCAATGCAGATCCAGCACGACGTCATGCTGGAGCGCTTCGCTCAAGAGTGCTTTGCGCAGCGCGCTGACGGTGTCCGTGGCCGGCAGTGCGGCAATCGCTTCCTGTAACTTCTGCTCCGGCATCGCAGCACTGCTGTCGATGTGCTGAGCTTCCAGCAACGGGATGAGATCTGGAAAATTGCGATTGAAGTTTTCACCGTTGGCTAAGTTGAAGCGGCCGGTCCAGAACCCGAGTACGTTTTGTGTCATTCCCACTGGATTAGCGAATGGACAGATCACGATCTTGCCCAAGATTCGACCTTCCTGGTGCAGGTCAACAAGCATTTCCTGCAGATGCCAAAGAGCAAGCAGCCCTGGATGCTCGTCAGCATGAAGGCCGGCTTGGATATAGGCACTACGGGCAGATTCCTGTCCGCTGAATTCATGGGTGAGCAGGCGGACCGTATTACCGGGCCCGAGGGGGGGCAGGTCCGTGAAGCGAGTCTGAATAGACATCATGCAAGGCTCTTTCGTGGAATATTTATCCACAATAGACTTGTTATCTCTATTCGACAAGGCCCCTCAGGCGCTCGGATTCCCAATTTACGCCGGTCCCGACTCAGATTCGGGTGAGCTAGTACCGCCTAAATCAGTGCTTTCACGGTGCTCGTGTAGCAACGGCAGCGCGTGGAGGAAAAATCTCTAATGGATATCTTTATGTCTATCCCAGTCGTACCCGTCTTCCATAAACAGCACAGTGGAGGCCTGCCATCATGGTGATGGACATGATTGTGGGCGAGGTCCGTTTGCCTAGCCTGAAGCGTAAGATCGGAGTGATGGCCGTCGACCGAAAGGTCTTGCGCTACGGTGGAGAGTGAGGCCGACTAATCAAAGGCGGACCTCGCGTGCGAGCGAGAGCTAGGCTCTCAGTTCCTTGAGGTACTTGTAGACGGTTGCCCGGCCCATGCTTAGTACGTTGGCCACGTAGTCCGCACCACTTCGGCCCTCGAATGCGCCCTCCGCGTGGAGGGCCTCAACGAGGGTTCGCTTATCATTCATTTTCAGTGTGCGCAATGACAGATTTCGTTCTTTGAGCCAGCTGTGTAGGAACGTGTTTATCCGTTCCTGCCAATCATCTTTGAACAGCGAGTCGGGTTGCGGGATCAAGCGGCTGACCTGGAAGAATGCATCCAGCGCTTCGCGTGCTTGCTCCAGTACCGAGAAATTCAGATTGATGCAGAGGAGATATTCGGCTTCTCCGTGCTGATCGTACAGAACGCTGGTGATCGAGCGGATTTTCTGCCCATCCCAATTGACCTTCTCATACGGGCCAATGCTAGCGGAGCTACGAAAATCGCCGAGTTCCTGGTCAAGTGCCGAATCGTCTCCCAGCTGCCGCTTGGAGAAATTGTTGGCTATGTGAACGACGGTTTGGCTTTCAACCTCATGGACGATGACTTCCGCATGAGGGAAGAGCAGCAGCGCAATGCTGTCAGCGATCGCTTTGTAGTTCTCTATCTTCATCATCTGGAAAGGTCGATTTTTTGAATGTGTAGTCTGCTAGGCAGAGGAGGGCTTTGAGTGCGTGGCAATTTTTTCCATGGTGGACTGAAAAGGTACCGCTTTCAAGAGAATAGGCCGCCTGCGCCTAGTTGTGGCGTGAGGATGAGGGAGGAGCTGTGGCGGCTTTTGAATCACCCCTGATTTCGTAGATACCTCCAAGCCTCAGTTCAGGAACTCCACTTGAGCATACGGCTACAGCCTAGACATCAGGTGTGGGATTCTGAAATTTGCCAAGGTCGGCAGGTCTTTCTATCGCAGGGTTGCTAGTCACTACATGCCGGACTTTGAGCTCCTCAATATTGCTTAACGAGACGTTTCGATCTACCCAACCGCGCCCTTCGGCAAAACCCAGTACAGCCCGAATGATCGTGCGTACACGCTTGGCCATTGCCATGGTACCTCGCCGCCGAAGCGTGGTGAGGATCGAGCCAATGTGCTCCAGTTTGATCTCGGTGACCGGTTTTTTACCTATCGCTGGGAGGACATGGTGGTCTAGTGCACCTCGAAATCCAGCAAGCGATTTGCTGACCAAATCCCCGGATTTGAAGGTGAGCCATTGCTCAGCCACATATTCGAAGGTGCGCTCTTCGTTCAGTAGTAGGGCTTCGATTTTGGAAGTTTTGGCTTTCAGGGGAGCTATGGAGTTGGCAATGTCTCGCCGTGCGCTCAGCGCAGATTCTCGGGCAGCCTTTAGCCCTACCTCTGGGTAAGCGCCAATCGAGTAGCGATTTTCCTTGCCGTGCAGTCGGTACTTCAATCGCCAGTGTTTGGATACAGGTTTTCCGCTCTTGCGCGACGCCCTGACTCCAGGTAAAGGCCAGGCATCTCACCGTCTGTGTATTTGCCTGGTTCGGTCAAGGCGCGAATGTAGGCGTCGCTAAGTTTCCGCCTGAAAATCGGTGATTTTTCTGGGGATATCATTTGGGGGCATCACTTTTACAAATCCAGCTGTTGCCCCCAAGTATGCCCCCAAGCGCTGCGGAAACCAGTGGACCTGACGGGTGGCTGTGGATTCCAATTATCATAAAGTACTGATTTTTATTGGCTTTATGGAGCTCAGTGGAATTCACTCACAGACTATCGGGGTCCCCGAAGAACATCTGTATCCGCGACCGCAGCCACCGCTCCGCCGGGTCGTTGTCCTGCGCCCCGCGCCAGGCCATGTGCAGTTCGAAACTGCGCACGGGTATGGGCAAGTCCTCGGCGCGCAACCCGCCCGCCGCCGTCAACGCCTCTGCGGTGTAGTCCGGCACCGTGGCGACGATATCGGTGCCCGCCAGCAAGCTCCCCAGCCCGTTGAACTGCGGCACCGCCAGCACGACATGCCGCTTGCGGCCAAGTTCTTCCAGGGCTTCATCGATGAAGCCAGACAGGTCCCCGGCAAACGACACCAGTGCATGCGGCCGTGCGCAGAAGTCGTCCAGGGTGATGTTGCCGGGTACGCTGTCGGCCCGCAGCAGTTTAGGCATGCTGCGGCGCAGCACCTTGCGCTTTGCATTGGCCGGCAGTTCGCTGGTGTAGCTGACACCCACCGAAATCTCGCCCGAGGCCAGCAGCGTGGGCATCAGCAGGTAGTTGACCCGTCGCACCACCAGCACGATACCAGGGGCTTCGGCGCGAATACGCTTGAGCAGTTGCGGCAGCAAGGCGAACTCGGCGTCATCCGAGAGGCCGATGCGGAACACTGCGTTGCTGGTGGCTGGGTCGAATTCGGCGGCGCGGCTGACCGCCGTGGAAATCGAATCCAGCGCCGGCGACAGCAGGGCGAAGATCTCGTGGGCCCGTGCCGATGGCTCCATGCTGCGGCCGGTGCGCACGAACAGCGGGTCGTCGAACAGGTTGCGCAAGCGCGACAAGGCTGCGCTGATGGCCGGTTGGCCGAGGAACAGTTTTTCCGCGGCACGGGTCACGCTGCGCTCGTGCATCAGCGTTTCGAACACGATCAGCAGGTTGAGGTCTACGCGACGCAGGTCGTTTCGATTCATCGGTGTGCTTCGCCTAAAGTGGGGCAGGGGTGAATCTTAAGGCCAAAGGCTGTTACCCTGCACGGGTTTAGGGGGACCAATCGCAGGGAAAGTCAGGTGCCCAATCGATGACAAGCATGTCGACTATTAATGACCACTGATGGTCTAACGAGCAAAGCCCGGATAAAGTCAGTGGTAATTAGAGGTTCACAAAGGCGAGGTATGCGATGTCCCGCATGATCCGTTTCCACAAGTTCGGCGCTGCCGATGTGCTCCGTTGCGAGGAGCAGGCCGAACCGTCACCCGCTGTCGACGAGGTACAGATCCGCGTCGAGGCGATTGGCGTCAGCTGGTATGACGTGCTTTGGCGCCAGAACCTGGCACCATCCCAGGCACGCCTGCCAGCGGGGATCGGCCACGAAATGGCTGGGGTGGTGACTGCGGTCGGTGAAGGGGTCGAAGACATTGCCGTCGGTGATCGGGTTGCCAGCTTCCCGGCCACCAGTGCCAACGACCACCCGGTGTATGGTGATGTCATCGTGCTGCCGCGCACTGCCATTACCCGCTACCCGGATGTACTCACCCCCATTGAGGCCAGCGTGCACTATACGCCGCTGCTGATCGCCTATTTCGCCTACGTCGACCTGGCGCGGGCCAAGGCGGGTCAGACTGCGTTGGTCACCGATGCCAGCCATTGCGCCGGCCCTGCTTTCGTGCAACTGGGCAAGGCACTGGGGCTGAAAGTGTTCGCCGCCACCAAGGAAGCGGAGCAGCGTGAGTACCTGCTGGGCCTGGGTGCCGACAAAGTGATCGTTACCGAAGAGCAGGACCTGCTGCTGCAGATTGGCAAGTACACCGATGGCCGTGGCGTGGACATGGTCCTCGATGGCATGGGTGGGCCGCAGATGTCGCTGCTGGGTGATGTGCTGGCACCGCGTGGTAGCCTGGTGCTGTATGGCCTGCAAGGCGGCAACCAGACGCCGTTCCCGGCCTGTGCGGCATTTCAGAAGAACATTCAGTTCTATGTCCACTGCATCGGCAATTTCACCGGCAAACCAGAACTTGGTATCAGCCAGGATCAGGTGGCACTGCAGCGTGCCTTGCGCGATATCAACCAGTTCACTGCCGACCAGTTGCTGACACCGCAGATCATCAAGGTGTACCCGTTCGAGCAGGTGGTGGAGGCGCATCGCTATATGGACCAATGCCCGTGTGGCGGACGTGTGGTGCTGGACATGGCACAACACTGACGGTTCTTTGTGTTATCGGAAAGCCCGGGCAGCGTCCCGGGTTTTTTTATGCGTGGGGTAAAATGATTTAAGTCTTAAAAAGTAGGAGCGTTCCTACAATTAAATACGACATGGACTACATTCTGGTCGATGACTTTCGGGGTGTTGGAAATATTGCGCCAAGTATTCAGGCTTGAACTCTTTTTCTCTGGGGTGCAATGTGGGGTCGCACTTTTGCTGAATGGTTTTTTTACCGTGAACTGTGTCTTCAATTCGCTCTGAATTCCTCTCGATAATGGCCCAATGATAGTTTGCGCAAGGAGCGTGGAATGAGCATGGCTATGCCTGGAGTAGGGCGGTGTGTGGCAGCGGCTGGCCGTCGCAGTGGTGGTTATTTTTCGATGGCTTGGCGACAGTGAAGGGTTACGTCATTACTTTCATTTTGTTGTAGGAAATTTCTTCTGGAAAAGTTCAGGGTATGTCGACGCGCCAGTGTTTGGCTCGGCATTCGCTGGCTGCATGAAGTTGATGAGGTGATTTCGTGACTGCTATTCACGACCAGGCAATGCATTATATCTACCAGCAAGTGCTCGAACGCTTGCTGAGCCACATGTCCCAGGCACAACGTGCTTCCCTGCAGTTGCTGATACAACGGCTGCTGGTTGCTGCCGGCGGGCCCGAATACATCGGTACCTTCCGTTTGCAGGTATTGCAAGGCAGTGATCCCCAGGGCATCCGGCTGCTGGCCATGCTGCGTGCCGCGCAACTGAGTATTGCCCTGCGTGCCCCGGAGACCTTCCAGTTGCGGGTGCTGGTGGTCAGCCTGCCGGTTGTCGATGGTGCCACGCTGGAGGCTCACGAGCGCAGTTTCAGCGCCTTGTTCATGCAGGATGACCCGCGGGTGCAATTGCAGATGATCGAGGGGTGCACGGTTGTGCCGTTCAGCCGTCGGCCCTCGGCAACGCCCGAGCATTGGCTACTGGCAAAGGACGCCATGTTGATGTTCGGCCACCTGATCGATGCCAGGCCCGAAGCCCTGCTGGGTAGCCGCTTGCACCTGGAACTGGCGGGTGCCGTTGGTTTTGCGCTGCTGGCAGAGGCGCCCGCCGATGCATTGGTCACGGCTATACCCGCCTTTCAGCGCCGTCGATACCTGGCGTGGGCGAGGCGTAGCCTGCGCCTTGCCGGGGAGCGCGGTCCGTATGCGGTACACCAGTGCCTGGCGGCGCTGGTGAATGGCTTGGGCCGGTTACATGGCGCTGCCGGTGGCGCGCAGGGTAGCCTGGTAGAGCCGGCATTGGGTGCTGCACCGGAAGGGGCGACGGTGCGGCTGTTAGCCCTTGATGACTTGCTGCCGCACTTGCTTGAAGAGCAGCCGCTTGATGCCATGCTGGGGTGTGGTTTCGAGGCCGTCCCGGATGCTTTGCCACTGTCGGAATTCGTCGACTCGCTAACCATGGCACAGTTGCACCAACTGCGTGCGCGCAGTCTGGAGCCACAGGCTGGTCGTCCAGCGCTGCGGCTGGCAGGGCAGGTGGCCGGTAGCAAACAGCGCGAGGCACATCAGTTGCAACTCGGCAAAGCCTACGGCATCAATCAGACCCAATTGGTGTGCTTGCTGTTCAGCCCCTTTGCCAGGCAGGGAAAAATCTCGAGCGGTTCTTGCAGTGTCGGCATGCCGACATGCTGGTAGCGTTGCCGTACCTGCACAGGGCCTTGCAAGGCAAACCCTGCCCCGATGCGGTAAAAGCCTGGTTGGTGAACACAAGTGGCATGCCGCTGGGCCAATTGCGGGCGATTTATGCCGGGCAGTTGCCGCTGACTGCCTGGCGTCTGCTTAACTATCTGGCCCGCCGCGATGTGCACCTGAGGTTGTTGCCGCGGCAGGCGTCGGGGCGGCGGCGCGGCTTTGTGGGGCTGCCTTGATGGGGCGAGCGACCGCCGGCGAGTTCGCGTATCGCAAGGTGTATCGCTACCTGGAAGCATTGATCGATCAGGCTGCTGGCGATGGCCCATGCCGGTTACCGTCATTGCGTGCGCTGTCCCGGCGGCTGCGGGTGTCGTTGGCCACGGTACAGAATGCCTATAGCCTGCTGGAAGAAGAGGGCCGCGTGCACTGCCGGCCGAGGTCGGGCTATTACGTGGATAACGCTGGCAAAGAACAGGCCGTGGCTACGCACAGGCAGCCTCCCTTGCCGGCGCAGCCGCTGTTGGAGCGCATTCTGCTAGGCCACGAGCGGCGCCTGGCCCGCCAACGTGACTGCAGCGTTGCACCCTGGGATGCGCTTGGCAGCACCCGATTGCGCAATGCCATTGCTGAACGCTATACCCGCTCCTCCAGCCAGTACTGGCGTGCCGATGATGTGCAACTGGCCCCCGATGTGCTGGCGTTGATCGAGACACTGCTCGCGGCGCTGGCCTTGCATGGCGGTACTGTGCTGGTACATTCGCCCTGTTGCTGGCAGGTTTTACGCGCCTTGGCGCGTGCTGGCATGCGCGTATTGGAGGTGCCACTGGATGCTCAGAGCAACCCAGACCTGCCTGCCTTGGCCAGGTTGCTGGGGAGCGAGCCGGTAAACATGCTGGTCATGCCATCGTGCCTGGGCATGCCACAAGGGCGGCTGCTTTCACCGTACTATCAGCAGCAGCTTGGTCTATTGCTTGGCCAGTACCCTGTGTGGTTGCTGGAAAACGACCTGGACAGCGAACTCTGTTACAGCGGGCCACCGAACAAACGCTTGCGCGACTGGGTGGACCCGCGTTGGCTGTTGGTGATGGGCACGTTCGAGGCTGCGGTGGGGCCCGAAGCGCCGTATGCCTATTTACTGAGCCGTGACGCCGAGTTGGCCAAGGCGTTCGCCGAGCGAGCATTTCGGCTGGCGCCGCTACGCTTGCAGGCGCTTGCGCACATGCTGGGCAAGGGGGAAATCGAGACGCAATGGGTACAGTTACGCCTGGACCTGCAAAGGCGCACGCAATGCCTGGCGCGTGTGCTGGCGTTGCAATTCGGCCAGCGGGTGGTGCTGGAGATGCCGCAAGGCGGGCAGATGCTGTGGGTGCGCTTCCGTCAGCCGCTGGTGTGGGAGGGTATTAACGCAGCGTTGGCAGGCTCACCGTTGCATGTGCTGTCCGGCGAGCAGTTCAGCCTGCAGGGGCGCTACACGCAATACCTGGCATTGATGTGGTTGGGGGGGCACCCGGATGATCTGCAACAGGCGGTAACGCGCTTGGCACAGGCGTTGGAGCCGCGTTGCGGGCGTCGTACTCGCAACCTGTAGCAGTAGCCTTGTGCTGCGAAAGGGTCGGCATGCCAAATAACTGCATGAGGCATTCATGGCTTTTTCGTAACACAAGGCTGCTCCTGGCAGGGGCGTGAAATTGCGTACTACTTAGTGTTGTTCCTGCCCTTGGCGCAAACGGGTACTGACCAGTGCCGCCAATACGAGCAATGCTGCAATGATCCATAGACCATGGCGGGTGCTACCGGTGGTCTGCTCGATCAACCCCATCACCGACGGCCCGACGAAGCCACCCAACAGGCCACAGGTGGTGACGAAGGCCAGGCCCGCCGCCAGTGCGTTACCGCTCAGACGGCTGGAGGGGAAGACAAAGATGATCGACTGCACCACGAACAACATCAGTGCGGTAAGGGAAAAACCGATCAGGCCAATGAAGGAGCTGCTCAGCGATGCCAGCAGCAACCCGGTGGCCATGGTCAACAGGCCGAAGAACAGCAGCGTGCGGCAGCGGCGCGGTGAGGTGGCCAGGCGTGGGAAGGTGGCGGCGCCTATGGCAGCGGCAATCCAGGGCACTGCTGTCAGCAGGCCGACCTGGAAGGGTGATAGGGCAGCGTAGGTGCTGATGATGCCGGGCAGGAAGAAAATCACCGTGTAGATGGTGATCTGGTGCACGAAGTACACCCCGATCGCCAGCCAGATCTGCCGGTCGCGGAACATCTGCCCCAGCTTGCTCTGCTGCGGTGCGGCAGCCCGTTCGGCGGCCAGGCGGCGTTCGATGTCCTGGGCGTCGGCGGCCGACAGCCAGGGCGCCGAGGCCGGGCCGTCCGGCAGCTTTTTCCACACCACGAAGGCCAAGGCCACGGCAGGCAGGCCCTCGAGCACGAACAGCCACTGCCAGCCGTGCCAGCCCAGCACACCATCCATTTCCAGCAGGGCACCGCCCAGCGGGCCACTGAGGATGTTGGCCAGGCACACGCCCAGCAGGAAGTAACCGGTGGCGCGGGCGCGCTGTTCGCGGTCGAACCAGTAGGTCAGGTACAACATTACACCGGGGAACAGGCCCGCTTCGGCCACCCCCAGCAACAGGCGCATGATGTAGAACGACGTTTCACCCTGGACGAAGGCCATGCCCGCCGAGAGCAGGCCCCAGGTAATCATGATGCGGGTGATCCAGAAGCGCGCGCCCACCCGGTGCATGATCAGGTTGCTGGGCACTTCGGCCAGGGCATAGGTGAGAAAGAACAAGCCAGCGCCCAGGCCATAGGCTGCTGCCGAAAGGCCCAGGTCGATGCCCATGCTCGCTTTCGCCAGGGCGATGTTGGTGCGGTCAAGAAAGCTCATCACGTAGACGACGATGAGCAGTGGCATCAATCTGCGTAGCAGCAAGCTGTTCAGGCGCTGTTCGTTCGTGGCGGCAGGGGCCGAAGCCGCTGCGCGGGTGAGGGTTGTCATTGTTTTTTTCCCCATGAAAAGTGCTGGTGGCGTGCCGTGTGGCCACGGCACACCCAGGTCTGTGGGTCAGGAGCGGTTGATGTCGAGCCACACTGCGCCATTGGGGTACTGGTAGCGCTCCAGGGTCTCGGCGTGCATTTCAATGCTGTAACCGGGGCGTTGTGGCGGCATGTAGCGCCCGCGTCGGATCACCACCGGGTCGATGAAGTGCTCGTGCAGGTGGTCGACATACTCCAGCACCCGGTTGTGCAACGAGGCCGACACCGCGATGTAGTCGAACAAGGCAATGTTCTGCACATATTCGCACAGCCCGACGCCACCGCCGTGCGGGCACACCGGCACGTCGTACTTGGCCGCCATCAGCAGTACGATCAGCACTTCGTTCAGGCCACCCAGGCGGGCTGCGTCCAGCTGGCAGAAGTCCAGCGCACCGGCCTGGAACATCTGCTTGAACATCACCCGGTTATGGCAATGCTCACCGGTGGCCACGCCAATCGGCGCGATGCGCTGGCGTATGGTGGCGTGGCCGAGGATGTCGTCGGGGCTGGTCGGCTCTTCGATCCACAGTGGTTCGAAGGCAGCCAGGCGGCGCATGTTGGCAATAGACTGCTCCACGCTCCACACCTGGTTGGCGTCCATCATCAAGGTGCGGTCCCAGCCAATTTCTTCGCGCAGGATGCTGGCGCGGCGGATGTCCTCTTCCAGGTCGGCACCGATCTTCTGCTTGATATGGGTCCAACCGTCTGCCACGGCCTCGCGGGCCAGCGTGCGCATTTTCTCTTCGCTGTAGCCCAGCCAGCCCGGTGCAGTGGTGTAGCCTGGGTAGCCTTCACGCAGCATCTGCGCCTCGCGCTGGGCTTTGCCCGGTGCCTGACGGCGCAGCAGGGCGATGGCTTCTTCGGGTGTGAGCACATCGGTGACGTAGCTGAAGTCCAGGCAGTGCACCAGCTGTTCGGGTGTCATGTCGGCCAGCAGCTTCCAGACGGGCTTGCCCTCGTGCTTGGCCCACAGGTCCCATACGGCATTGATGATGGCGGCAGTGGCCAGGTGGATCACGCCCTTTTCCGGGCCCAGCCAGCGCAGCTGGCTGTCGCTGACGGTAAAGCGATGCCAGAAAGCGCCCATGTCGGCGGTGATTTCTTCAAGGGTAAGGCCGACGATAAGGGGGGCCAGCGACTGCACCGCTGCCGCGCAAATCTCGTTGCCACGGCCGATGGTGAAGGTCAGGCCGTGGCCTTCAAGGGCTGCTGCGTCAGTGTGCAGCACCACGTAGGCCGCCGAATAGTCGGGGGCGCTGTTCATGGCGTCGGAGCCATCCAGCGACAGCGAAGTGGGGAAACGGATGTCACGAACGCTCAGGTGGGTAATACGTATGCTCATGGTCGGCTCTTGTTCTGTTCAAGCACTGGGAGCGCTGACTGTAGGTTGTCGAGCGATACAGGCATAATCGCCAAATCTTAACCAGCGATACCGGATTCGATATGTCTCGCTCGTCAACCGACAACACCCAGGTGCCTGCCAGCCTCGGCGCACTGAAGATCTCCAGCCGGCAGATCACGTTGCTCAATGCCTTGGGCGAATTCGGCAACCTGCGCCGTGCGGCGGCCGCGATGCACACCACGCAACCGGCTGCCAGCCTGTTGCTGCAGCAGCTCGAGGAGCGCCTGGGGGTGCGTTTGTTCGAACGCCTGCCACGGGGTATGCAAGCGACGCTGTATGGCGAGGTGATGATCCGCTATGCGCAGAACGCGTTGCATGAGTTCGAGCATGCCCAGGCGCAAATTGCCGAACTGGCGCGCGGGGCTTCCGGCCTGGTGCGGGTGGGCAGCGTCATGGGCCCGGTACCGGGTGTGCTGACCAAGGCGGTGCTGGCCTACAAACGCGACCACCCCAACGTGCGCATCGCCTTGGAAGTAGGCACCAGCGATACTTTGCTGCCCGCCTTGCTGCGTGGCGACTTCGACATGGTGGTGGGGCGCCTGCCGGACCAGAGCGACAGCCAGGCGTTGAACATCGAGCTGTTCGAAGGCGGTGAACAAATGCGCGTGATTGCCCGCGCAGGCCATCCCTTGGCTACAGTCGCCTGCCTGCAGCTAGCCGATCTGGTGCACTTGACCTGGATTCTGCACCCCATCGGCAGCCCGATGCGCCGCCGCGTCGAAAGCGCATTGCAGGCCGGGGGCATGGTGCAGTCGCTGGATATCGTCGAAACCGCCTCGATCCTGGCGACCACTGCCATGCTCGAAGCGTCTGAAATGATCGCGGTGGTGCCCAATGACGTGGCCCAGCACTATGCCCGCTATGGCATGGTCGCCATCCTGCCCGTGGAACTTCCTCTGGCCATGGCCAACCTTGGCGTGCTGACCCTGCGTTCGCGGCCCAACTCGGTTGCCCTCGATACCTTGCTGGGCTATTTGCGCGCTCAATAACTTTCACCCGCACGAGGCCCTGCGTCTATGCCGCCGGACATGACCCATTCCAGTTTTTGCAACTGGATCCGCTACAAGCACCTGGTGCTGATCGATACCCTGGCGCGCACGCGCAACATGCACGCTACTGCCACACGCATGAACCTCAGCCAACCAGCACTCAGCAAGATGCTGCGTGACCTTGAGGAGCAGTTCGGCTTTGCCCTGTTCGAGCGCCTGCCACGCAGCATGCCGCCCACCGAGCTGGGTGAATACGTGGTGCGTTACGCCCAGGGTGCGCTGGCCGAGTCGCAACAGTTTGTCGACCAGGTCAACCGCCTGCGTAACGGCGGGCATGGCTTTATCCGCGTTGGTGGGATCTTTGCCGCAACCGCCTTGGTGCTGCCGCAGGCCATCGCCGCCATCAAGGCACGCAGCCCATTGCTGTCGATTGAAGTGGTGGAGCATTCCAGTGATCACCTGCTGACCATGCTTGAGCAGAACAAGCTGGACATCATGATTGGCCGTTTCACCGAAGAGCGTTTCAGCCAACTGTTCGACTTCCAGCCGCTGGAGCCCGAGCCCTTCAGCCTGGTAGTGAACAGCGAGCACCCGCTCAACCAGCTCGACAGCACGCCACTGGAAGCACTCGGCGACTGGCCGTGGGTGCTGTACCCGGTGGGCACGCCGATCCGCAACCGCCTGGAGCAGGCGTTTCGGGTGGCCGGTATCGCAACGCCCGCCGACAGCGTGGAGACCATCTCCATGCCGATGTTCCTGCAACTGCTGCAATCAGCCCCGATGATCGCCATGTTACCGCGCTCGATGGTTGCTGCGCAGTTGGCCAGCGGGCAGTTCAAGGAGCTGCACAGCCCCTTGCATGTGCCGGCGCTGGAGTATGGTGTGGTCACCCGCAAGGATGAACCGCTGAGTGCTTCGGCCCGCGCGTTTGTCGAGATCTTGCTGGAGGGCGCACAACGTCGCAGGGCAGCGCTAGCATAGGAAGCGGGGGGCTGCTGCACGACCCAATGGCCCCCATAGTCGATTGAAGATTTCGCACCGATATCTTGTTGCGATAACGCCAGGTTATCGTTCGATCGGATCATCTCATTGGGAATGTTGCGCAAGGCTTCTTACAGTGGCGACAGCCATAACAAGAAGTCAGCCGCACCGCCCTGAGAGGTCCCATGCAACTGATTGCCAAATCCGGTGACCCAGCCGTCATCCGCCTCAACCCGCTGGACAATGTGCTCATTGCTCGCCAGGCCCTGCCGCAAGGGCTGCGCCTGGATGCCGAGGCGATCACCGTGCGCCAGCCAATTCCCTCGGGCCACAAGCTCGCCACCGAGCGTGTGGAGCAGGGCCAGCCGCTGCGCCGTTATGGGCAGATCATCGGCTTCGCTTCGCAGGCTATCGACGCTGGGGACCATGTCCATGTGCACAACGTGCAGATGGGCGATTTTGCCCGTGACTATGCCTTTGGTGTCGATACCCGCACTCAGCCGGGCAGCACCGCACAGTTTCAGGGCATCGTGCGCGCCGATGGCCGGGTCGCTACCCGCAACTACATCGGCATTCTTACCTCGGTGAACTGCTCGGCGACCGTGGCCCGCGCCGTGGCCGACCATTTTCGCCGTGACATC
The DNA here is from genome assembly GCA_041071465.1 of Pseudomonas putida. Lineage (NCBI taxonomy): Bacteria > Pseudomonadati > Pseudomonadota > Gammaproteobacteria > Pseudomonadales > Pseudomonadaceae > Pseudomonas > Pseudomonas putida. The sequence continues at coordinate 5,552,216 of CP163498.1, read as the reverse complement.
CATCCCGAGGTGCTGGCCGACTATCCGAACATCGACGGCGTGGTGGCCCTGACCCACGGTGCCGGTTGCGCAGTGGACCCCAGCGGCGAAGCCCTTGGCCTGCTGCGCCGCACCTTGGCCGGGTATGCCGTTCACCCCAACTTCGCTGCCGTGCTGATCATTGGTTTGGGCTGCGAAACCAACCAGATCGAAAGCCTGCTGGAAACCCAGGGCCTGCAGGCCAGCGCGCAACTGCGCGCATTCACCATCCAGGGGATTGGTGGCACGTCGAAAACCATCGCAGCCGGTATCGCACAGGTCAAGACGCTGCTGGCCGAGGCCAATCAGGTGCGGCGTCAGCCGGTCAGCGCCCGGCACCTGGTGGTCGGCCTGCAGTGTGGCGGCTCCGATGGTTACTCGGGGATTACCGCCAACCCGGCATTGGGCAATGCTGTCGACCGCCTGGTGGCAGCCGGTGGCACCGCGATCCTCTCCGAGACCCCGGAAATCTACGGTGCCGAGCACTTGCTGACGCGCCGCGCGGTAAGCCGTGAGGTGGGCGAAAAGCTGGTGGCGCGCATCCGCTGGTGGGAAGACTACTGCCAGCGCATGAACGCCGAACTGAACAACAACCCCTCGGCCGGCAACAAGGCAGGGGGCTGACCACCATCCTCGAGAAGTCCCTGGGGGCGGTGGCCAAGGCTGGCTCCAGCAACCTGGTCGATGTGTACCAGTACGCGGAAGCCGTGCGTGCCCAGGGCCTGGTGTTCATGGACACCCCTGGCTACGACCCGGTATCGGCCACCGGTCAGGTGGCCGGGGGGCCAACCTGATCGCCTTCACCACCGGCCGTGGTTCGGCCTACGGCTGTGCCCCGGCACCGTCGATCAAGCTGGCGACCAACAACCGGGTCTTCGAGCACCAGCAAGAGGACATGGACGTCAATTGCGGTGGCATCGCCGACGGCTCTACCAGTATCGAGGAGCGCGGCGCATTCATCTTCGAACAGATGCTGCGCATTGCCTCTGGAGCACGCAGCAAGAGCGAACAGCACGGCTATGGACAGAACGAATTCGTGCCCTGGCAGATTGGGGCAGTGACCTGATCGACCGCTCCCGTCCCCTTTTCGAGGTAACTGCCATGACTCAAAACACGCAGTACGACGCGCAAGCACTGACCACGTTTGTCGAGCGACTGTTCACCAAAGCCGGTGCCGATGCCGATGTCGCCCAGGCGGTGACCCGGGTGCTGCTCGAAGGCGAATTGCTCGGCCATCGTACCCATGGCCTGAACCTGGTCAGCCGCTACATCGACGGTATGCTCAGCGGGCACGTCAAGGCCCGCGCGCAGGCGCTGGAACAGGTCGCGGACAGTGGCATTTCCAGCTTGTTCGACGGCCATTATGTGTTGGGGCCGTATTGCGTCAGCCGGGCCCTGGACTGTGCGGCCAAGGGCGCGACCGCACAGGGCATCGGTATTGCAGTGGTGCGCCGTGCGGCGCATATCGGCTGCCTGGCTGCCTACCTCAAGCCCTACACCGACCAGGGCTTGGTGGCCATGGTTTACTCTTCGGACCCTTCGTTGGGGCTGGTTTGCGCCCATGGCGGCATTGACCCGGTGTACACCCCCAACCCGATTGCTGCCGGTATCCCGACCCAGGGCGAGCCGATTCTGCTCGATGTCAGCATGTCCACCGTCACCCTCGGCCTGGTCGGCCAATGCCGCGATGCCGGCAGCCGCCTGCCGCACCCGGTAGTGGTGAGCAATGAGGGGCAACTGAGCGACGACCCAGGTGATTTCTTCACTCGCCCGCAAGGCAGCATCCTGCCCTTGGGTGGCCAGGCCTTTGGCCACAAAGGCTTCGCCCTGGCGCTGCTGGTTGAAGCCCTGACGTCGGGCTTGGGCGGCCACGGGCGCAAGGATGCACCAGAGCAGTGGGGTGCCTCGGCTACTGCCGTGGTCATCGACCCGCGCTTCTTTGGCGGCCTGGAAGCGTTCACCGATGAAACCAGCTTCCTGGGCCGACTGGTACTTGCCAGCCGCCCGCTCGACCCCGAGCGCCCAGTGCGTTTGCCTGGGCAAGCTGGCCTTGCCCTGCGTCGCCAGGCCCTGGAGCAGGGCGTGAATCTTTCGCCTCAGGTGGTGGCCGACCTTGACCGCCTGGCCGGGCAGTTGCAACTGCCGGCACTTTCCCATTGATGCACATTAAGGGTACACCGATGACTGAACGATCGAACGCCAATCAACCGCTGACGCTAAAACATGATGCCAGCGTGTTCGATAACGGCAGCTGGGTAGGGCGGGTCTGGTTGCCGGACCAAGGGCCGGCGGTAGTGCTGGTGAAAGGCGGTGCCGTCTACGATATCAGCACCCACGTGGCGACTGTATCGGCCCTGCTGGAAGTGGCCGACCCGGTGGCCTACCTGCGTGCCTTGCCGTTGGCCGAACCCTTGATTGCGTTGCCGGCATTGCTGGGCAACAGCGACCCCGCCCAGCGCGACCCACGCCAACCCTGGCTGCTGGCGCCGATCGACCTGCAAGCGGTAAAGGCCGCAGGCGTGACCTTCGCCACCAGCCTGCTGGAGCGTGTGGTGGAAGAACAGGCCAAGGGCGACCCGGCCAAGGCTGACGCTATCCGTGACACCCTGGCCAGCCGCATCGGGGCCGATTTGTCGCAGATCGTACCTGGCTCGGCCCAGGCCGAAGCGCTACGCAAGGTGCTGGTAGAGCAGGGCCTGTGGTCGCAGTACCTGGAGGTGGGCATCGGCCCGGATGCCGAAGTGTTCACCAAGGCCCAGCCGCTGTCGGCCGTTGGTCACGGCGCCGACATTGGCATCCACCCCAAGTCCAGCTGGAACAACCCAGAGCCCGAAGTGGTACTGGCGGTGTCGAGCGATGGCAGCATCAAGGGCGCCATGCTCGGCAACGACGTCAACCTGCGTGACTTCGAAGGGCGCAGCGCCTTGCTGCTGTCCAAGGCCAAGGACAACAACGCGTCCACTGCACTGGGCCCGCTGCTGCGGCTGTTTGACGAAAGCTTTGGTCTGGACGATGTGCGCGCCGCCGAGGTGGACCTGCGGGTCGAAGGCATGGACGGTTTCATCCTGTCCGGGCGTAGCTCAATGCGGCAGATCAGCCGTGACCCGCAAGACCTGGTGCAGCAAACCCTCAACGAGAATCACCAATACCCCGACGGCCTGGTGCTGTTCCTCGGTACCCTGTTCGCTCCCAAGCAGGACCGCGATCAGCCGGGTAACGGCTTTACCCACAAACCGGGTGACGTGGTGAGCATCAGCAACCCGCAACTGGGTACTCTGTGCAACCGCGTGACCACCAGCGATCTGGCACCGCAGTGGGCCTTTGGCCTGCGCGCGCTGATCGACAACCTTGGCCAACGTGGCCTGTTGGAGGTTGCAGCCACCGCGCGCCAGTTTTGAACGACACGCTGCGTCAGGGAGGGGCGCAGCAGCATCGAGGGATCGTCAAGGCGCTGATAGCGCGGCAACAATAATAAGAAAGGTCATCACATGAACCCTATGAAGAAGTACCAGCGCATCACCGTCGTGTTCCTGCTGCTGATCGGCATCGTCAACTACCTGGACCGTAGTGCGCTGTCGATTGCCAACACCTCCATCCAGAAAGACATGATGATCAGCCCGTCGCAGATGGGCATTCTGTTGTCGGCGTTTTCCATTGCCTATGCCTTTGCCCAATTGCCCATGGGCATGATCATCGACCGCCTGGGCAGCAAGATCGCCTTGGGTGCCTCGTTGCTGGGCTGGTCGGTAGCCCAGGCAGCGTTTGGCATGGTCAACAGTTTTGCCGGATTCATGGGCCTGCGGGTATTGCTGGGGATTGGCGAGGCGCCGATGTTCCCATCGGCGGCCAAAGCCTTGTCGGAGTGGTTCGACGCCAACGAACGCGGCACCCCGACCGGCGTGGTCTGGTCGTCGACGTGCCTGGGCCCATGCCTGGCGCCACCCTTGCTGACGCTGTTCATGGTCAACTTCGGCTGGCGCGGCATGTTCATCATTACCGGTGTGATCGGCGTGGTACTGGCGGTGTGCTGGCTGACCTTCTACAAGAGCAAGGCCCGTTACCTGGCAGAGCTTGCGGCCGAAGGCAAGCCATTGCCGGGCGAGCACCAGGCGCCGGTAACCGCTGCAGCCACGCCGAAGGCATCCTACTTCGCCGGCTGGCTCGACCTGTTCAAGCACCGCAGTACCTGGGGCGCGGTGCTGGGTTTCATGGGGGTGATCTACATGCTCTGGTTGCACCTGACCTGGCTGCCAGGCTACTTCGAGCGTGAACATGGGCTGGACCTGTACAAGACCGCCTGGGTCGTGTCGCTGGCCTACGGTTTTGGTGCCGCGGGTACCATCGTTGCCGGGCGCTTCTGTGACTGGCTGGTAAAGCGTGGCATGAGCGTGCTGGGTGGCCGCAAGTTCAGTGTCATCACCGGCCTGGTGCTGGCCGCGCTGTTCACCTTGCCCCTGTCCTTCGTCACCGGCCTGACCGGCTGCATCATCCTGCTGTGCCTGGCGCTGTTCAGCATCAACATGGCCAGTGCCACCGCCTGGATGATCGTCAACACCATTGTCGACAGCCAGCGCGTGGCGTCGTTTGGTTCGATCCAGAACTTTGGCGGTTACATCGCCGGTTCCGTGGCACCGATCGTGACCGGGTTCAGCATCCAGTATTCGGGCTCGTTCACCACGGCGTTCATGATCAGCGCGGTGGTGGCGTTGTGCTCGGCAGTGGCGTACTTCCTGCTACTGCAGGCGCCGATCGGCAGTGCCAAGGTCGAGGCAGAGGGGATGGTTCCAGCAACCAAGTAGTTTGATACGTCACGCAACCCCTGTAGGAGCGGCCTTGTGTCGCGAAAGGGCCGCCAAGCGGCCCCAGTGATATTGGCGTTGTTCTCGATATCCGGGGGCTGCTGCGCAGCCCATCGCGACACAAGGCCGCTCCTACACAAAGCACCATCGAACTGACCCACGGCGCTTGTCAGGCATGCTTGTCTGTATGTATAACCAGTGCCTGTTACCGCAAACTGACCTTAATCCGTGATCGCCCATTCCGTCGACGACCCGTTCTACTACCTGTTCAACTTCCGCCAGGTTGTGCTGTGGGTCGAACAGCGCTACCAAGACCTGCTCGATGACCAGGAACTGGCTTTCATCCGCGCATTCAGCCAACTGCAAGCACCAGCCCAAGCCTTGATGGTGCGTATGGTCATGCGCAAAGGCGAGTTGTTTCGCAGCGACCGGCTCGACTACGTCGAAATCGGCGACACTGCGCTGGCGCTGCAGCCATTGCAGGCCCTGGGCTGGGTGCGGGAGCCCGAACAACTGGAACTGGAGCAGCTGTTCGCCTTGCTACGCAAGGACGAACTGGCCCGTTGTTTCGCCCGACAACTGAGCCGCCCGCGTGCCGCCAAGCATGAGCTGTTGGCACAGCTGAAGCCACTGGAGCTGGCGGCCCGGCCTTTGGCCGAATGGTTTCCCGACAGCGAGGTGCGCATCCTTCAGTGGTGCTTGCAGCCTCTGTGCGACCGGGTGCGTTTGTTGTTCTTCGGCAACCTGTACCAGGACTGGTCAGACTTCGTCCTCGCCGACCTTGGCCTGCTGCGCTACGAGCAGGTGCCGTTCAGCAGCGATTCCCGAGCCTTGCAACGGCGTGACGAGCTCGACCTGGCCATGGCGTTGCACCAGTGCGCCGAGCGCCTGGAGCAGGGTGGCGACCCAGTGTCGATCCTCGCGACCCTGCAAGGGCTGCACAGTGAAAACCCTTGGCTGGCCCGGCGCCATGCGCGGCTGCAATTCGCCTTGGGCCAACAATGCGAGCGCCAGGGTGACTGGGATCTGGCCATGGCCGTGTACGCGCAGTGCGACCATGCCCAGGCACGCATTCGCCAGGTGCGGGTGCTGGAGCGCAGCGAACAGTGGCCCCAGGCCCATGCACTGGCGCTACAGCTGGCTGCGGCACCGGCCAATGCGCTGGAAGTGCAGGCCCTGGAACGGATGCTGCCACGCCTGGCCCGCAAGCTTGGCGGCCCGCCACAGCGGCGCCAGCGTGTCGCGCCGCTGGAGCTGATCGAACTTGAACTGCCCCGCGAGCACGCGGCACTGGGCGTGGAAGAAGCCGTGCGTCAACACCTGGCGCTAGAGGGGGGCAGGCACATTATGTGGAGAACACGTTGTTCAACAGCCTGTTTGGCCTGTTGTGCTGGGAGGCCATCTTCGCCCCGGTGCCCGGCGCATTCTTCAACCCGTTCCAGGCTGCGCCACAGGACCTGCACGACAGCGACTTCCAGCAACGGCGCAGTGCACTGTTCCAGCGCTGCCTCGGGCGGCTCGATGACGGCAGCCATCACCAGGCGATTCTCGACTGCTACAAGGGCAAGCAGGGCCTGCAGTCGCCGTTCGTGTTCTGGTCCATGCTCAGCGAAGACCTGCTGCAACAGGCTTTGGCTTGCCTGCCGGCCGCCCAACTGAAGCAGTGCTTTCTGCGCCTGCTGCAGGACATTCGCAGCAACCGCGCCGGCATGCCGGACCTGATCCAGTTCTGGCCCGAGCAGGGCCTTTATCGCATGGTCGAGGTCAAGGGGCCCGGTGACCGTCTGCAGGACAACCAACTGCGCTGGCTGGAGTTCTGCAGGCAACACGGCCTGCCCGTCGCGGTGTGCCATGTGCGCTGGAGCGAAACGCCTTGAGCTACAGCGTGGCAGTGCGTGCCTTGTGCGAGTTCAGCGCCAAGGTCGGTGACCTGGACCTGCGTTTCACGCCGTCGCCCACCGCCCAGGAAGGCATTGAAGGGCATCAGCGGGTAGTGGCCCGGCGAGCTGCGGGCTACGAGTCCGAAATCACCCTCGAAGGCCAATTCGAAACCCTCAAGGTGCGGGGCCGCGCAGACGGTTATGACCCTGGCAGCAATCGCCTGGAAGAGATCAAGACGCACCGAGGCGACCTGGCGCGTCAGCCGGCCAATCACCGCCAGTTGCACTGGGCACAGGCCAAGGTCTATGGCTGGCTGATGTGCCAGGCACGCCAACTGCCGAGCATCGAGGTGGCGCTGGTGTACCTGGACGTGGACAGCGATGGCCAAACGTTGTTCAGCGAGCACTACACGGCTGCCGAGTTGCGGGAGTTCTTCGAAATCCAATGCCAGCGCTTTCTCGGCTGGGCCCACTATCAGCATCGACGCCTAGGTGATCGTGATCAAGGCCTGCAGGCACTGAGCTTCCCCTATCCACAATTCCGCCAGGGCCAACGGCAGCTGGCCGAAACGTTGTACAAGGCGGTGAGCACCGGCCGTTGCCTGATGGCCCAGGCCAGCACTGGCATTGGCAAGACCCTAGGCACCTTGTTCCCGCTACTGAAGGCAATGGTGCCGCAACAGCTGGACAAACTGTTCTTCCTCACCGCCAAGACCCCAGGCCGGGCGTTGGCCCTGGACGCCATCCGTCAGATCACCGATGCCACGCCGCAACCTGCCTTGCGCACACTGGAGTTGATCGCCCGCGACAAAGCCTGTGAGTACCCGGACAAGGCTTGCCATGGCGAATCCTGCCCATTGGCTGCGGGTTTCTACGACCGTTTGGCGGCAGCACGCGAGGCTGCGGCCGCACAGCCGTTGCTCGACCGCGCCAACCTGCGCGAAGTGGCGTTGGCACACCAGGTATGCCCGTACTACCTGGGCCAGGAGATGGCGCGCTGGGCCGACGTGCTGGTTGCCGACTACAACTACTACTTCGACGCGCATGCCTTGCTGTTTGGGCTGACCCAGCTCAACCAGTGGCGCGTAGCGGTGCTGGTGGACGAAGCGCACAACCTGGTCGAGCGTGGGCGCGGCATGTACAGCGCCAGCCTTGACCAAGGGCAACTGCTGGCCTTGCGCCAGAGCAAACCGCCCGGGCTGGTCAGTGCGCTGGACCGCCTAAACCGGTACTGGAACGCGCTGTATAAAGAGCAGCGTGCGCCGTACCACGCCAGCGAGTCGCTGCCCGACGGGCTGTTGCGTGCTTTGCAGCAGTGCATCGGGCTGATTCAGGAGCAAATGAACCAAGCGCCGGCACACGTGGACCCGCAGGTATTGCAGTTCTTCTATCAGGCCTTGCAGTTCAGCCGGGTTGCCGAACTGTTCGATGAGCACTTCCTGTTCGACATCAGCCAGCGCCAGGGCACGCGCAAACGGCGGCTGGCCACACTGTGCCTGCGCAACGTCACCCCGGCGCGCCTGCTGGCCCCACGTATGCAGGCGGCGCGCAGTGTGACGCTGTTTTCCGCCACGTTGAGCCCACGGCACTTCTACAGCGACCTGCTAGGGATGCCCGCTGACACCGCCTGGCTCGAAGTGTCCGCGCCGTTTCGCGCCGAACAGCTGGAAGTACGCATTGCCAGCCAGGTGTCCACCCGCTACCAGCAGCGCCAAGCCTCCCTGGCACCTATCGTCGAGCTGATTGCCCGACAGTATGAGCGCATGCCGGGCAACTACCTGGCGTTCTTCAGCAGTTTCGAGTACCTGCAACAGGTGGCCCGGCTGTTGGCCGAGCAGCATGGCCAGATTCCACTGTGGGCTCAGGAACCGGGCATGGACGAGGCGGCCCGCCAGGCATTCCTCGATCGCTTTGTCGCCGATGGCCGAGGTGTGGGCTTCGCCGTATTGGGCGGTGCTTTCGGCGAAGGGGTGGACTTGCCAGGCACGCGGTTGATCGGCGCGTTTGTCGCCACCTTGGGGTTGCCCAGGTCAACCCGGTCAACGAACAGTTCAAGCAGCGCCTTGGGCGGCAGTTTGGCGCGGGGTTCGACTATGCCTATCTCTACCCGGGCGTGCGCAAGGTGATCCAGGCGGCTGGCCGGGTTATCCGTGGCGACCAGGACCGCGGGGTGTTGGTGCTTATTGACGAACGTTTCGCTGAGCCCAGGGTTCAGCAAATGTTCCCTGGGTGGTGGCCGGCGGCTATCGTCTAGCGGTTTCTTGCCTTGGGCGATCACTCGCAATCCGACTGACTTGTAGGACGTATCTGAATTTCAACGGGTGACGATTACAACTCCCTTGCTGATGTTAGGTTTTCCAACCTGGACCATGCACAGGGAGTTTGTTTATGCGAGCCAATCTGGAAGGACAAGGTCAGGCAGTCGACGCATTGCCTGGTACGCTGGAGCCTGGCTTTTACGTGGTTCCTCGACGCATGTCGTTCCCCCAGGTGCTGCTGCAACTGGCCGAGCACGCTGCCACGTTGCCGATTTCCCTGTTACAGCGGCTCAACCCGACGTTCGAGCAAGGGTTCAAGGCAGGTGAAATCTTCGTCATGGGTGACCCTGACAACGAACATGCCTGGGGGCGCGAGGAGCGAGAACTGATGGCAGCTGCACAGCACGCGCGGTACGCGCTGAAGGTGCTCGATTTCGCTGAAGCGGACTTCATGATGCAGCACCAGGCCGATATCGCCGGTTTGCTCGGCAACGCCAGCCTGTCCATGGGCGTGGGGAGGGACAAGCTGGATCAAGGCTTGGAGCGGGTCATTCATACATTGATGCGTATCGAGCAATTGCACATCAACTACAGCCCGGCTTTCTTTGCCGAACGCCGGCAGTTACTACAGCAGTTGGATGATCAGCTGAAGGCGGCATTCCTTAACAAGCAGGTGAATCTGGGGCGCTATGAACGGCTGAAGAATCGTTTGAATATTTCGACCAAGTGCCTGGTGCACCATTGGTCGAAAGCGGGAGGCCCGGGGCAGATTGCGGGGTATGCGACGCATTTGGATAAGGTGGCGCGGCTCGGTAAGTACCTTAAAGAGGGTGGGCATGCTGCAATTGGGCTCGGAGGTACTTCGTCTTGCATGAACATTCAGAAGGTTTGCCGGGCCGGTGAGACGCAGGTGTGCAGAAAGATCCGAATGACAGAGGCAGTTAGTTTTGCCGGAAGCCTTGGGTTAAGTGCGCTCGTTTCCACTGGCGCTGGATTGGCCGCCGGTACGTTATGCGCGGCTTTTGCGGTTGGGGCTGGCGGCATCAGCGTTCCAGTGTGTGGGATTCTACGGGTCGGAGCTGAAGGGGCTGTTGGCGGCCTCGAGAGGGAAGTGCTTGGTGAGAAGGTAGGTGAATTCATCTACGCGGCTACAAGCGATTGACGTTAACGACTGGCCCATTTCGGCGAGCCCGTTAGCCCGGCATGCCGTCTGTCCTCGGCTGCAACAGGATGGGGAGATAATGGCGCAGGAATAGCAGCAGTGCCAGGCACCAGCACAGTGCCGAAAGGCTAACCCCCAGCGATGAGAACAGCGGCAGAACCACCCGCGCCAAGGTCGCCAGTTGCATCAGGGCAAAAGCCCAAACCATGCTGGTTGGCACCTGCAATGGCCTGCCGGTGTGGCCCAGGCTGACCCGCGCCATCATGGCCAGGATCAGCCCGGTCATGGCCCCGACCGTCAGGGCATGGGTCACCAGGCTAGGGTTCAGTGCCACCCCGGCGTGCCACAGTGCCATGCCCAGGCAGGCGAGGGCGATCCAGGCGTAGGCCAGGTGCAGCGACCACAGCAGCGGTACGTGCCACAGGCCACGGTCGTGCCACAGCACCAGGCGGGCCGAGTGCAGCGTGAACAGTGCAAAGAACAGCACCGCCAGGCTGGCACGCGGTGTATCGGCAAGGCCACTGACAAACGCCAAAGGTACGGCCACGCTGAACAACAAGCAGGCCCGGTCCAGCCATGGGCGGGCAGGGGCCGCGCTCATGTTGCCCAGGCCTCGGCGGGTAAAGAACGGAATGACCCGGCCGCCGAGCACGGTCATCATCGCCGCCACCAGCCACAACCCGGCAAACACGCCCCGGCGTTGCCACAGTTCGTCCTGGCGCAGCCAGCCGGCCAAGGTTAGCCACTGGCAGGCGGCGATCAACATTACCAGGCCGACGATCGGGTAATTGTTGCGCAGGCGCCGTTGCACGATCGGTCGCGCCAGGCTAAGCGCCACCAGCGGAAGGAAGCTGCCTTCGATCAGCACCAGCAAGCCACCCGGTAACGGCAGGAACCAACTTGCCCGGCCCAGCAGCCAAAGCAGGAACACACCCTGCAGCGCCCGCCCGCTCAAGCCAGGGATGCCACTCCAGTTCTGCACGGCGGTCAGCAGGAAACCCGCGATAATGGCAGCGGCGAAGCCGTAAAGCATTTCGTGGCGGTGCCAGGCGAGCATGCCGCCCGGCGGGGCAGGGGCCAGCGCCCCGGTCAGTACACCGACCCACAACAACAAGGCGACCAACGCAAATAAACTGCCCCCCAGGAAGAACGGGCGAAAACCTAGGCCCCAGACGGCCTGGCGTGGGCGTGAAGCGATCGGTTGCACGAGCATGGGCGGTCCTTGGTTCGTTCAGTAGGCTTCAGTTGGGGTAAGATCACGATCCGTGCCAGTTGCAAAGCCCTTGAATATCAAGGTGATGGCACTGCTCAGGGTCCGAATGACATGCGCGTTTCGCGGTCATTGGGACTTGCATGTATGTCGTTTTGACTTGCTTCAGGGTTTGCCGGTTTGCTCCCGGCTGACGCTTCGCTACAGGATTCACGCTTTGTCCGACCTCTCGAAAAATCCGCTGCTGCAGTACATGGCCCGCCTGGCCCCATCCAGCCAGCAAACCATGCGCTACATCCTTCAGGACGCCGCCGATCGGCTCGGCTTTGTCGACTGCAACATCGTCGATGTGCCCTGGCATCGGCTCGAGCCCGGCCATGTGATCGCGCTGGTGGCGGCGCTGCGGGCCGACGGTTACGCGCCCAACAGCTCATCGCTGTATGTCAACGCGATTCGCGGGGTGATGAACGAGGCCTGGCGCCAAGGCCTGATCGACCATGAGCTGCTGTTGCGCATTCGCGAGGTCAAACCGGCCACGGGCACCCGCCTGCCGCCAGGGCGCAACCTGCGGCGCAGCCTGATTCGCGAGTTGATGGACGTGTGCGCGGCCGACCCCAGGCCACAGGGGGTGCGTGACGCGGCGATCATTGCCTTGCTGTACGGCACAGGCATGCGCAAGTCGGAGTCGGTCGACATCGACCTCGACCAGGTCGACTTCCAAGCGCGCAGCTTGCAGGTGGTGGGCAAGGGCAACCACCAGTTGGTCAAGTACGCACCGCCGTGGGCGTTCGAGAAGTTGCAAGCCTGGCTTGACCTGCGCCGCCAGGACCTGCCTGCCGGGCGGAAGATGACCCGTTCCTGTTCAACCGCATCCGTCGTGGCAGCCACATCACCCGAGCGCGAATCACCAAGCATGCGATCTACTACATCGCCCGCCAGCGCGGCGCGCAGGTGGGGGTGAAGATCATGCCGCACGACTTCCGCCGGGCGTTCATTACCCGTGTGATCGAAGAGCACGACCTGTCGATCGCGCAGAAGCTGGCGCACCATGCCAATATCCAGACCACGGCCATCTATGACCGGCGTGATGACAACGAGCGCCGGCGTGCGGTGGACCGCTTCGACTACTGAGCTTTGATTGTTTGGGCTGCAGAGCAGCCCCATCTGCACGTATAGCACCGAAACAGGGCCCAAGCGCGCCCCCGCTTTGTGCGCCATCTCCTGTATGCCCGATGCCAGAGCGGTCGCGGCAAAAGTTTCATCATCGTTCACCTGCGAAGTTGGCCCGCAACCTGCTATATCCAGCCTGCGAATTTGATCGAGTGGTCAGGCCGTGCGCGCTAGCAGCCGCCCGCGCCGTACCCTCTAAACGGCCAGCAGGCCACGTATTTCAGGGGCCGCAGGATGTCGCTCGCGGAGCAGATCGAACAACAACAAGGCGATGCGGGCTGGAGCGCTCACTTGCAACTGCGCTTTGTCCAGCGTGGCGACGTGACCCGCCTTGGTGCGTGGAAACATTTCGGACCTCTTTTGGTGCAGCGGCCTTTCTATCCCGAAGGTTCGCCGTGCCATGTCTATGTATTGCACCCACCGGGAGGCATCGTCGCCGGCGACCGCCTGGAGCTGAACATTCACCTGGAGCCGGGCAGCCACGCGCTGCTGACCATGCCCGGCGCCAGCAAGTTCTACCGCAGCATCGGCCCGACCGCGCGGCTGACCCAACGCTTTCACCTGGCCGCTGGCAGCACCCTGGAGTGGTTGCCGCAGGACAGCATCTTCTTCTCGGGCGCCCGCGCCAGCCTTGCCAGCCGTTTCAGCCTTGAGCCGGGCGCCCGCCTGCTGGCCTGGGAAACCCTGTGCCTGGGCCGCCCGGTCATGCACGAGCGTTTCGACCACGGCACCCTGTACAGCCTGTTGCACATCGAACTGCCCGACGAGGTTGGCCTGCATGAGCGCCTGCGTATCGCCGGCGGGCATCTGGACAAGCTTGGCGGGCATCCGCTGCTTGCCACCTTCTGTGCCGCACCGGCCGATCAGGCCGTGCTGGAGCAGGTCCGCTCATTGCTCGACGAACTGGGCAACCCGGCTGGCGCGACCCTGCTCGGGTCGCTGCTGGTGATCCGCCTGCTCGACCACGACAACCAACACCTGCAACGCACCCTGCAACGCCTGTGGCATGTACTGCGCCCGGCCATCCTCGGCCTGCCATCCTGCCCACCGCGTATCTGGGCCACCTGAGAGAGCCCCATGGAGCTTACCCCGAGAGAGAAAGACAAACTGCTGCTGTTCACTGCCGCGCTGCTGGCCGAGCGTCGCCTGGCCCGTGGCCTGAAGCTCAACTACCCGGAAGCGGTGGCGCTGATCAGTGCCGCTGTGCTCGAAGGTGCCCGCGATGGCCGGACGGTCGCCGAGCTGATGAGCCTGGGGCGCGAGGTGCTGACCCGTGAGCAGGTGATGCCCGGTATCGCCGAAATGCTCCACGACGTGCAGGTCGAAGCGACCTTCCCGGATGGCACCAAGCTGGTGACCGTACATGACCCCATCGTCTGAAACTACCAATGAGGGCAGCATGATCCCAGGTGAAGTCCAGGTCGCCGCAGGCGACATCGAGTTGAACAGTGGCCGTGAAACGGTCACTACAACGGTGGCCAACCATGGTGACCGACCGGTGCAGGTCGGCTCGCACTACCACTTCTTTGAAGTCAACGAGGCGCTGGTGTTCGACCGTGCGCCAACCTTGGGCTTTCGCCTGGATATACCGGCCGGCACGGCCGTGCGCTTCGAGCCGGGCCAGGCACGCACCGTGCAACTGGTGGCCTATGCCGGAAAACGTGAGGTGTACGGCTTTCAGGGCAAGGTGATGGGCGCGCTGGAGGGCAGGGCATGAGCCGTATTTCCCGCCAGGCCTATGCCGACATGTTCGGCCCTACCGTGGGCGACCGCGTGCGTCTGGCCGATACCGCACTGTGGGTTGAGGTAGAGAAGGACTTCACGGTTTATGGCGAAGAGGTGAAGTTCGGCGGCGGCAAGGTCATCCGCGATGGCATGGGGCAGGGCCAGATGCTGGCTGCCGAGGCCATGGACCTGGTGCTGACCAATGCCCTGATCATCGACCACTGGGGCATCGTCAAAGCCGACATCGGTATCAAGCACGGGCGCATCGCGGTGATCGGCAAGGCCGGCAACCCCGATGTGCAGCCAGGGGTGAACGTGCCGGTCGGGCCGGGGACCGAAGTAATCGCGGCCGAGGGCAAGATCGTCACCGCCGGTGGGGTGGACTCGCATATCCACTTCATTTGCCCGCAGCAGGTGGACGAGGCCCTGAACAGCGGTGTCACCACGTTCATCGGCGGCGGCACCGGGCCTGCCACCGGCACCAATGCCACCACTTGCACGCCGGGCCCCTGGTACCTGGCGCGCATGCTGCAGGCCGCCGACAGCCTGCCGATCAACATCGGTTTGCTCGGCAAGGGCAACGCCTCGCGGCCTGAAGCGCTGCGAGAACAGATCGCGGCCGGTGCAGTTGGCCTCAAGCTGCACGAGGACTGGGGCTCGACGCCAGCGGCCATCGACTGCTGCCTGGGCGTGGCCGAGGAAATGGACATCCAGGTCGCGATTCACACCGACACCCTCAATGAGTCGGGCTGCATCGAAGACACCTTGGCGGCCATTGGCGACCGCACCATACACACCTTTCACACCGAGGGGGCCGGTGGCGGCCATGCACCGGACATCATCCGCGCGGCGGGGCAGGCCAACGTGCTGCCGTCCTCGACCAACCCGACCCTGCCGTACACGATCAACACCGTGGACGAGCACCTGGACATGCTCATGGTGTGCCATCACCTGGACCCGAGCATCGCCGAGGACGTGGCCTTTGCCGAATCGCGCATCCGCCGCGAGACCATCGCCGCCGAGGACATCCTCCACGACATGGGCGCCTTTGCCATGACCTCGTCCGACTCCCAGGCCATGGGCCGGGTTGGCGAAGTGGTGCTGCGCACCTGGCAGGTCGCGCACCAGATGAAACTACGCCGTGGGCCGTTGGCACCGGACACCTATTACAGCGACAACTTCCGGGTCAAACGCTACATCGCCAAGTACACCATCAACCCGGCACTCACCCATGGCATCGGCCACGAAGTGGGCTCGGTGGAGGTGGGCAAGCTGGCCGACCTGGTGCTGTGGTCGCCGGCTTTCTTCGCGGTCAAACCGGCCCTGGTGCTCAAGGGCGGGATGATTGTCACGGCGCCGATGGGCGACATCAACGGCTCCATTCCAACGCCACAGCCGGTGCACTACCGGCCGATGTTCGGCGCGTTGGGCGCGGCACGCCATGCCACGCGCATGACCTTTCTGCCCCAGGCTGCCATGGACCGTGGCCTGGCCGAGGAACTGAACCTGCGCAGCCTGATTGGCGTGGTCAACGGCTGCCGTCGGGTACGCAAGCCCGACATGGTCCACAACACCCTGCAGCCCCTGATAGAAGTCGATGCGCAGACCTACCAGGTGCGTGCCGATGGTGAGCTGCTGGTGTGCGAGCCGGCCAGCGAACTGCCGCTGGCCCAGCGTTACTTTCTGTTCTGAAGGAGCACCGATGATTGTCTTGACCCGCCGTATCAGCGACCCGGCACGCTTGCTGTGAGTGGCACCGTCACCCTCGATGTGGACAGTCGCATCAAGAGTCGTTTGCGGTTAACCCTGGACGATGGCCGCGAGGCCGGCTTGATGCTCGAACGCGGCCACCTGTTGCGCGGCGGTGAACTGCTGGCCGATGCCGATGGCACCCACCTGATCCGCGTGTTGGCGGCGCCCGAGGCAGTGTCCACGGTGCGCTGCGCCGACCCGCACTTGCTGGCCCGCGCCGCCTACCACCTGGGTAACCGTCATGTGCCGCTGCAGATCGAACCCGGCCTGCTGCGCTTTCAGCACGACCATGTGCTGGACGACATGCTGCGTGGCCTGGGCCTGACGGTCGAGGCCGAACAGGCCCCGTTCGAGCCGGAAGCGGGCGCTTACCAAAGTGCACCCCATGGCCACAGCCATGCTCATGGCCACGATCACCCGTTCGTACGCCTGCCTGCCCATTCCTGAACTGCCCTGGAGCAACCGATGAAAAAGACTTTCGCCCTGTTTCTGCTGATGCTGGCGCTGCCAGCCTTTGCCCACCCTGGTCATGACAGCAACCCGCTGCAGGACGGCCTGTTGCACCCGCTTACCGGGCTCGATCACTTGCTGATGCTGCTGGGCACTGGGGTGCTTGCCGCGTTGACTCGGCGCAGCCTGACGTTGCCCCTGGCTACGCTGGCTGCAATGTTCGCAGGCGCTGTGTGCGGGCACCTGTTCGGCGATGTGCTGGGCATGGAAGCCCTGATTGCCGCGTCGCTGCTGGTGGCTGCCGGGGCGGTGCTGCTGCCGAGCCGCCAGTTGCTGCTGGCAATGGCCATGCCGGTGTTTGCCTTGTTCCATGGCTGGGCCCACGGTGTAGAAGCCACGCCAAGCGCGTTCTGGCAGTTCAGTGCTGGCTTCGTCACCGTCAGCGGTCTGCTGCTGGCGGCCGGCTTCGCGGTTGGTTGCCTGCTGCGCCGCCACAGCGGCCTGCAAAAGGCTTTTGGCGGTGGCCTGCTGGCCGGCGCCGCGTTGGTACTGGCCGGTTGATGAACAGCGACCTGGCGTTGCTGCGCCTGCTGCAGCTGGCCAGCCCCGGCTTGCCGGTGGGCGGCTTCACCTACTCGCAAGGCCTGGAGTGGGCGGTCGAGGCCGGCTGGGTGCGTGGCGTGGACGGCTTCGTTGCCTGGCAACGCGAGCAGGTTCATGACACCCTGGCTTGCCTCGACTGGCCGGTTCTGGCGCGCTTGTACCACGCATGCCAGGCCGAAGATGCCGCAGCGTTCGGCCATTGGAGCCGGTTCTTGCTGGCCAACCGTGAAACGGCCGAGCTGCGGCTGGAAGAACAGCAGCGCGGTGCGGCATTGGCGCGGTTGCTCGACGGCTGGCAATTGGGCCAGGCACCGGCCTGGCGCGCCAGCCTTGAGTTAAGCCAGCTGGGCGGCATGGCCTGGCTGGCCGCGCACTGGGCCATCCCGCTGCGCCAATTGGCATTGGGCCATGGTTTTGCCTGGCTGGAGGGCGCGGTCATGGCCGGGGTCAAGCTGGTGCCGTTCGGCCAGCAGGCTGCCCAGACCTTGCTGCGCGACCTCGGCAACGAATTGCCCGCTGCGCTCGACCAGGCACTGGGCCTGGGCGACGACCAGCTCGGCGGTGGCCTGCCACTGCTGGCCATTGCTTCATCGCGTCACGAAACCCAATACACCCGTTTGTTCCGTTCCTGAGGACTGCCTGCATGCAAAGCTATAAACAACCCCTGCGCGTCGGTGTCGGCGGCCCGGTCGGCTCTGGCAAGACCGCGCTGCTGGAAGCGCTGTGCAAGGCCATGCGTGATCACTACCAGATTGCCGTGGTGACCAACGATATCTACACCAAGGAAGACCAGCGCATCCTCACCGAGGCCGGCGCCCTGGAGCCTGAGCGCATCGTTGGCGTGGAAACCGGCGGCTGCCCACATACGGCTATTCGGGAAGACGCTTCGATGAACCTGGCGGCGGTCGAAGCGCTGGCACGCAAGTTCGGTAACCTCGAAGTCATCTTCGTGGAAAGCGGCGGTGACAACCTCAGCGCTACGTTCAGCCCGGAGCTGGCTGACTTGACCATCTACGTGATCGACGTGGCCGAGGGCGAAAAGATCCCCCGCAAGGGCGGGCCGGGCATTACCAAGTCGGACTTCCTGGTGATCAACAAGACCGACTTGGCGCCTTATGTAGGGGCTTCATTGGAAGTGATGGAGCGCGACACCCAGCGCATGCGGCCGCAGCGGCCCTGGACCTTCAGCAACCTGAAGAAGGGCGAAGGGCTGCAGGCGGTGATCGACTTCATCGTCGAGCGCGGGATGCTGGGTGTGCGTGGCTGACATCGTGCGGCCCCTGTATCAGTTGTGACAGCAGTGTGCCTTGTCTGGCTGCCCTTCATAGCGGTCATGGTGCCGCACCCAGTCCATGGTCCCGCCTTCATTGCGTCCCAGTGGCGCAATGTCGAGGAAGTTGTAGGTATTGACCAGGATGTCCAGCCCGCGGGCGTAGGTTGAGTAGGTGTGGTACACGCTGCCGTCCGCTTCGCGGTAGAACGCACTCAAGCCAGGCAGCTCGCTTTCACTGCCGTTATACGGCTCATAGTTGTACTGCCGTTCACCCTCGTTGCCGACACTTACGCCAAAGTCTTCGTTGAAACCGCTGCCGTGTGACGAGTACCACGGGAACTGCCAGCCCATGCGCCGACGGAACGCCTGGAACTCGGCATACGGTGCCCGCGATACCGCAACCAGGGACACGTCGTGGTGTGCAAGGTGCAAGTTGGCACCGTCAAAATGGTCAGCCAGGAACGAGCAACCGGGGCAGCCCTCGCTCCAGCCCTCGGCGAACATGAAATGGTAAAGCAGCAATTGGCTGCGACCCGCGAACAGGTCGGCCAGGCTCAATTCGCCGTCCGGCCCGTTGAAACGATAGTCGTGTTCGACTTTGACCCAAGGTAGGGCGCGACGGGCTGCGGCCAGTGCGTCGCGGTGGTGGGTAAAGGCTTTTTCGTGCAGCCAGAGTTGCCGGCGAGCTGCCAGCCACTGGCTGCGAGAAACCACCGGGTGCCTGCTGTCGCTAGTGCTCATGGTGCTGTCTCCACGCTGGGGATTCACACCTTAGTCGAGCACGCCCAGGTCGAATCGACAGGCACCGGTGGCCGGGCGATGAGCGGTACCTTGCTCAGCCCGAGTGGGCGATATGCCCCTCGGCAAGCTCATCGGCGCCGTCATCCTCGCCAGGCAGGGCGGTGATCACGCTGAAATCGCTGACTTCCACCTTGCCGCCGCCATAGCCCAGCAAATGGAAGGAAAACGCCTTGCGCTCGGTCGGGTTGTCGAAGCTGAACTCCATCTCCAGCGGCTCGTCGGCGGTGACCTTTACCTCTTGTGGCAGGCCCAAGGGTACGTCCTGCTCCAACTGCTTGGCCTTGAGCTGGATATAGGCCGCACGTTTAGGGTCCAGCGAGCGTACCTTGACCCGCACACGGGTGTGCGAGCCTTCCGGCATTTCCAGGTACTGTGCGCCAATCAGGTTGTCGGCCCAGTCATCGTGGATGCGCTTGCGCAACTTGATCGGCGAAGGGCCGCCGAATTGGTAGCGCAGGTTGAGCGGGGTTTGCAGCAGGGATTGGTCGAGCACCCCGGCCAGGGCGCCGATCTGCTGGCCCAGCAGGCTGTCGCCTGGCCCAAGATAGCGGGCCTGGTCGGCGATGAAGCCCTCGCTGGCATAACGCCGGCAGCGCTGCTGGAAGTCACATTCGGTGAACACGCCCTGGCCGTTGTGGTAGCGCAGCATGCCGTTGGTGTAGGAGATCATCTCGCGGCCGGTGTCGTAGTCACGGTACAGCGAGCGACCGCCAAGCGCGACAGGAATGGGCAGTGCGAAGTAGTCGAGCAACGAGGTGGCCAGGTCGATGTGGCCGTAGGTGCCGCGCTTGATGGTCGGTAGCTGGGCCTGCTCCGGCGCCAGGGTAAGGTTGAAGCCCCAGGACGAAGCCAGGCGCACGCCATCGATGCCATGGGACTCGTCGGACGTCAGCACCACCAGCGTGTCCTTGAGTACGCCCTGGCGTTCGAGGTTGTCGAGAAATGCCCCGACGGCGTCGTCCAGGTAGGCGACCGCTGCCTGTTTCGGCGTGTCGTAGCGCTCGAGGTACTCGGCCGGCGCCGAGTAGGGCTGGTGGGTGCCCACGGTGAGCAGGGTCAGCATCCATGGCTTGTCCTGCTTCTGCAACTGGCCGACGTAGCCCAGGGCACCCTCGAAGAAGGCGCGGTCATCCTTGCCCCATGGGAAGTCCAGGTAGTTCTTGTTGCGGAACCACTCCAGGCCATGCACCGAATCGAAACCGATGTGCGGCATGATGCGGTCCTTGGCCATGAAGCGCAGGCCCGCGCCTTGCAGGTAGTGGGTAGTGAAACCGGCCTGGCGCAACTGTGCTGGCAGGCAAGCCTGGTTGCGCTCGTTCTGGGTCAGCAGCTCCACGCCCTTGGGCGTGCCATTGGCCAGTTTGTCGTAGTCGCCGCACAGCATCGCGTACAGGCCGCGGATGGTCTGGTGGGTGTGCAGCACGTAGTCCGGGGTGTTCATGCCGCGCTCGGCCCACTTGCTGAGCTTGGGCATCAGGTCTTCGTCGAAACGACTGTTCAGCGCCTGGCGGTTGGGCCGCAGGTAAGCGCCGGGGATGCCTTCCATGGTGATGACCAGCAGGTTGCGGGCAGTTCCCGGGCCGGTAAACAGCCTTTGCCCATGCAGGTCGGATTGGGTCAAGCCGCTGCTGGCCAGCGGGGTGAAGGGTTGCGTACGGCCAAGCCAGCCTTCGACCTGGCGTTGCAGGTTGCCAGCCCCGGCAGACATCAGCTGGTGGGTGAGGTTGTATTGCCGCCACTGGTCGGCATCGGAAGGCACCAGTTGCTGGCTGCCCCAGTGGGCGCCAAACAGCAGTACGGGGATGGCCCAGGCCTTGCGCGGCAGTGGCTGGCTACGCTGTGCGCGGCTGCGCCAGGCACAGGCCAGCCAGGCCAGCAGAGCACTGCCCAGCACCCAAGGCAGCCAGGCATGGGCCAGGCCGCCACCGGTGGAGTTCTCCATGAACTGCGGGTCGAGCAGGTAGGTCAGGTCGGCGCTGGTGGGCAACCGGCCCACCGCGCTTACGAGTTCGGCCGAGGCTACCCACAGGGCCGCCCAGGCCAGCAGCACGGGCAGTGCCAGCCACCACGGCCGGCGGTGCAGCAACAGCACCAGCAGGCTGCCGAGGGCGAGGTCGGACAGGTAACCGAGCGGGTTGGACCAACCCAGCATGGCGCGCGTACCCAGTGGGATCACCAACACCAAGGCTGCCAAAGCGGCAAGCCGGGTGCGTGGGTGGTCGGACAGGTTCTTCACAAAAACTTCCCTTTTGCCATTAAATCGTCATGCATCTGTGCTTGATGATAACAGGCCGGGGCAGGGAAGGCGGGCGGTTACAAGGCTGGTAACCAAAAGCCGGGCCCGTTCGCACGGGCTCGGCCGATGGCAAGTCTCAGAAGTAGTAAGGGAATTTCAGGCTGAAGGAGAAGTCTGGGGCATCGTCGGTCAGACCAATGGACAGGTTGGGCACGATGGTCAGGTTGTTGGTGGCGGCGAAGGTCAGGCCGATGTTGAAGTTGGCGGCGTTGTAGTCACTGTTGGAGATCGATTGCCAGTCACCGCCATCGGGTTTGATCTTGCTCTTGCGGGCGAACTGGTCGGACACCGAGAACGACATGCTCATCTTCTCGTTCAGGGCAAAGGCGATACCGCCGCCGATCTGCCACGAGTCGCCGAGCTTGACGTCACCCGGCACCTTGCTGTTGACCTGCGGGCTGATGTCGCTGAACGAGTCCTGCATGTTGTAGGTGTAGGACAGGCTGCCGAACAGCACAGCCGGGTCGAAGGTCTTGACCAGCGAGATACCCGGTGTGATCGACCATACGCCGTTGCCGGTGGGCAGGCTTTCCGGCACCGACAGGTTGCTGTTGCCGTCTACCTCGCGCAGCTTGATGCCATACGGGTCCTTGCCGGTCGGCGCCTTGACCCGCAGGGTGGCGACGGCGTCAGGCCAGGTTTCGTCCTCGTCGAGGAACTTGTAGGCCACTCCAACGTTGACATCGCCAATTTCAGGGTCGCGAGTGACGGTTGCATCGGAGGTACTGGCCCCGGCGCCACCGGCGCCGCCAGACGAGTAGGTGGACTCGCGGTACACCACGGGCACGTTGATATCGAACTGCCAACGCTGCGCCAGGTTGTAGCGCGCAGTCATGTCCAGGGTCCAGTTGTCGGCCTTGATCCGGTCAAGGTTGATGCTGCCCAGAAAGATCGAGTCCAGCGCCAGGAAGCCATTGAGCGTAAGCGCCCGGGTATCGTAATGGGTATACGTGACGCCTGTTTCGAAGCTGAACTTGCCGCCGCCAAAGAACCCGCTGGCTTCGTCATAGAGGTTGGAAACGCTTTGCGCCGGTTCGGAATCGGCCGTCAGCGCCTGCCCGTACGAGCTACCAGTGGTGCCAGGCGTGCCAGAAGCGACAGTCTGCGCACCCTTCACCCCCTCGGCGGGGGACTTGACCAGGCGTTTGGGCGGCGCCGCTGCAGGGGCCTCCTCAACCTGGCGCACGCGTTGCTCCAGCACCATCAGTGCCTGTTGCTGTGCCTCGTACCGACGTTTGAGTTCGATCAGTTCCTGTTTCAGCGCTTCGACCTGAGGGTCGGCGGCTGCGTAAAGTGCTGTGGCGGGGGCCAGGGTAGCGAAACACACAAAAGCTCTAAGCGTAAAAGATCGGTACATGGAGTTGCCGTCCCTTCCAACTACTTTTGATGAGACTGAGCGTAGATCAGTATCCGAAGGTGCGAAGACCTTTGAGCTGGTCAAGGCTGCCGTTGAGCGAAGCCGCGGTCGGCACGCTCTCACGCATCACGACATTCAATGATGTGACGTTGCTGACCAGGTTGCCGTTGCCGAGCAGTGTCGAGTTCTGCATCAGGCCGCCTTGGGCCAGCCGCTGCATGCTGCTGCCTTGGTTATTGCTGGCATTGATGTTGAGTTGCACGCCCACACCGCTGGAAGACACACTGAGCGCACCAGCGCCGTTCTCCCCAACCAGGGTCTGGCCGGCGGCCAGTACCTGCCCTTGCTGTTGTACGGCGGGAGCCTGGTTGGCCTTGGTCACGTTGATGTCGACGTTGTTGTAGGCGGCATTGTTGTCGCCGGCCGCGCGTACCACCTGGGTCACACCCTCGGTGGTGGCAAGGCCGTTGCCACCTGTGACCACGCCAGTCCCGGCGGCGGAGGCACCGCTCGGTGCCGTGCCGGTGCCTTTTTCATCAATCATCGAGACATAGAACTGAGGCTTGATGGTCGACTGCTGAACCTGCAGCGTTGACGTTGCCCCGATCACATCGCCCTTGGCATTTTGCCAGGTGCTGGACATGACGATGCCGAAGCTCACGATTCGTCCGGGCATCACGTAACGGCCGCGTAGGTTCGCCAGCTCCTGGTCCTTCAGTTCGATGGGTTTGAACGCCTCTGCGTGGCTGGGCAAGCTGGCTGCCAGGCAGGCCATGGCCAGCCACAATGAAGTCTTCATGAAATGCTCCCTGGAGCATCATGCTCCTTGTCATTAGAACAGTCGTTAGAAGAAGTCGCTTTTGATGAAGCCGAAGTCCAGTAGCTCGGTGTCCTTCACTGGGGTGAAGTTGTTCACCCGGCCCTTGGCGGTCAGTGGCAGGGGCGGGTCGAGCAGGACGTTGTTCTTGTCGTAACCTTGGCCGATCACGGCGAAGATGATGCCGTTCCAGCCTTTGAGGAAATCGTCGATCTTGTAGCGCCTGTGGCCCAGCACCGGGTCACCGACGTACACCCAGCCTTTGTCGACCTTCTGCATGACCACGAAGTGCTTGTAGCCGCGCACATCCATCAGCACCACGACCGGAATGCGCACGCTGTGCAGGGTGTCGGGGGCCACCCGGTAACCGCGGGCACGCATCCCCAGGCTCTCGACGTAGCGTTTCATGTCGAGCATCGAGAAGCCTTGTGTGCGCACCAGGTCCTGGTCGGCGTGGGCCAGCATGCCTTCGATGATCTGGTGTTCGTCCACATCCAGCCAGTAGGCCTGGCGCAGGATGGTCGCCAGCGCGGCGGCGCCGCAGCTGAAGTCGGTCTTTTGTTGCACCAGGTCGGCGAACTTGCGCTCGCGAACGCTCTGGATTGGTTTGAACACCACAGCACCGCCCGGCAGGACGGACAGTGGCATTTGTGCAGCTTCGCTCACGCTGGCCAGGCACAGCAGAAACGCCAGGGCGATAATGCGCATGATCGGATGCCTTCCGGTTCTGTTGAAGAAAGGCCCCCGAAGGGGGCCTCAAGCACAACGGTCAGAACGAGGTGTTGGAGATGGCCAGCGAGTTGCTCTGCTGGTTGCCCACACCGGCTGCCACGTTCACGCCCAGGTTGCCGCTGCCACCGTTCACCGAACCGCTAAGGGTTGCAGTGTTGGTAACAGGGTTGGCCCAGCCGGTCGGGGTCAGCACTTGGAAGGACACGGTATTGCTCAAGTCGTAAGCACTGCTTTCGCTGTAGCTCTTCGACACGTCGTTCGAGGATTGTTTCGATTTTTCGCCAGACTTCGAGAAGTCAGACGCCGAAGCATTCTCGTACGAAGAATCGTGAGACTTGGTGTACGAAGAATCCTTGGACTTCTCGTACGACGATTGATGCGACTTGTCGTAGTTGGAGTCGAAGGCCTTCTCGAACGACGAGTCGTAGGCACTTTCGTGCGACTTGTCGACCGAGACATCCAGCGATGCATTCAACGAACCGTCGAAGGTGCTGGAGCGGGTGCGCTCGCGACGGCCATCATCGGTGGTGAGGGTGCGGGTAGCGTTGGCTGCTGCATCCAGCGATGCGTTGAGGTTGGCGCTGCTCGACGAGCTGTTGCTGCCGCTGGCTGAGCCGTTCAGGCCCCAGCTGTTGGAGCCACTGGCGCTGGAGTTGTTGGAGCCGCTGGCGTTCGAGCTGCTCGAACCGCTGGAATTCCAGCCACTGGAGCCGCTGGAGCTGGCGCTTTGCGCGCCGGCCACGCTGAAGCTCGACGACGAGCTGCGGTCGTCGGTCGAGTTGAACGTGCCATCACGCGAGCTCGAGCCGCTGGCCGAGGTGGTGATGGTGATCGTATCCACACGGTAGGTGCGGTCGGCGCCGTTGTTTACCGTCAGGCCTGGCCCGTCCTGATTGGCCGAAGCGGTGGCGGTGGCGTTACCCAGTGGGGCGCCGGTGTTGGCGATGGCCATGGTGTTTTTCTGCTGGTTGAGGTCGCCGCCGGCGATGTTGATGCCGATGTTGCCCTCAGCCCCGCTGGCCGAGCCGCTCATCACAGCCGAAGACTGGGTCGAGTAATTGTCGACCCGGTTGTTTCTGCTGGTTTGCTCGACGTCGGCGGTGGCGTTGGCCATGCCGAACACGAAGCTGTTGTCCAGGCTCGACTCGGAGCCGGCGTTGGCAATGGCCGCGGCGTTATCCTGCTGGTTACCGTTACCAGCCGCCACGTTGATGCCGACGTTGCCGCTGGAGCCTGTGCCAGAGTCACTCATCTCGGCTTCGTTGATGGTGCCTTGGTTGGTGATGCGGTTATCGGTGCTGGATTGGGTATCCCAGGCATTGGCCGTTGCATACACAGGGATTTTGGTGGGTGGAGGCGTGTGCTGACCATTGTTATGGTGGCCGTTATGGTGGTCATTACGCCGATCGTTTTGCCCAGCTTGTACAGCAACAGCCATGACCGCAGCAATTGCGAAAACCAGAGGCTTGATTGCCATCGAGGGTTTCATGGTGATTCTCCGTACTCTATTAGGTTAAGTGTCGTTCTTAACTGAAGGGTCAATCCGCGACCCGGATGCTCAAGGTGTTGGCCATGCGGTTTCCCACCCCGGCACTCTGGTTCAACTGGATCACGCCACGGCTACCGGTGAAGGCCTGATCACTGGTGGTGACCTGGCGATAGCCGGCTGGAATGTCAGTTGCTCCGGAGTTGTTGATCAGCGCCACGTTCTGTTGCATGAGGACGCTGTCGTCGATGCTTTGCGGCTGCGCACCAATACTGATGCTCAGTGCGTTGGCTTGCTGGGTGTTGGCGCCGGCGCTCTGGTTGACCCCCAGGGCGCCACTGCCGTTGCTGAAGGCGTTGCCCTGGATGGTCGAGCGGGCATCCATCGCGGGGTCGGCGGGGGTGTTCAGGCGTTGGCGGATCTGCGTGCTGGCGTTTGCTTCAGGGCCGACGGCGATGGCGCGCGCATTGACCTGTTGCTGCTTGTCGCCAGCGGCCTGGTTGACCGACAGGTTGCCCTGATAGCGGCTACCGGAGCTGTCGATGTCGGCGTTGTTGATGACTGGAACCAAGGATTGCGCGAAGGCCGGTGCGCTGCACAGAGCGGCCAGAATCAGCAGCATGTGCTTCATCTCACTTGCCCCCGCCGGTCAGGATCTGCAGCGGCGCGAGGCCACGCTGCACACTTGAGTTGACCATGTTGGCGATGCCGTTACCTGAGCCACCGGTGCCGCGCCCGCCCGACAGATTGGGTAATTGGTTCTGGTTACCGAGGTTACCGCCCAGGTTGTTGGTCTGCTGGGTGATCATGTTGCTGATGCCTGCGCCGCTGCTGATGCTGGCGAAGTCGCCATCACTCAGTTCGTTGGTTTGCTTGAGCACGTAGGCAGAAGGGTTGGCGTTGACCGTGGTAGGGCTTGGGTCTGGGATCAGGGGAGGGATCGTCGCGTTGCGTACCTGCACGTCGCGCTTGATGATGATGATCCCGTTGTCCGCTTGGGCCGTCAGGCTCAATGACCCCAATACGCAACCTACCAACAGCAGGTGATGGAGGCGTTTGTCTCTTTTCCTCACGACGGCAACTCCTTCTTTGAGCGCTGGCCCTGTTCAGCGATGCGAACAACAGAGCAGAAGGTGTGCCGTTTTTGAGAAGCGTTTGCAGATCAAGCGGTTAGCCTGGATGGCTAACAAACTGCGGCGTATTCTGTCTCAGTGATGAAACAGCTGGCCGCAAGCGTTGCTAGGCAAGCCAGCAGTGGCCTTGATTGGAAGGGTTTTTGCAAGGGTGTTTCATGAGCTTGACACTGTGCCCGAAGCGGGGGAAAGCCCCGCAATTTCGGGGGCTTTGCCCCAACGGAGTGTGTCAGGGGCTTAACACTCGGTCGGGCAGGCTGGCGTATCGCTATCAAGCAGCGTAGCAACTGCTTGCAAGGCCAGCAATTGGCGCTGTGGCCAATTGCCCTCAAGTATCTGGTGCGGCTGATTGTTCCGCTTCAGCCAGGCCAGGCTGTCGTCGAAAAAGCGTTGGCGGTCGCCAAGGTCGGGCTGGCAACGCTGGCCATCGCCAACCCAATCCACCCCTTGCGGGCTAAGCAACAGGTGCAGGTCGTAACGCCGCGCCAGCAGTGCCTGTTCAAGCCAGGTCGGGCAGTCATCGAACAGCGCTTGGCTCCAGAGCATATTGCTGAGCAGGTGGGTGTCCAGAATCAGCAGCGGCGGTGCCTGCTCGCGTGCCCGGTCTTCCCAGGCCAGTTGCCCGCGGGCGATGGCGGGAATGTCGGCGTAGCAGGTATCGCGGCGTTCCTGGTCGATGAAATGGCGCACGTACTCGGCCACTACCACGCCACCGAAATGCGCCTGGATCACCCCGCCAAGCCAGCTTTTGCCGCTGGACTCGGGGCCGCATAGCACCAGTACCTTCATGGCCTGCTCTGCGTTCATGGCTGCACCAATGCCGGGTCACGGCGCCATTCCAGCCAGCCGCGCAGGGCAATCAGGGTGAGTACGGCGAAGAAGCCTGCGGTGAAATACAGCTGCTGGTGCAGGTATTGGCCTACATAGATGATGTCGACCACCACCCACAATGGCCAGCACTGCAGGCGTTTCTGTGCCATCCACAGTTGCGCCACCAGGCTGAAGCCGGTCAGGGTGGCGTCCAGCCAGGGCAGGGCAGCATCGGTCCAATTGGCCATGGCCGCGCCCAGGGCGGCGCTCAGCAGCACCCCGGCGGCCAGGCCGGTGAACAGCGCCGGGCGTTGCAGGCGGGAGACCTGGCGGGCTTCTTCTGCGTGCTCGGGGCGCTTCCACTGCCACCAGCCGTACAGTTGCAGGATGGCGTAGGCCACTTGCAGCAGCATGCCCGAGTACAGCTTTACCTCGTAGAACAGCCAGCCGTAGATCAGCACCATGACCAGACCGATCGGCCAGCACCAGGCGTTCTGCTTGACCGTGAGCCAGACAGCGGTGACGCCGAGGACGGCGGCGATGAGTTCAAGGCCGGACATCGGCGATCCTTGGAGAGACTATCGGGGAAGGGGCGCGATTGTAACGGGTCGGCCGGGGAAGGTGTAGGGCCGTGAGGGAGCGGCCTTGCGTCGCGAAAGGGCCGCAAAGCGGCCCCAGGATTACGGCGTCAGCGCATAGATTGCCGGCCTTTCGCGGCACAAGGCTCCCACAAGGGCTGCGCTGCGTTCTATCGCTATACCCGAAACTGCCGCAGTAACTGCTCCAATTCCTCGCTCAACTGCCCCAACGCCATCCCGGCATCGCTGGACTGCCGCGCCGCATCAGCGGTCTGCTGGGACAGCCCTGCGGTGTCCAGCACGTTGCGGTTGATTTCTTCGACCACATGCGCCTGCTGCAAGGTGGCACTGGCGATGGATGCATTCAATGCAGTGAGGTTGTTCAGTGCCTGGTTGATGGCGTCCAGGCTTGCTCCGGCCTCGCGGGCTTGCTCGACGGTCTGGCGTGACGCCTCGCTGCTGGTGTCGATGGCCTTGACCGCAGCGTCCGACTGGCTTTGCAGGTGCTCGATCATGGTGTGGATTTCGGCCGTTGACTGCGCCGTGCGCTGGGCCAGCAGGCGCACCTCGTCGGCGACCACGGCAAAACCGCGGCCTTGCTCGCCGGCCCGTGCCGCCTCGATGGCCGCGTTCAGCGCCAGCAGGTTGGTCTGCTCGGCAATGGAGCGAATCACCTCCAGCACGCCGCCAATGCGTGTACTGTGCCCGGCCAGGTCGCGGATTACCTGCACGGCCTGCTCGATGGTCAGCGACAGCCGATCGATTTGCGCCAGGCTGCCGTGAATGGCCTGCTGGCCGTGCGTCACCTGCTGCTGTGCGGTGCGCATTTCCCCGGCGGCTTGTTCGGCAGTCTTGGCCACGTCCTGCACGGCGTAGGTCACCTCATTCACCGCCGTGGCCACCTGGTCCATCTGCAGCGATTGCTGGGCGCTGTGTTGTTGTGCGGCGCCCGCATTGTCGCCGACGTGCCCAGCGGACTGGGCCAGCGCATGGGCCGCCCCCTGCAGCTGGCCGACCACGCCTTGCAGCTTGCCGTTGAAGCGGTTGAAGTGCTCGCCCAGGTGGGTGATTTCATCGCGGCCATGGGTGTCCAGCCGTCGAGTAAGGTCGCTTTCGCCGCTGGCGATGTTGCCCATCGCCTGCACCGCTTCTTGCAACGGGCGGGCGATGCTGCGGGCAATCAGCATGACCAACAGCGCCATCAACAGGGCAATGCCCACGCCGACCAGCGAGGCGTCGCGTAGCTGGCGAGCGAACTCGGCCTGTACGTCATCGACGTACACGCCGAACCGATGATCCAGCCCCACGGTTTGAACAGCTGTATATAGGAGGTTTTAGCGACCGGCTCGCTGGCGCCGGGCTTGGGCCAGCGATAGTTGACCGGGCCGGCGCCCTGCTGGCGGGCCAGGGCGACCATTTCGTTGAACACGGCAAAGCCATCGGGGTCGCGGATGGCGGAAAGGTCCTGGCCGTCGAGCTTGGGGTTGGCCGGATGCATGATCATCGTCGGCCCCAGGTCGTTGATCCAGAAATAGTCGTCGTGGTCGTAGCGCAGCGCTCGCACCACTTGCAGTGCTTGCTGCTGGGCGGCTTCGCGGCTGAGCGTGCCGGCCGCCTCCAGGCCTTGGTAATAGGCCAGCACACCGGCGGCGGTCTGCACCACATGGCGGGTCTTTTCTGCCTTGGCCTGGTACAGGTCACCGTGGATCTGGCGCAGCATCAGCAGGCCCAGCACCACCAGCATGGCCACCGCCACTACAAGGATCAGCCACAGGCGACGACTGATCGACATCGATCTCAGAGTGTTCATCCACCAGCTCCCGCATTGTTCTTTTTATTGAGGTGCATCGAAGCATGCTTTGCAGCAAGTCCCACCCGACTAATGGCTAAGTGCTATCTTCGTAATAGTCTGCAGCAGGTCGCGTAAAGCGATTGCAAAGGCGCTCTGCTAGGATTTCGGCCGCGCAAGATGAAACCTTTAACAAGCGTGAACTTTTCTACTGGCGTTGCGCCCAACAGTCGCTGTAAAACAGCCGGGCCGCGTGCGGCAATCACAAGCAAATCAAGAACAAGGGGCCTGCAACGAGCAGCGCTCCATCGGGGGAATGATGGATTTTTGGACTGCCTTCCAGGCAATCATCTTGGGCGTGGTCGAGGGGTTGACGGAGTTTCTGCCGATCTCCAGTACCGGCCACCAGATCATCGTCGCCGACCTGATCGGTTTTGGCGGCGAACGGGCCATGGCTTTCAACATCATCATCCAGCTGGCGGCGATCCTGGCGGTGGTGTGGGAGTTTCGCGGCAAGATTCTCGAAGTGGTCTTCGGCCTGACCAGCCAGCCCAAGGCGCGCCGCTTCACGGGCAACCTGCTGTTGGCGTTCATGCCGGCGGTGGTCCTGGGCGTGCTGTTCGCCGACCTGATTCACGAGTACCTGTTCAACCCGATCACCGTGGCAACGGCACTGGTGGTCGGCGGCGTCATCATGCTCTGGGCCGAGCGCCGCGAGCATCGTGTGCAGGTGGACCATGTGGACGACATGCGCTGGAGCCATGCGTTGAAAATCGGCTTTGTCCAGTGCCTGGCGATGATCCCGGGCACGTCACGCTCCGGCTCGACCATTATCGGTGGCCTGCTGTTTGGCCTGTCGCGCAAGGCAGCGACCGAGTTCTCGTTCTTCCTGGCAATGCCAACCATGGTCGGTGCAGCGGTGTATTCGGGCTACAAGTACCGCGACCTGTTCCAGCCCGCTGACCTGCCGGTGTTTGCGATTGGCTTCGTGACTTCGTTCATCTTCGCCATGATCGCCGTACGGGCGTTGCTCAAATTCATTGCCAACCATAGCTACGCGGCATTCGCCTGGTACCGTATCGTGTTCGGCCTGCTGATTCTGGCGACCTGGCAGTTTGGCTGGGTTGACTGGTCGACCGCACATGGCTGAGGCACTGCGCGGGCAACGAGCCGAAGGCGTGCGCAATGTGCGCCTGAAGCTGTTGCTGTTAGGCCTGCTGTGCCTGTTGCCAGGCCTGGGTGCGGCGCGCATGGCCTGGAACGACCAGGCCTGGTGGCCGCTGGCGCTGTACCCGGCGATGAGCCTGATCAGCCTGTTGCTGTACTGGCAGGATAAACGGCAGGCGCGTACCCAGGCCTGGCGCACACCGGAAAAAGTGCTGCATGCCAGTGAATTGCTGGGCGGCTGGCCGGGGGCGCTGTTGGCGCAGCAGCTGTTCCGACACAAGACCCGCAAGGTCTCGTACCAGTTGGTGTGCTGGGGGATTGTGCTGGTGCACCAAGTGTTCTGGGCCGACTGGCTGTTTTTTGAAGGGCGCTATCTGCCCTTTGCTTGAGGTTTACCTGTACCGGCCTTTACGCGGGTACAGGTCGATCACATGACCAGCCCCACCTGCAACCGCTTGGGCAGGCGTCGCACCACCAATTGATGCGAGCGCTGCAATAAGTCACACAGCTCATCACGCCCCATTGGGTAGGGCAGTGCCATGCTGACCCACTTCGCCCGCGCCAGGTATGGCGCCGGCCGAACCCCAGGGCGGTCGCAATAGCCGAGAAACAGCTCGTCGGCCACCTTGAACGACAAGCCTGCGCCGGCCAGGTCGAGTACCGCGAACATCTTGTTGCCCGCCACCGAGAACACCCGGATGCCGCCCCATTTGTAGTCTTCCCGCGCACCCGGCAGGCTCAGGCAAAACGCCGCCACCTGGGCTTGGCTCATCTTTCGCTCAGACATACCGCTCTCCACAGGCTTCGAATGATGCCGCCAGGTGATCGATCCACACCCGCACTGCAGGCAGCAAACCACGCCGATGGGGATACACCGCCTGCAGATAGCCACCCGGTAGCGACCAGTCTGGCAGCAGGCGCACCAGTTCGCCGCGCTCCAGTTCTTCTTCACAAAACATGCTGGGCAACGCAGTGAAACCCAGGCCGGCTCGTACAGCAGCATTACGTACTACGAAATCATCGATCGCCAAGCGTGGCTCTAGGGCGATTTCCTGCTGCTTGCCATCGGGGCCGAGCAGGCGGAAGTGCACCAGCCGGTCTGCCTCGGCGGCGCCCAGCACCGGTAATGACGCCAACTCGCCTGGTTCTCGAATGTGGTCAGCGAAACCGGGCGCGGCCACCAGTTGCATTTGCGCCTGGCGCAGGCGGCGGGTAACCAGGGCCGGGTCTTCGTCGCCCAGGTCGCGTACGCGCAACGCCACATCGATACCTTCGGAAATCAGGTCTACCCGGCGGTTGATCAGCACCATGTCCAATTGCACCAGCGGGTACTGCTCAAGAAAGCGGCTGATCACATCCGGCAGGAACGCATGCGCCAGAGCTACCGGGCATGACACGCGCAAACGCCCGCGTGGTTCGCTGCTCATGCTGGCCACGGTTTCATCGGCAGCTTCGGCCTCCAACAGCATGGCCTGGCAATGATGCAGGTAGCGCTCACCTACCGCGGTGAGCTTGAGTTGCCGGGTGGTGCGTTGCAGCAGGCGTGTGCCCAGGCGCTCTTCAA
Source organism: Pseudomonas putida (assembly GCA_041071465.1). Lineage (NCBI taxonomy): Bacteria > Pseudomonadati > Pseudomonadota > Gammaproteobacteria > Pseudomonadales > Pseudomonadaceae > Pseudomonas > Pseudomonas putida. Next base: position 5,519,386 of record CP163498.1, on the reverse strand, counting down.
GTTCGGCGATACGCCGTGACAGGCGCGACTTGGGGATGCCTAGCTGGCGCCCGGCGGCGGCGAACCCGCCGGCTTCGACCACGCGTGCGAAGTAAAAGAGGTCGTTGAGGTCTTGCATGGGAATGTCTCACTGTTCCACCTGTGGGACAAACTAACGCATTTTTGCCAGCTTATCAGCCATTGCTCACCTCGGTAGGATTCTCCCCATCGTGATCGCCCACTGATGCGGTCTTCATTAACAGGAGAGTCCCATGAAACTGTTGCACATCGATTCGAGCATCCTGGGCGACAATTCCGCCTCCCGCCAGCTGAGCCGCGAAGTGGTCGAGGCCTGGAAGGCTGCAGACCCAAGCGTCGAGGTGGTTTACCGCGACCTGGCGGCCGATGCCATCGCCCACTTCTCTGCCGCTACCCTGGTAGCTGCGGGCACCCCTGAAGACGTGCGTGACGCCGCCCAGGCTTTCGAAGCCAAGCTGAGCGCCGAGACCCTGGAAGAATTCCTGGCTGCCGACGCTGTTGTGATTGGCGCGCCGATGTACAACTTCACCGTGCCGACCCAGCTCAAGGCCTGGATCGACCGCGTCGCTGTCGCCGGCAAGACCTTCCGCTACACCGAAGCTGGCCCCGAAGGCCTGTGCGGTGACAAGAAAGTGGTGCTGGTTTCCACCGCCGGTGGCCTGCACGCTGGCCAGCCGACTGGCGCCGGGCATGAAGATTTCCTGAAAGTGTTCCTGGGCTTTATCGGTGTCACCGACCTGGAAATTGTTCGCGCCCATGGCCTGGCCTATGGCCCGGAGCAGCGCAGCCAGGCGATTGATGCTGCACAGGCGCAGATTGCCAATGAGCTGTTTGCTGTGGCCTGATTCAACGGCCCTGCTCGGAACATGAAGGTTTTCGCGCCCCCACAGCGGGGGGCGCGACAGCCTTACGCTACCGGGATCGCCGGATCAGCCGCAGCCAGTGCTGCTGTGCGATCGGCTGCTGGCGGGTAAATCCACACGGTATTGATTTGCGATTTCAGTACTTTGGCCTCGGCCTTGTCCTGCGGTGGTGACACCGTACGTTCCCATCCCTCGGTATACACCGCACCCCAGGCACCCAGGTCAAGGCAAGTCACGTACTTGGGCTGGCTATAGGTCTTCGGCACCACGCCAACCAGTTCGGCGGCCGCATTGTTGCCCGCATGACGCCCCAGCGCAATCGCGTGCTGGCAAGACATCACCGCATGGTTGCCAAGTTCGTCACAGGCGGCGTAAGCCACGTCTCCAGCGGCATACACCGAATCACTACCCTTGACCTTGAGGTTGCCATCGACGTGCAGGCGCCCCTGATGGTCGCGCTCGCCACTGATCTGCTCGGTGAGCGGGTTGGCCTTGAAGCCCACAGTCCAGATCACCGTACCCGCGTCGATGCGTTGGCCGTTGTCCAGCAGCACGCCGGCAGGCTCTACCGAAGCCACCGTAGCGCCACAGATCCATTCAACGCCCAACGCCTCGCTTGCCTGCTCGATGCTCGGGCGGATGCCGTCACCCAGGGCCGCGCCAATTCTTGCGCCTCGGTCGACTATCACCACACGCAACGCAGCGTCTTCACCCAGTATCGCGCGCAAGCGGGCCGGTAGTTCGGTGGCGGTCTCTATGCCGGTAAAGCCGCCCCCGGCCACCACCACGGTATTGCGTGCCGGTGTGTCGGGCAGCCTTGCCAGCGACTTGAGATGGGTTTCCAGGCGTGCGGCACTCTCGAGTTTGTCGACATCGAAGGCATGTTCGATACCGACCCTGTCAGGCCGGTTCAGCTCGCTGCCACAGGCCACGATCAGGCGGTCGTAGGGCAGGGCGCACGACGTGCCGCTGGGGGTGCGATAGCTGACTCGGCGCGCCCCTTCATCAATATGGCAGGCGGTGCCTTGCACGAAGCGGACATTGACGGCATCGAACAGCGTGTGCAGCGGCGCGGCCATGGTGTGTACGTCGGGCTCGTAGAAACGCGGACGCACATGCAGCTCGGCCTGAGGCGCAAGCAGGGTGACCTCGACATCCTTGCTGCCGTTGAGGTCAAGCTGACGGATGGCGCTGAGCGCGCTCCACAGGCCGGCAAAACCCGCGCCAATGATCAGGATCTGCTTCATGGTTGTGCTCCTTTGAAGTTCGGATGACAAGGTAGACCCAATTGGGGGTCAACGGTGTTACCAGCGTCTGCAGGAGTGCTTCAGAATGTTGGCGGCGTGATTACCCAGATCACCACGGCATCCACTTCACCGGGGTTGCCATAACGGTGTGGTTCCTGGCTCGAGAAGCTGAAGCTGTCGCCTTCGCTCAGTTGGAAATGGCGCTCGCCTACCCATAGCTCGAAGGTGCCGCTCAGCAGGTAGCCGGCTTCTTCGCCGTCATGGCTGTAGCTTTGCTGGCTGTAGGTGCCCGGGGGGAAGCGTGAGTGCAGGATCTCCAGCTGGCGGTTGGGCTGCGGGGTGAGCAGTTGATCGACGATGCCGTCTTCATAGTGCACGCTCAGGCGGCTGTTGCGCCGCACCACATAGCCCTGGTCCTCGGGCGCGGTGGTGGCTTCGCTGGCGAAGAACCACTGGATGGTCACGCCCAGGCTGCGGGCGATGTTGAACAGCGCCGGGATAGACGGGTAGGAGAGGTTGCGTTCCAGCTGGCTGATGTAGCCCGCAGTCAATTCACTGTGTGCGGCCAGCTCCGCCAGGGTCATGCCGCGGCGCTTGCGCAGGCCGCGGATGCGTGTGCCGAGAAACTGCGGTGCGGCGCCCCCGGTTTCGCTGGCGGGGGGCTGGGGGAGTTGGCTCATGCACGTCGGTCCATCGCAAAAGCCGCAGTATGTACAGCCTCAGAGCGCCCAGGCAACTGTCAGGCCATCGTGAATGGCCTCTTCGGCCGTGCGCGGCGCCAGGCAGTCGCCAATCCGTCGTACCTCCACCAGGCCTGCCAGTTCAGTGGCAAGGCGGTCTTCCGGTTGATGGCCCAGGCACAGCACCAGGGTGTCGATGCCTTCGAAGATCATTGGTTCGCCGCTGGCGGTGTGCTGCAGGTACACCGTATTGTCGTCGCTGCCATACAGGCGGGCATAAGGGGTGATGGGGATGCCCAGGCGATGCAGCTCGCCGGCCAGTTGATCGCGTACATAAAGCGGCAGGCTTTCGCCGCAATGGGTGCCGTTTACCGCCAATTGCACCTGATGGCCCTCGCGTACCAGGCGTTCGGCGATACCGGGGCCGATCCAGTCGCAGCGCCAGTCGACCACCAGCACCGAACGCCCCAGCTTCACTTCATTGCGCAGGACTTGCCAGGCGTCCACCACCTGCAGCTCCCCGGTACGCTCGAACGCCGGCCAGTATGGGGTGGCACCGGTTGCCGCGATGACCAGGTCCGGGCGCTCGCGTTCGACCAGGGCGCGGTCGACCCGGGTATTGCGCACTACCTCTACACCGGCCAGGGCCATTTCCCGCTGCAGGTTGGTGCTGGCACCGCCGAACTCGCTACGCCTTGGCAGCAGCTGGGCCAGCAACACCTGCCCACCCAGCTGCGGGCCGGCCTCGTACAGGGTGACCTGGTGCCCGCGCGCGGCGGCCACGGCGGCGGCCTTCATACCGGCAGGCCCGCCACCTGCGACCATGATGCGCTTGGGCGAAATGGCGGGCGTAAGTTGCCCGTATTGCAGCTCACGACCGGTTTCTGGACGCTGAATGCAGGAAATGGCCAAACCACGGTGGAAATGGCCGATACAGGCCTGGTTACACGCGATGCAGGCACGTACGTCCTCGACCTGGCCGCGTTCGGTCTTGCTCGGCATCAACGGGTCGCAAATCAACGCTCGGGTCATGCCGCACACATCGGCCTGGCCGCGCGCCAGGATCAGCTCGGCTTCCTGGGGCTGGTTGATGCGCCCGGTGACGAACAGCGGTATATCGAGCTGTTGCTTGAAGGTGCCGGCCTCGCGGGCCAAGTAAGCCGCCTCGATCGCCATCGGCGGCACGATATGCACGGCGCCGCCCAGCGATGCCGAGGTGCCGGCGACGATATGCAGGTAATCGAGCTGGCCCTGCAAGGCCACGGCGGCCGCCAGTGACTCGTCTTCGCTCAGGCCCTGGGTGTCGCGCTCGTCAGCGCTGATGCGCAGGCCGATGATGAAATGTTCGTCGGTGGCGGCGCGCACAGCGGCCAGCACTTCGCGCAAGAACCTCAAGCGCTGCGCCAGTTCGCCGTTGTAGCCATCGCTGCGCAGGTTCACCCGCGGGTTGAGGAACTGCGCGGGCAGGTAGCCATGGCTGGCGACCACCTCGACGCCATCCAGCCCGGCCTGGTGCAGACGGCGGGCGGCGCTGGCGTAGCCCTGGACGATTTCGTCGATCATCGCCTGGTCCAACGCGCGCGGCATTACCCGGAAGCGCTCATTGGGCACTGATGAGGCCGAGTAGGCCACCGCCAGCAGGCCGTCCGCCGACTCCATGATCTCCCGCCCGGGGTGGAACAGCTGCGACAGCACCACGGTGCCGTGCGCATGGCAAGCCTCGGCGAGCTGGCGGTAGCCATCAATGCACGCATCGTCGGTGGCCATCAGTACGTGTGAGGTGTAGCGGGCACTGTCGTGCACCCCGGCGACCTGCAGCACGATCAGGCCGACGCCACCGGCAGCACGGTCCCGCTGGTAGGCGATCAGCTTGTCGTTGACCAGGTTGTCGGTGGGCAGGCAGGTGTCGTGCCCGGTTGACATGATGCGGTTCTTCAAGCGTTTGCCGCGGATCTGCAAGGCTTCGAACAGGTGAGGGAAGGCGGTTTGCATTCTGGCGGCTCCGGTGCGGTGTTGTTCTTGTTTTTATTATGAAAGTGTAGCAACAGTAAAAAATCAACTTGTTTTTTTAATGGTGCACGACTAGGTTTTCGTCACCCTCTCAGCGAGGGTGTGACCTCACAACAACAAGAAAACGGGCCCGTCAGGCACCAGCAGAGGGAAACTACGATGCAGCTATTTCCACGTGTGACCAGCCTTTGTGCAGCCTTGCTGGCCCTTGGTCTGGGCAATGCGCATGCCGCGCCGCAGATGGTCGTGGTCGGTTACGGCGGCGCAGGCCAGAAAGCCCAGGATGAGGCGATCTTCAAGCCCTTCAGCGCCCAGGATGGCAGCAAGCTGATCCAGAGTGAGTACAACGGCGAGATGGCGCGCATTCAGGTAATGGCCGACACCGGTAATGTCGACTGGGACGTAGTGCAGATCGAGGGGCCGGACTTGATGCGCGGCTGCGATGAGGGCGTCTACGAGCACTTGGACTGGCAGCGCCTGGGCCATGCCGCCGAGCTGGTCCCTGACGCGGCGCAGGACTGTGGTTCGGCTGCGCTGGTGTGGAGCGTGGCCATCGCCTATGACCGTAGCAAACTAGCCCAGGCGCCGGCTTCGTGGGCCGATTTCTGGGACGTGAACAAGTACCCGGGCAAGCGGGGCCTGCGCAAGCGCGCGGTGTACAACCTGGAGTTCGCTCTGTTGGCTGACGGGGTCAAGGTCGAGGACGTTTACCAGGTTCTGTCCACGCCGGCGGGTGTCGAGCGGGCGTTCGCCAAGCTCAGTGAACTCAAACCCTACATCCAGTGGTGGGACGCCGGCGCCCAGCCAGCGCAATGGCTGGCGGCGGGGATGTGGTGATGACGTCGACCTACAGCGGGCGTATCGCTGTGGCCGCGCAGCAGGGCAGCCCGCTGGCCGTGGTCTGGCCTGGCAGCCTGTACGGCATGGACTATTGGGCAATCATCAAAGGCTCGCGGCATGTCGACCAGGCGAAACGGCTGATCGCCTACGCCAACCAGCCAGATACGCAGGTGCGGTATGTGCAACAGATCCCCTATGGGCCGACCAACACCCAGGCAGCCGCCAAGCTTGACCCGGCCTTGGCCAGCTGGGTGCCTACGTCGCCGCAAAACCTGCAGGGGGCGCTGGCGATGAATGTGGAATTCTGGGTCGATCATGGCGAAGAACTGGAGCAGCGCTTCAATGCCTGGGCCAGTAAATAGCGCTCAGCACAGGCACAACCATGATGACTGCAACAAAAAAGCCAGCGGCAGGCGCTGGCGGCCTGGCTACGGATGCTGAGCAAGGTCTCGCCCGATTATCAAGCATGAACGTGCCGATACTGGTGAGTAGGAACAGTCACTGTTGCGCAACCCTTGGCCACAACTGTGCTGGTCCCAACTCAAGGAATAGCCTTATGCTGTAACGAAATATGTCTAGAAAGATTGCAGAAGGAAGTCGCAATGCCGCTCAAGGACCTGCTCATCGCCCTGGTGGTGATTGTCGCCTGGGGAGTCAACTTCGTGGTCATCAAAGTTGGCCTCGATGGCTTGCCGCCGATGTTGCTGGGGGCATTGCGCTTCTTGTCGGTGGCGTTCCCGGCGGTATTGCTGGTCAGGCGGCCGAAACTGCCGTGGCGCTGGTTGATCGCCTACGGCGCGACCATTTCGCTGGGCCAGTTCGCGTTCCTGTTCCAGGCCATGTACAGCGGCATGCCGCCAGGGTTGGCTTCGTTGATCCTGCAGTCGCAAGCCTTCTTTACCCTTGGTTTCGCTGCGCTGTTCCTCGGTGAGCGGCTGCGCCTGGCCAGCGTGCTTGGGCTGTTGGTGGCGGCCAGCGGCCTGGCGTTGATCGGCAGCGAGGACGGCGGCCACGTGCCAATGCTGGCGCTGGTGCTGACCCTGTGTGGCGGTGCCATGTGGGGGCTGGGCAATATCATTACCCGGCGTTTTGGCTCGGTTGACCTGGTGGCATTGGTGATCTGGGGTGGGTTGATCCCGCCGCTGCCATTCCTGGCGCTGTCCTGGTGGCTGGAAGGCCCTGAACGCATCGGCCATGCCCTGGCCAACATCAGCTGGAGTTCGGTACTGGCCCTGGCGTACCTGGCGTTTGTCGCCACCATGCTTGGCTACAGCCTGTGGAGCACACTGCTGTCGCGTCACCCGGCAGGCAAGGTGGCACCGTTCTCGTTACTGGTACCGGTGATCGGCTTGAGCTCGTCGGCGTTGCTGCTGGGCGAACGCCTGACCACTACCCAGGGCTGGGGCGCATTGCTGGTGATGGCTGGTTTGCTGGTAAACGTGTTTGGTGCGCGGATCGGCCAGCGTTTGCGGGCTGCCATGGCATAAAGGGCTTAAATTCATTGAGCTGCGCTCTGTTAGAATCGGTCTCTTTTGGCCAGACCTGCGGAGCGCATTCATGATCATTTCCACCACCAGCCAACTCGAAGGCCGCCCGATTGCCGAGTACCTGGGCGTGGTCAGCTCCGAATCGGTGCAAGGCATCAACTTCGTGCGCGATTTCTTTACACGCTTTCGCGATTTCTTCGGCGGCCGTTCGCAAACCCTGGAAAGCGCGCTGCGCGAGGCCCGCGAACAGGCCACCGAAGAACTCATGGCGCGGGCACGCCAGTTGCAAGCCGATGCGATAGTGGGGGTGGATTTCGAGATCAGCATGCCGTCGGTACAGGGCGGCATGGTCGTGGTATTTGCAACCGGTACGGCAGTGCGCCTGAAGTAGAGCCGTCTGCCACTGGTCGGCGGCAAGGTGCTTGTCCGAGCGGTCTGCAAATGACCAGCTAGTCTCACTTTCACAGGCCGCGTTTCCTGGGCAACTTTTCTGGTTGCCGGCGCGACCGCCACTGGAGGGAGACAGGGCATGAGCGAATCCTTTTTCGAAGACCTGAACGATGCGTTCCCGATCAACAGCCAGGTGCGTTGCGGCCAGGCGGCATTCCGCCTGGGGTTCGCCCACATGACGCTGGATGATTCCGAACAGCTCCAGCCTGCACATCTGCAGCGCAGCAAAAAAGGCCGCTTCATGCCGCGGGTACCACTGAAGAAGTAAGCCCGCTCCAGCAAAGCCCCGCCCAATGGCGGGGTTTTTTTTGCCATTCGTTGATACGCCTCATGGTATTGCCGGGTAACGCTCGCCGGATGGCCAAGGCTGTGGTTTTCTGATGCGGCATTCCAGTAACGGAGGATTGAATGCTCATGCGAGTCAGGGAACAGACCTATTGGCAGTGGGCCGACGCCCAGCTGCACAGCCGCTGCCACGACGAAGCACTCAGCGACGGCACCACACTGGACGTACAGGTGCGCTTGTCGCGCCTTGGGGCGACGCAGCTGTTTCTGGGTTTGTACGCCGGGGATGGGCGGGCGTTGCTGGAAGAGTATTACCCCGCCCGGCCAGGCGAGACCATGACCCGCGCGCTGGTATGGGGTGTCGACCGCGCCCGAGCGATGGCAACGGGCGCCTTGCCCTTGCCGGAAACCCGCCTGCAGCGGCGCCAGGCATGAAAAAGCCCGGCCTATGCTGGCCGGGCTCTGGTAAGGGTGCGAACCCTCAGTTAAGCGGTTCGATCACCTTGACTGCCTGCTGCTCACGGGCAGCGGGCCATTCTTGTTGCAGGGTCTGCAGCACGCGGCCAACGAACTCGGTGTCGGCGGCGGCCTTCTTGCCGACGTAGCCTTGGCCACGGCGGTAGACCTTGAAGCGGGCACGCATGCTGGGCAGGTGCTCTTCAAATTCATCTTCGACGGTGTTCGGTGGCAGGCGGTCGAGGCGCACTTCACCGGTTTGGCTAACCCACAGCAGGTGGTCGTCGAGGCTGTCCTTGCGGATGGCGAACAGCTGAGCCAATTGGTCGATAGTCGGATTGTTGTTCAAGTTCATCATAAAGCCCCCATTACCCATTCGTAGGTGATTTTCACAGTTGGCGCTACCACGGTGTAGCGCACTACCAAGGCTGCTACAGCAGCATCGCAACAGGGGCTTTCTCACGCTGCCTTTTGGACAGTTTCCCTCTCCACGGACGGCCTGCGTTACCGCGCAGGCCGTCTGGAACACCCTTGCCACCGCTCCCGATCGGGGAGACGGCTTCATCATGCACAAGCGCGATGAACGGCGTCAACTATTTTGTAGTGAATATTTTCGAGCACTACATTTCTGTCGTTTTGTTCGACAATCGCGGCTTCGGCTACAGCCCGGACAGTATTTCGAAGGCCGCGCGAACCCGCGCTTCGTTCGGATAATTCCGGTTGGCCAGCAGCACTACTGCCAGCTGTTCGGAGGGGACAAACGCGGCATAGGCGCCGAAGCCATTGGTTGAACCTGTCTTGTTGTACCAGGCTGCCGACAGCGCGGGCAGGGCCGGTTGCAAGCGTGTGGTTGCCTGCGGTTCACGGATCAGCCGTGGGCTGTTGCCATCGACCAGGGTGCTTAACGTAACCGGGTAGGGGTAGCGTTCCCAGCCCAGGCCTTGGGTCATGGCGCCGACCTGGAAGTAGCCCTGCTGGGTAATGGCCGTGGCTTTCACCAGCGCCGCTGGCAGGCCCTGTGGCTGCATCTGCAGGCGCACATAGCGTAGCAAGTCGCTGGCGCTGGTCTTGATACCGTAGGCCTCGTCGGCATAAGGGCCGGGGCCGACGCGCACTGGCTTGTCGGTGGCGTCGTAGCCTTGGGCATAAAGGCCGTGGGCACTGGCTGGAACCTGCAAGTAGGTGTTCTCCAGGCCCATTTTCGCCAACAGGCCTTCGCGCATCAGCGTGGCGAACGGTTGGTGCTGTGCGCGGGCGGCCAGGTCACCGAACAAGCCCAGGCTGGGGTTGGAATAGCAGCGTTGGGTGCCGGGTTTGGCGCGAGGTTGCCAGTGGCGGAAGAAATCGACCACCTGCTGTGGTGTTTGCACCGTATCCGGGAACTGCAGCGGCAGGCAGTCGGCGCTGTAGGCGCCCAGTTCCAGCACGGTCGCGTCGCCAATGGGTACGCCGGCCAGTGCCGGATGATAGCGCTTTGCCGGGGCATCGAGGTCCAACTTGCCTTCGGCACTGGCCAGTGCGGCGAGGGTGGCGGTGTAGGTCTTGCTCAGCGAGCCGATCTCGAACAGCGTGTCGCGGCTTACCGGCACGTTGTCGGCCTTGCTGGCCACGCCGTAGCTGAAGTAGTGCGCATGGTCGCGGGCATAGATGGCCACGGCCATGCCGCTGATGCCTTGTTCCTGCATCAGCGGGCGGATGATCTGGTCGACCTTGGCCTGCAACTGGTCGTCGGCCTGTGCGCAGGCGTGACCCAAAGTGAGGGTGATGGCGGCTGCAAGTGCAGCCAGGCGAGGGCGGGGCATGGCGGGTCCTTTTATGGCGCGTGTCCGTTGAGCGATACCGCTGGGGGTTCCGGCGTTAGCAGCGAAAAGCCGCAGACCTTATCGTCTGCCCTTGCACAATGACAAGATGGACACAGTGATGAAGTATCTACGCATGTTATTCGACAATTTCACCCTGGCCTTGCTCGGGGTGGTGCTTATCGCCACCGTGCTGCCTTGCTCGGGCGATGGCGCGGTGTATTTCGGCTGGCTGACCAACCTGGCCATCGGCCTGCTGTTCTTCCTGCATGGCGCCAAGCTGTCGCGTGAAGCGATCATTGCCGGTGCCGGGCACTGGCGCCTGCACCTGCTGGTGTTCGCCTGTACGTTCGTGCTGTTCCCGCTGCTGGGCCTGGCATTCAAGCCGCTGTTCGTGCCACTGGTGGGTAACGAGCTTTACCTGGGCGTGCTCTACCTGTGCGCCTTGCCGGCTACCGTGCAGTCGGCCATCGCCTTCACCTCGTTGGCCCGTGGCAATGTGCCGGCGGCGATCTGCAGCGCGGCGGCTTCCAGCCTGCTGGGTATCTTCCTGACGCCGTTGCTGGTGATGATGTTGTTGGGCGCCAGTGGTGATACGGGCTCTGGGCTGGATGCGGTGTTGAAGATCACCCTGCAACTGCTGGTGCCGTTCGTTGCTGGCCAGATTGCGCGGCGCTGGATTGGCGCCTGGGTCAAGCGCAATGCGCGGTGGCTCAAGGTGGTGGACCAGGGGTCGATCTTGCTGGTGGTGTACACGGCCTTCAGCGAGGCTGTGGTGACCGGCCTGTGGCACACCGTATCGCCGCAGCACCTGGCCGGCTTGTTCGTGGTGTGCGGTATTTTGCTGGCGGTGGTGCTGTTTGGTACTCGCCTGCTTGGCAAGGCATTGGGCTTCGACCTCGAGGACCGCATCACCATCCTGTTCGCCGGTTCCAAGAAAAGCCTGGCTACCGGCGTACCCATGGCCCAGGTGTTGTTCGTGGGCAGTGGTATTGGCGCGATGATCTTGCCGCTGATGCTGTTCCACCAGATTCAGCTGATGGTGTGTGCTGTGCTGGCGCAGCGTTACGCCAGCCGTGAGCAGGTGGCGCAAGAGGCTTCGGCGGCGCCCTGACTGTCACGTAGCAGCAGATGCCGCACCCGCGCAGCGGCAACTGCTGCTATCTGGCCTGCCCGGAAGTACGCTCGCGCAGCGCCTTGCTCACCCGGCCTCGATCTTGTAAGCGGGGCCTTCCAGGTCGTCATAGTTGCGCGTATAGCGTCGGGCAAACTCCTCCACGCCCAGTTCCTGGTACTGCTGCACATGCTTGAGTTCGTGCGCCCACAAGGCCACGTTGTCCTCGGCATCGTTGGCACGGCGGAAGATGATCGTGTCGATCAGTGTCACGGCGTTCACATCGGGGTTCTGCAATAGCGCATTGGCTGCGCTCATCTGTTGCTCATCCCCACCCGAAAGCGCGCCGCATCGAGCACGGCAAAGTCGTACCAAGGTTCAAGTTGCGCCCGAATATGCAACGGAATCGGCTGCACTCCGCTGGCCGTGGCCTCGTCGCGAGCCTGGCGCAAGGCGTAGGTCAGACTGGACGAGGCCATCACCTCAACATCCTTGAGGATCTGCCCGGCCTGGCCAGGGTCGATCGGGGCGCAGAAGCAGCCCATCAGGCACACCTGGTACTGGCCTGGCGGGCAGGCCTGTTCGGCGAACGCTGGCAGGGCCAGCAGCAACCCCAGCAGGGCACTAATCCGCCTCATGCAAGGCCTGTTCGACAAATTGGCGGCTGGCGTCCAGTACCTGCGCTTGTACGCTTTCACTGGCCAACATGCGCCCGACCAGCAGTGCGCCGACGCACTGGCTGATCAGCACCCAGGCCAATTGTTCATCCTCCAGGGTTGTGCTCCAGGCACGGTGCAGTTCCAGCAGCCAGTGCTCAGCCACTTCACGCACCGGTGCTTCGGCGCGGGCAATTTCCACTCCCAGTGGCGGCAGTGGGCAGCCACCCTCGGCATTGTGCAGATGGGCCAGGCTCAGGTACTGCTGCAGGCAGCGGCCCAGGCGCTCGCGGTTGGCACCTTGGCTGGTCAGGCGTGTCAGCGGGCTGTTGCACAGCTCCTGGCGTACTACCTCGGTGAACAGGTCGTCCTTTGACGGGAAGTGGTTGTAGAAGGCACCGCCGGTCAGGCCAATCGCCTTCATCAGCCCTGCCACGCCGGTACTGGCGAACCCCCCGCGTTTGGCCAGCGCGCCGCTGCTGGCCAGCAACCGGTCGCGGGTTTGCTGTTTGTGTTCGTTGGAGTAGCGCATTCACATGCCTCTGCAAGCGGGCTTGACGAAGACCGCGATCATAACATAGCGTTCGTTTACTAAACGATCATTCACCAATGGAGGCGGGCATGACAGAACAACAAAAAGTGGTGCTGGTGATCGGGGCAGGGGACGCCACCGGGGGCGAGATTGCCAAGCGCTTTGCCCGTGAGGGCTACATCGCCTGCGTAACTCGGCGCCAGGCTGAGAAATTGCAGCCGCTGCTGGAGGAGATACGCGCCACTGGCGGCCAGGCCCACGGGTTTGGCTCTGATGCGCGAAAAGAAGATGAGGTAGCTGCACTGGTCGAGACCATCGAGCGCGATATTGGCCCAATCGAAGCTTTTGTCTTCAATATCGGCGCCAATGTGCCGTGCAGCATTTTGGAAGAAACCCCACGCAAGTACTTCAAGATCTGGGAAATGGCCTGCTTTGCCGGCTTTCTGACGGCCCAGGCGGTGGCCAGGCGCATGGTCCAGCGTGAGCGCGGCACGATTCTGTTCACCGGTGCCACTGCCGGTACCCGCGGCGCGGCTGGTTTTGCTGCCTTCGCCGGGGCCAAGCATGGCCTGCGTGCCCTGGCGCAGAGCATGGCGCGCGAGTTGGGGCCACGCAACATCCATGTCGCCCATGTGGTGGTGGACGGTGCCATCGACACGGCCTTCATCCGCGACAGCTTTCCCGAGCGCTATGCCCTCAAGGACCAGGATGGCATCCTTGATCCGGCGCACATTGCCGACAGCTACTGGTTCCTGCACGCCCAGCCTCGCGATGCGTGGACGTTCGAGCTGGACCTGCGCCCCTGGATGGAACGCTGGTAAGCCCCTATCACCCCGCAAGGACCCTAAGCATGAACAAGACTGTCGATTTCTATTTTGACCTGGGCAGCCCGGCCAGCTATCTGGCCTGGACCCAACTGCCGAGCCTGTGTGCCCGCCAAGGTGCCACACTGCGCTACCAGCCAATTCTGCTTGGAGGGGTGTTCCAGGCCACCGGCAACGCCTCGCCGGCGACGATCCCGGCCAAGGGGCGCTACATGTTTACCGACCTGGCACGCTTTGCCGCACGCTACGAGGTACCGTTCGGGATGCCATCAGGGTTCCCGATCAATACCCTGGCCTTGATGCGCGGCGTGCTGGGTACCCAGTTGCGTTCACCGGAGCGGTTCGAGGCCCTGTTGTCGGCGCTGTTCAATGGGCTATGGGCACAACGCCGCAACCTGGGCGATAACGCAGTTCTGGATGAGACGCTGACCCAGGCAGGCTTCGACCCGCAGGTATTTCACGGGTTGACGGCTGACGGTGAGGTAAAAGCTGCGCTGAAGCAGGCAACCGAGGCGGCTGTGGCGCGCGGGGTGTTTGGTGCGCCCACCTGCTTTGTGGGCGATGCGATGTTCTTTGGCCAGGACCGCCTGGACTTTGTCGAAGAAGCGCTGCGTCAGGGCGCCAGCAGCTTCTCCAGCTGAGTGCGCTCCCACAGGCTGAGCAGGTCGGTGGGGTTGGTGCCGTAGCGCTGCCAGTCCTCAAGCCCGGCCTGTTCACCGTCGGGGGCCTGGCAATGAATGCAATGTGCCAAGCCTTCGGCATCCAGGGCCAGCGTCAATCGCCAGCCCTGGATGTCGACATCGACCAGACCGCCATCGTGGCGTGCACTCACCTCCAGGTGCTGCACACCAAGGGCCGCGTTGCGCAGGCGCTGGTAAATATCCCGAGTGTTCAGTGCACCGCTGCGCGCCAAGATCAGAAATTGGCCGGCGTGTTGGCGCTGATGATCTCGGCCTCGTCCGGGCCGATGTTCTTGAAACTGTGCGGCAGGGTAGTGGGGATGTAGTAGCCGTCGCCCGAGTTGAGCACGCTGACCTGCCCATCGACCCACAGCTCTACGGTGCCGCGGGTGACCAGGCCACATTCTTCGCCCTCGGCATGCACGATCGGCTCGCCCGAATCGGCGCCGGGTGCATACAGCTCGCGCAGCATGCGCATCTGCCGGCCTTCGACGCTGGCGCCGACCAGCAGCATGCGCAGGCCGTTGCGGCCCAGATCCGGTTGTTCGCCACCCCGGAACACGTAGCGCTCTTCACGCACCGGCTCGTCGAAGCTGAAAAACTCCGCCAGGCTCATGGGTATGCCTTCGAGCAGCTTTTTCAGGGAGCTGACCGAAGGGCTGACGCGATTCTGCTCGATCTGCGAGATCGTCGAATTGGTCAACCCGCTGCGGCGGGCCAGTTCCCGTTGGGAGAGGTTGTTGCGTTCACGCACCAGTTTGAGTCGCGTCCCCGTGTCCATAGCCGCCTTGTAATCAGAGGTGTCAATAATAATGAGCGATGCGCATTAAAACACACTCTGCGCGCTTGCGCGCTGTGCTTGTCAAACCCGCTGTTCACGTGGCATCGGCCACAGTCCGACGAGCAGCAACAGCACGGCTACGGCCAAGAATGGCAGGCGCGGATCAAGGGCATATACCAAGGTGCCGGCCAGCGGCCCGATCACCGCACCCATGCCCTGGGCAGCTCCCACGGAGCCGGCTGTGGCGCCCTGCTCGGAGGCGTGCATGGCATTGGCTGCCAGTGCCGAAAACGCTGGGAACACAAAGCCCATGCCGGCTGCCGCAACAAAGTAGCAAGCCCATAGCCAAGGGGCCGTGGTGGCCAGCGACCCGCAGGCAAAGCCCAGTGCCGATACCGTGGCACCTACCCGGATCATCTTCAGCGGTGGCCACTCTAGCTGGCGCAGCAATACCTGCGCCAGCATCAGCGCTACGCCCACCGTGGTCAGCGCGATGCCGGCAGCCTGGGCCGCTTCGGCGGGGCCCAGATGCAAGCGGTCGAGGGCAAAGAAACCGACGATGATCTGCGACACGGTCACGCTGAGCATGGCGCTGAATGCCACCAGCAACGGCCTGCGCAGGCGCGGGTCGTTCAGCCGCACCGGGCTGGGGGCGTGGGCGTGCGGCAGCGCCTGTGGTTTTAGGGTAAAGAGCAGCACGAGGAAGGCCGTGGCCGGTAGCAGCGACATGATGTGGAACGGCAGGCTCAGGCTGTGCCGTGCCAGTAGCGCCGCCAGCGCTGGCCCGACCACCAGGCCGACGGCGTTGGCCGCGCCCAGCGAGGCCATGGCCCGGGCCCGGCGTTGCGGCTCGACATGGTCGGCTATCAGCGCATTGCAGCCCACTGGGATGGCGGCGTAGAAGGCGCCGATGCAGCCGCGGGCGACGATCAGGCCGATGAACGCCAGGGTCGCGCCCGGCAACCAGCGCAGCGCGCCTTCAACGAACAGGCATAGCAGCCAGTAAGCCAGGGTGAAGCCGGCGCTGCCCAGCAGCAGGATGCGCCGGCGGCCGAGGCGATCCGATAATCGCCCCCAAGGCCGGGCCAGCAGCACCCAAACCACGCCAGCCACGGTTACGGCGGCGCCAGCTTGCCAGGTGGCCATGCCGAGTTGGCGGGCAATCGGGCCGATCAAGGCGACGAAGGCCATCATCGACATGGTACAGGCCATGTTGGCCAGCAGCAGCGGGCGCAAGTCCAGGGTGCTGGCAGGTAGCAGGGTTGCAGGATCCTTTGCGACGTTCATAGGGCAGTCCAGGGCAGTACGGCAAATAGAAAGCCGATCTTATTAAGAATGATTATTGATTGTCGAACGCCCCGGCATGCAGCAGGTCATTCGCTGCGGCGCAAGGGGCCAGGCCACATGCTACGCAACACACCGTCGCGGCGCACCCATGCATGCATCAAGGCTGCACCCACGTGCACCAGCACCGTGGCGAACAGCAGGTAGCCGGCCCAGCCATGGGCCTGACGCAGCACGGCATACAGCTGCAGGTTGTGCGGGGCGATGGCGGGTAAACCGAGCGGGCGCGGGTAGTCGCCCGCCGATAGCATGGCCCATCCCAGCAGCGGCATGGCCAGCATCAGCCCATAGAGCAGCAGGTGCGAGGCCCCGGCGGCCCAGCGCTGCAGCACTGGCAGGTCGTGTGGCAGCGGTGGGTGCGGCACGCTCAGGCGCACGGCGATGCGCAACAGCACCAGCACCAGCAGGGCCAGGCCGGTGGCCTTGTGCAGGCTGATCAGCAGCGGGTGGCGTGGCGACAGGTCGGCGACCATGCTCACGCCGATGAACAGCATGGCCAGGATCAGCACGGCCATCAGCCAGTGCAACAGACGGGCGAAGGGGTGGAAGGCTTCGGGTTTCATGGACGGGCTCCAGTGCTGAGCGATTCACGGCTGCGGCGGTTGAAGGATTCCGAATAGGCGGCGGACCGGGCGGCGAGGATCGGGTCGCCGGACGCTTCGATACCCCGTGGCAGAATCAGCGGGTCGAAGTTCAGGTCGCGGCAGGCCCCTTGCTCTGGAGCGTCGACGTGCTCCAGCACCAAGGTGCCGGCGTCCACGCTACGACGCTCGGCGGGCCAGAGGCGGGCAGGGTCATCCACGGCATCGCCCGGTTCGGCCAGCACCAAACGCAACGTCCAGCGCAACGGGGCCTGGGCCAGGCGTTGCTGCAGGTCGTGTTGCAGGAACTGTTTGTCATCAACCTGGCCAGGTAGTGCGGCAAACGCGGTTTGTGGCTCGAGCTGCCAACGCACCGGGTGGGCCGTGCCAGCTGAGTCGATCAGGCGGAAGGCATTGATGCTGTGATACTGCGTGCTGGCGAAGCTGTCACTTGGCTTGTAGCTCGCCGCCCACTGGCGAAATGCCGCGCTTTCGGGGTGGGCGGCGAAGAACGCTTGCATCTTGGCCGGGTTAGGTTTGCCGGTGGCCGGGTCGGGCGCGCCCGCGAGCACTTGCTCATAGAACCCTTGCGGGGTACTGACCGCCAGCACCGGCGGGTTGTTCATGCCGGTACGCCAGACCTGGCCGTCGTCGGTGCTGAGTTGAACTGCCAGGCTGCGCACCGGGATGCCTGTATCCGGGGCGAACGGGTTGGCACCGCCGATGGCGAAACGGCCGATAACCGGCACCCGTTGCTGGCTGAAGGCGCGTGCAATGGACAGGTTGGCGGCCTGCCCGCTGGGCTGGAAGTAGCCGCTCACGCACAGGCCCTTGGCGTGGTTCTTGCGGTAGCCCGGGTAGTGACCGGCCTGGGCCTCGAAGGTGTCGATGATGCGCTGTGGCGTCAGCCGGGGTTCGCCGAGCCAGCCGGCGGCATAGGCAAAGCCGGCACCTGCGGCCAGCATCACGGCGCCAATGGCTGCCAGGCGCAGCGCTTTGGCCGGGCCGTGCAAGGGTGAGTTCATGGTCATCGTCCGGTTCAGGGAAGGTGCCAGTACGACGGAGCAGGGAAAAACTTATTCCATCGCCGGGAATAGAATTTGTTCACAGGCGTCTGCCCTTTACACTGACAATCCCAAAGGCCGGTACCTAGCGATGCATGACCTGGACGACCACCAGTGGCGCGAACTGCTTGCCCGTCTGCGACGCTTTGCCGTGTGGCTGACCCGCGAACCGGGCAGCGCCGACGACCTGGTGCAGGCAACGGTCGAGCGGGCCCTGAGCCGGCGCGACCAGCAACGTGACGCCGATGCCCTGCGCGCTTGGTTGTTCACCATTCTTTATCGACAGTTTCTCGACGGTAAACGCCGCGAGCGTCTGCATGCGCGTTGGTTGTCCTGGTTTGGCGGCAGCGGGCACGACGAGGAGCCTGTCGGTGACAACCTCGAAGCCATCGTCCTGGCCCAGGCCGACCTGCAGGCGTTTGCCCGGCTGACGGCGGAGCAGCGTGCCTTGTTGCTGCTGGTCAGCATCGAAGGCCTGAGTTACAAGGAGGCCGCCCAGGCTTTGGGCATCCCAATCGGCACTGTGATGTCGCGCCTGTCGCGCGCGCGCAATGCCTTGCGCGAATTGACCGAGGGCAACCCCCAGCCACCGGCCTTGCGGAGACTGAAATGACCCGTCTGATCCCCAGCGAAGACGAACTGCATGCTTATGTCGATGAGCGCCTGGAGCCTGTGCGCCGGGCCCAGGTGCAGGCCTGGCTGGAGGCCAACCCGCAGGCGGCGGCACGGGTGGAAGGTTGGCGTGCCGATGCCCGCCGGCTACGCGTGGCGTTGGCCGGGTTTGATGACCTGCCTGGTGCCGCGCAGCTGGAATTGGGCCCGTTGCGTCGGCAATTGCGCCAGCGCCGGCAGCGGCGTTGGGCCGCTGCGGCGGTGGTGATGTTAGCGCTGGGTGTGGGTGGTTTAGGCGGTTGGCAAGTGCGCGATGCAAGCTTGGCGCGCGTTGACTTGCCCATGGCCGACGCTGTGCAGGCGCATCGCTTGTTTGCTGGCAGTGAAGCCTTGGATATCCAGGCCAGTGACCCAGGGCAGTTGCGCGACTGGCTTGGGCGCCATTTCAGCCGCGTGGGCCAGCTGCCGGACCTGGCGGGCTATGGCTTCAAACCGGTGGGTGCGCGCTTGCTCAGCAACGAGCAAGGGCCGGCGGCGTTGCTGGTGTTTGAAGATGGCAAGGGCCAGCGCATCAGCCTGTTCCTGCGCTCACCCGGCGAGCAATATCGGCGCATGCCGGACGGTCAGCGGGTCGACGGTCAGCTGGAGGCGCGGTATTGGTCGCATGGGGCGTACAACTTTGCTTTGGTCAGCGCGGCGGACGATGTGCGCGGAGCGGGGGTGGGGGAGGCGTTGCGGTTGGGGTTGTGAGTGAGGCCAAGGCATGCACCTTGGCGCCCACCCTCCGACTCAGCTCAATTCCAGCCAGATCGGCGCATGGTCCGACGGCTTTTCCATTGCGCGCAGTTCATAGTCCACACCTGCTGCCTTGATGCGTGGCACCAGATGCTGCGAGGCCATGATCAGGTCGATGCGCAGCCCGCGCTTGGGGTCGTCCTCGAAGCCGCGGCTGCGGTAGTCGAACCAGCTGAAGCGGTCCGTCACCTCCGGGTACAGGTGACGGAAACTATCGACAAGGCCCCAGCCTTTCAAGCGTTCCATCCACTCGCGCTCTTCCGGCAGGAAGCTGCACTTGCCGGTCTTCAGCCAGCGCTTGGCGTTGTCCGCACCGATGCCGATATCGCAGTCCTGCGGCGAGATGTTCATGTCGCCCATCACCAGCAGTGGCTGGTCGTTGCGGAACTGGCCTTCGAGCAGGGCCTGCAGGTCGCTGTAGAAGCGCTGCTTGGCCGGGAACTTGGTGGGGTGGTCGCGGCTTTCACCCTGGGGGAAATAGCCGTTCATGATGGTGATCGGGTTGCCGTCGGCATCAGGGAAGGTGCCCCAGATAAAGCGGCGCTGGGCGTCGTCTTCATCGGTGGCAAAGCCTTTGTGCAGGCTCAGCGGCGCCTGGCGCGACAGCAGCGCCACGCCGTAGTGGCCTTTCTGGCCATGGTAGTGCACGTGGTAGCCCAGTGCCTGCACGTCGGCCAGCGGGAACTGATCGTCGCTGACCTTGGTTTCCTGCAGGCCGATCACGTCCGGCTGGTGCTTTTCGATCAGCGCCGCCAGCTGGTGCGGGCGGGCCCGCAGGCCGTTGATGTTGAAACAGACGATCTTCATGGAAAGACAATCCCGGTAAAAGCCGCGATGCTAGCCGACATCGTCCATCATCACCAGCATGGCGGCATGGTCATCCTGCTGCTAACGTGCTCCAGGGGGTGAACGAAGCGCGCAGGGGCACCTCCAAGGCACTGTACGCCCATTCCAGGAGGTCTGCCCGCAATGCCCGAAACCACAGCCGCTCCGGCCCGTGTCTGCTTGCTCGATGATGGTTACAGCCGCGAAGCGCGTTCATTGCTGTACAACGCTTACCGCCATGAGCCTACCTTCGCCTACATCTTCGAGGCCCAGCGCCCCGGTTATGAGCGGCGCTTGCGGGTGATGGTGCGCGAATGGGTGCGCCAGCACTTCTATCTGCAACTACCCGCCATCGGCTTGCTGGTAGAGGATCGCCTGATTGCCCTGGCCCTGATCGTGCCGCCACTGCGCCGCCTGGGCGTGGCCGACAGCTGGGCCTGGCGCCTGCGCATGATGCTGGGTACAGGCCTGCGCTGCACGCGGCGCTACATGGACTACCAGGCCGCGCTGGCCACCTGCCTGCCCACTGACCGGGTGCATGTGCTGCCATTGCTGGGGGTGCACCCGCAATTCCAGGGCAAACACTACGGCGAGCAATTGTTACAAGCTGTGCACGACTGGTGCGCGGAGGACCCAGGCACCCAAGGGGTCGTGCTGGATACCGGTAACGAGCACTACCTGGCTTTTTATCAGCGCCAGGGTTATGAAGAGATAGGCGAGGTAGCTGTAGGACCAATCCGAGAAAGGGTGTTCTTTCATCCTAATCCAATCTCTTCAAATTCCGCTTTTGCCTGAACAGGCCGCCAGGCGGCTCCCTTGAGCGCCTGGCTCTGGTAGCATTCGCCGCATGACGTATTCAGGAAGATTCACCTGGGGCCTGGTTTTCTGGGCCGCCAGTTTCGCAGCGTGGGGCCAGAGCGAGTTGCTGGTGAAGGTAAAACCGGCCAACAAGGCGCTCAAGGCCAATGTCGAAGGCTATATCGGCACCTTGGGTGACCGCGATGAAGAAGCACTTTTACGCTTCAGTCGCGGGGCCGAGGAGCAGGCGCGCAAAGCGGCGCAGGCACTTGGCTACTATCAGGCACAGATCGATACCGAGGTAAAACCCGCCAGCGACGCTGACCATTCCCCGCAACTGATCATCAGCATCAACCCTGGCGAGCCCATTCGCCTGCGCAACGTGACTGTGCGCATCGAGGGCCCGGCCAGCGAAATGAAGGCCTTCCGCGTGCCTGACAGCAAGGCGCTGCGCGCGGGTGAGCAACTCAATCACGGCCTTTATGAGGATGCCAAACGGCTGATCCAGAACCAGGCGTCGCGCTACGGTTTCTTCAGTGGACGTTTCAGCAGCCAGCGCCTGGCTGTGGACCCGCAGGCCGGCGTGGCCGATATCGAACTGGTCTACCAGAGTGGCCCGCGCTATCGCCTGGGCGCTGTCACCTTCGGGGGCGACACGCCGTTGGATGACGATCTCTTGCAGCGTATGGTTTCATTCAAACCGGGCACCCCCTACGACTCGGAACTGGTCGCCGAGCTGAACAATGACCTGCAATCGAGCGGCTATTTCGAAGGTGTGCGCGTAGACGCGGCACCTACTGCCGCCGTAGGTGAAGAAGTCCCGGTGGATGTCCGTCTGGAAACCCGTAAACCACGCACCCTGGGCCTGGGCCTGGGTTTCTCGACTGACGTCGGGCCGCGCGGCAAGGCCAACTGGACCCGCCACTGGGTCAACCCGCAGGGCCACAGCTACGGTTGGGAAACCGAGCTGTCCGCACCACGGCAGAACGTCGGCCTGTGGTACGACATTCCCCTCGACCCGCCGCTGACCGACAAGCTGCGCTTTGCCGGTGGCTACCAGAATGAAGAGCTTGCCGGTACCGACACGCTCAGCAAGCTGTTGACGGTCGGCCCCGAGTGGCACAGCAAGCTGCCCAGTGGCTGGCAGCGGGTGATATCGCTCAAGTACCAGCGCGAGGAGTATCGCCTGGGCGACGACTCCGGGCTGAGCAACTTGCTGATGCCTGGCGTGAGCTATTCCTTCCTGCGCAGCGACAACCGCATCGACCCACACAACGGCTATCGCCTGCAATTCGATGTGCAGGGCGCCAAGGAAGGGCTGGTTTCCGATACCAACCTTCTGCACGGCAACGTATTGCTCAAAGGCCTGACCACGCTGGGCCAAAACCACCGCTTTCTCGGTCGCGTGCAGTTTGGCGGCAGCGCGACCAATGGCTTCAAGAACAGCATTCCGCCTTCGCTGCGCTTCTTCGCCGGTGGCGACCAGAGCGTGCGCGGCTACGACTACCAGACCCTGTCGCCGAAGAACAGCGACGGCGACCGCATTGGCGGGCGCTACCTGGTGGCTGGCAGCGTCGAGTACCAATATTCGCTGACCGAAAAGTGGCGGGTTGCGACGTTCGTCGACCAAGGCAACTCGTTCAACAACCTGGAGCTGCCCAGCCTCAAGACCGGTGTTGGCTTTGGTGTGCGCTGGGTGTCGCCGGTGGGGCCGTTGCGCCTGGACCTGGCCAAAGCGCTGGATGACGAAGGGGGCATTCGCCTGCACTTTTCCATGGGGCCCGAGCTGTGAAACGCGTGATCAAATACATTCTGCTGGGCCTGCTTGGGGTAGTCGCGAGCTTGGGCCTGGCACTGGGCCTGCTGCTGGGGACCGAGGCTGGCAGCCGCTGGGCACTGGGCAAGGTGCCCGGGCTCGAAGTGGCCGATTTCCAAGGGCGCCTTGCGGGCAGTTGGCAAGCTAGCCAGCTGATCTGGGCCGACGCCGGCAGCAAGGTAGAGGTACAGGCGCCGATGCTGGCTTGGTCGCCTGTTTGCTTGCTACGCGCCAGGTTGTGCATCGACCGGTTGCAGGCCGAACGCATCGACATGGCCTTTGCGCCAAGCCCCGAACCCACCGACAACGCACCGCTGCAATTGCCGACCCTGCGCTTGCCACTGGCTATCGAGCTGGGCGAGGTCAAGGTTGGTCAGCTGCGCCTGGATGGCAGCGAACTGCTTGGCGACTTGCAGCTCGCGGCGCACTGGACCAACAGCGGGATGCGCATCGACAGCCTGCGGCTGCAGCGCGACGACCTGAATTTGAACCTGCAAGGCGACCTGCAGCCCGAAGGTGACTGGCCGCTGCAACTGCAGGCGCAACTGCAGTTGCCTGCGGTAGAGGGCAAGCCTTGGCAGCTGGCACTGACTGCCAGCGGTGAATTGCAAAAAAACCTGAAACTGGCTGGCACCAGCAGTGGTTACCTCGATGCCACGCTGAGCGGCCAATTGCAGGCATTGGCCGAACACCTGCCAGCTACCTTGCAGATCCGCTCCGAGGCATTCAAGCCGGCTGGCACGTTGCCCGACACTTTGCAGCTGAACCAGCTGAAGCTCGACGCCCAGGGTGATTTGCTCAAGGGCTATCACCTGTCGGGCACGGCCAGCCTGCCCGCCGAACAATCGCCGATCGCCCTGGCCTTGTCCGGGTTGGTGGACAGTAAAGGCGCCAGGCTCGATGCCTTGGACCTGACCGCCAACGACAACCAACGGGTCAAGTTGCAAGCGACGGCTGACTGGCAGCAAGGCCTGAGCGCCGATGCGAAGCTGGACTGGCAGGATTTCCCGTGGTTGCGCCTGTACCCCTTGGAGACTCCGCCTGAGGTCACCCTCAAGCGCTTCAATACCCAGGTGCATTATCGCGATGGCAATTACCAGGGCACCTTCAAGGGTGAGCTGGACGGCCCGGCGGGGGCGTTCAGCCTGGCCAGCCCGTTCGAAGGCGACCTGAGCCAGGTGAAACTGCCACAGTTGGCGCTGACTGCCGGCCAGGGCAAGGCCGCCGGCAGTGTCGCCGTGCGTTTTGCCAACACGCTGGCCTGGGATGTCGACTTGCAGCTTTCCGCGCTCGATCCGGCCTATTGGCTGGCCGAGCTACCGGGCACCCTGGCGGGGCCACTGCGCAGCAAAGGCGAGCTTAAAGGCGAGGCGCTTACCCTCGATGCCCAGCTCGACCTTAAAGGCCGCCTGCGTGGCCAGCCAGCCGTACTCAAGGCCGAAGCCCAGGGGGCAGGGCAAAACTGGACCCTGGGCGCACTGGCTATCCAGCTGGGTGACAATCGCATCAACGGCAGTGGCAGCCTGCAACAACGGCTGGCCGGGCGAATCGACCTCGACTTGCCGCGCCTGGGCCAGTTGTGGCCGAGGCTGCAAGGGCAGGTCAAGGGGCGGCTGGATGTCGCCGGGACGCTGCAGGCTCCGCAAGGTACCCTGACCTTGCAAGGTCAGCGCTTGGCCCAGGCCGAAAACCGCCTGCAGCAGCTGGACCTGGAGGCGCGCCTGGACAACGCTCAACGCGGCGTTGTCGAGCTCAAGGCCACAGGTATTCACCTGGGTGACACGGCCTTGGGCACGCTGCAGGCCAACGGCAAAGGCGACATTCGCCAACAGGCCGTGACTCTGGCGTTGGACGGCCCGCAACTCAAGCTCGACCTTGGCCTGGATGGCCAGTTGAACAAGGGTGACTGGCGTGGTCGTCTGGCCAGCGGGCGGATTCAGGCCGGCGGCCAGGATTGGCAGTTGCAGGCCCCGGCACGCCTGCAGCGGCTGGCCAGCGGTCAGCTGGACTTCGGGGCCCACTGCTGGCGCTCCGGGCAGGCCAGCCTGTGTGGCGAGGACCAGCGCCTGGCCCCCGAGCCCCGCCTGCGCTACCACCTCAAGCAGTTCCCACTGGACAGCCTGGCCCAGTGGCTGCCGAAGGACTTTGCCTGGCAAGGCCTGCTCAATGCCGATATCAACCTGGACATCCCGGCCAGCGGCCCCAAGGGTACTGTCGTTGTCGATGCCAGTGGCGGCACCCTGCGGGTACGCGACAAGGGCCGCTGGATCGACTTCCCGTATCAGGCCCTGCGCCTGGACAGCACGCTGGCACCGCGACGCATCGATACGCGCCTGGCGTTTCGCGGTGAGCGTCTGGGGGAACTGAGCGTCAACGCCCGGCTCGATCCGCTAGGCAAGAACAAGCCATTGTCGGGTGATTTCCGCCTGGCCGGGCTAGACCTGTCGGTGGCCCGTCCGTTTGTGCCGATGGTCGAACGCCTGGCCGGGCAGCTCAATGGCAGTGGCCGGCTTTCAGGTACTTTGCTGGCGCCGCAGGTCAACGGTAACCTGATGCTCAGCGGTGGTGAAGTCAGTGGTGCAGAGCTGCCGGCCAGCCTGCAGGACCTGTCACTGCAGGCACTGATCAGCGGTGAGCAGGTGCAGCTCAACGGCAATTGGCGCAGTGGTGAGGCTGGGCGTGGGCAGTTGAGCGGCAACCTCACCTGGGGCCAGGCGCTGGGCATGGACGTGCGTTTGCAAGGCCAGCAACTGCCGGTCACGGTCGAGCCCTATGCCGCACTGGAGGTGGCCCCAGACCTTACCTTGCGCCTGATCGACGACAAGCTGGCGGTGACCGGCAAGGTACAGGTGCCCAAGGGCAAGATCACCGTTCGCGAGCTGCCGCCGTCCACCGTCAAGGTGTCGGATGACACGGTAATCGTCGGTCACCAGACCGAAGAGGGCAAACCGCCCATGGCGATGGCCATGGACATCGACGTCGAAGTGGGCCAGGACAAGCTGTCGTTCAGCGGCTTTGGCCTTACCGCCAACCTGCTTGGCCATGTGCACATTGGTGATAACCTCGACACCCGTGGCGAGCTGAGCCTGGCAGACGGCCGCTACCGTGCCTACGGTCAACGCTTGACCATCCGCCGAGCGCGGCTGCTGTTCGCCGGCCCAATCGACCAGCCGTACCTGGACATCGAAGCAATCCGCAAGGTTGACGATGTGATTGCTGGTATCCGCCTGAGCGGCAGCGCCGAACAGCCCACCACGAAGGTGTTCTCGGAGCCGGCCATGAGCCAGGAGCAGGCGCTGTCGTACCTGGTACTGGGGCGGCCATTGGGCACCTCCGGCGAAGACAACAACATGCTCGCCGAGGCGGCCTTGGGCTTGGGGCTGGCCGGCAGTGCCGGCATTACCGGCAGCCTGGCGTCGAGCCTGGGCATCGACGACTTCCAGTTGGATACCGAAGGGTCGGGCAACAGCACCAGCGTGGTCGCCAGCGGCAACCTGACTGAAAAGCTGAGCCTGCGTTACGGGGTAGGGGTGTTCGAACCCGCCAACACCATCGCCTTGCGTTACAAGTTGAGCAAGAAGGTCTACCTTGAAGCCGCCAGCGGGCTGGCGAGTTCACTGGATATCTTCTACAAACGCGACTTCTAAGCCTGCGCCGGGGCGGTCGTCAACGGACGATGGCCGCCTCGATGAACTCATTGGTGTCGGTTGGGGGCGGCGATTGGGTAGCGCGTACCGGGACGATCAGGCTGGTGTATTCCTCGATCAACCGGTTCAGCGCCTCCGGCGGCTCACTCGCCTGGAACTGCATGCGGATCTGCACTTCGTCTGGGTCCCGGCTTTCACCCTGACGGCCCTGGCCGCCGATGGTCACCTTGAAGCTGGCGGCCTTGCTCTCGGCTGCCGTCAGCAGCGCCTGTTGCGCTTCAGTACCTTTGACCCTTACAGACAAATCGACCTGCATGCGCTCCAGGGCCAGGCCCTTGGGTGATACCAGGGCGAACAATGGAACGCGCATGATGTGCTGGCCGTCCATCGCCACCTCGACCATCTTGGCCTTCATAGGGGCGCCCAACGCCTCGGTGTCGCATTCGAAGAACTGGTCGAAGAGGTTGATGTACTGCTGGGCGATCAAACTGTTGGTGGCGCTGGCGGCCTCTTGCAGGCCACGGGTGATCTCGCGCAGGTCGATGGAGGTCATGGGGGCAGGGGGCTTTTGCAACGATCCGACTCCTCAAGCCAGGTTATGCCCCTCTCATTGCGGGAAGAGGGGCTCGAGGGTGAAGTGCAAGGGTCTTAAGGGGTCGGTAGTTTTTCAGGCTCAGGCCCTTTCAAGGTATCGGCCTGGGAAATTTCGTCCGGGCTTTCCAGCGCGGCCGTTCTGACAACGGTTGGCTTGGTCGCGGCGTCAGTCAGAAACTCGATTACCCTCATCATCGCTTCGGGCGGTTCCTGGCGTTTCAAGGTCGTGTTGAAGGCATAGCGGGCGCGGGTATCTGTCTTGCGGGTTTGCGTGGACTTGTGGCTCACGCTGCCTTTCACGTTCAGCTTGAACGGCCCCCAGCCCAGGGAGGCGGTCGTTTCTGCATTCATGTCCTTGCTGGATACATCTTCGGACATCTGGCTGATGACCAGCTCGAACTCGACATTACCCTCTTCAATGGAAATGTTCGGGTGGGTAATGGCCGCCAGCAGCGGCACTTTCATGGTCTTGCTGACTACACCCTTGTATTCGCCTTGTTCGTCGACGATGGTTTCGTCGTAGTCGAACTGGATGGCGACGGCCTTGCCATCCTGGACGCACACCTGCATCAGGAAGTCGGCGTACGATTTACTGGCAGTCACCTGCGCCTGGACCATGGCCTGCAAGGGGCCAGCAATCAGGCGGTCCATCGGCAGGGCGTTGATGACGGAGCCAATCAGGCTGTTATCTATCGACATATAAGGAAACTCATCTTCTGGTGGGTTGAGGCAACCGCATAAGGGCTGCTACGGTGCTTGGGTATCAGCGAGTGCAAGGCTCCTGGCGCCGGATGTTGCCGATCTGGCGCAGGCTCAGGCCGTACTTGTTCGCCAGCAGGCTGCGTGACAAGCCGTTGGCGCTTTCCTTCTGGATCTGCTGGTTGCGCAGTTGGCGCAGAAAGTGGTCAGCCTTGGGAATTTCCAGTGCGACCCCGGCAAAGCGCTTGATCAGTGCGTCTAACGCTTCGGCTGGCTGCACGTCGGCGAGCTTGGTGCGCTCGCGGTGCTTGGGAATGTATTTGGGCCTGCCGCCGTAGGCGCAGGTGAGCTGGTAGGCGTTTTCGATACCGATACACTCGATCAAGGCCTGCAACGAGTGGGGCAGTTGGCTGATATCGATCTGGCTCAAATCTGGCAGTTGCATATGGCGCTCCTTCGGGATGGGTGGATGTGCGACCCGATCACCCACGGCGTTATGTCGAAGGTGTGAGCAAATTCTGTGCGACAGCCAAGGCGCGTCGCTAGGCGACATAGGGGCTGGGGGTTGTAGCTTCGGTGAGTAGGTTTTGCAGGCAACGATATCTGGCGGTGTAGGAAATCGCGTTGACTTCCGGCTGTACCGTAAGGCGACCCATCTGGTTACTCCCATTGATGCGAATGGGTCAGGCAACCATCAGTCGCACGGATAGCTGCTCAGCAAGCTGGCGCTAGCCAGGTAGGCGTGAGGGGTGGCGCGCATGCCTTGGGGCAATGTGCGCCAATCGACCAACAGGCAAAGCGCATGCAACGGCTGCCCGTTGCGCTGGCCAATGGCCGGGCCGGCAAAGCTGCGGCGGTACAGTGCCTGTGTCTGGCGCAGTGCCTGTACCTGGTCGGCCTGGGCCAGGGTTTGCCGAGCCAGGTCGGGTAACCGGGCCGCAGGCACGCTGAAATGTACCGGCGCAGCACCAGCCTGCAGGTAGCCGGCCTGGCGGACACGTTGCCACAATTGTTGCCATTGGCTGGCACCGGCATGGGTAGCCAACTGGTGGCCCAGTTCGAGCAGGTGTTCGTCAGGCGTCTGCTGGGTGTCCAGCGCATGAAGGGAGAGGGGGGACAGAAACAGCGATGCGAACAGCAACGTTTTGTACATGGTGCCTCCGGCATGGGTGCTTGGAACTCCCATGCTTTCAGGCCCGCGCTGCCCCACCCAGCAGGAAATACAGCGCTGTGGGCAGTGACCGTTGTATCATTGCCGCCGCTCGTTGCGAGCCATTTGCCCCTGATGTTGCAAGGAACCTTCGATGACACACGTGCAGCGCCTCAAATATTCACTTTTGATCATCCTGGTGGTATTGGGCCTGATGCTGGGCCTGTCCCATCTGCAGAAGCAGGGCACAATCAGTGAACAGACCTTCCAGATGCTGGCCATCGCCATTGCCGTGGTGGTCGTGGTGATCAACGGCATTCTGCGGCGCAAGGTCAAGCCCTGATCTGCGCGGGCCGGCCAGGCATGGCCGGCCATGCGCTCAGCGCGAGAGTGTTTGCTCCAGTACGGCACGCGCCTGGGGGTTGAGGCTGTAACATTTGTCGCTACCCAGCTGGATGACGCCTTCGGTGCACAGGCGCTTGAGTACTTCGCGCACACTGAGGAACGACAACGGGATATCCAGTTGTTCCAGTTGTGCATGCACACCGCGCACGCCAATACTGCGGCCATTGCGGTCGGCGGCGTGCAAAGCGTCGATCACCTTGAGGCGGATCAGGCTGGTGCGCAGGCCGAAGGTGCGCAGCAGCTCGCGGATCTGTTCATTGCCGATGCGTTCTTCAGAAAAAGCGTCCTGTCCATTGGGCGCTTTGCCTGGGACGCGCCCGGCCTGGATCGAGGGTTGCGGGTTGTACATGTGAATGCTCCTTTTCGTGGACGAACCCGAAATGTGGTTGCCTCACTTACTAGGACGAATGAGAACGCAAAAACTGCAACTCACTCGTAAAAAAAATGCCTGCTCCTCATCAAGACGTTCCATCGCCTTGTAATACGTAAAATTTTCATCTGGCCATTCGTCTGATCGGGATGACCCCCGAATCCGAGGAGTGCCCGTGTTTCCACTTTCCCGTCCCATGACGTGCGCCGGCCTGGCCGCTGCCCTGGTGGCCTTCAGTATCGGCGTACAGGCGCAGCCCGCCGTAGCCGATACCAGTGCCCAGATCCGTCGCACCAGTTTTGGCGTGCCGCATATCGTGGCCAAGGATGAGCGCGGCCTGGGCTATGGCGTTGGCTATGTCTATGCCCAGGACAACCTGTGCCTGCTGGCCAATGAAGTGCTGACCGTGAGCGGTGAGCGATCGCGCTTTTTCGGCGCCAAGGGCAAGACCCTGGAGCAGCGTGACAACCTGGCCAGCGACCTGTTTTTCACCTGGCTCAACAGCCCGGCGGCGGTCGATGCGTTCCTGCAGGCACAGCCAGCGCCGGTACAGGCACTGCTGGCGGGTTATGCCAGCGGCTACAACCGGGCATTGGCCGAGCGCCGTGGCCAAGGGCTGCCCGCCGAATGCGGCGAGGGTGAGTGGGTGCGGCCTATCAGCAGCCAGGACCTGGTCAAACTGACCCGCCGGTTGCTGGCCGAGGGCGGTGTCGGGCAGTTCGTCGAGGCGCTGGCGGGGGCACACCCTCCAGCACTGACCCGCCAGGCATCCTCAGCGGGTTTTGCCGCTGCGCTGGCCCGGCAGGAGCGGTTCGCCTCGGAGCGTGGCAGCAATGCTGTGGCAGTAGGTGCGCAGCGTTCGGCCAATGGCCGCGGCCTGTTGCTGGCCAACCCCCACTTCCCGTGGATGGGCGGCATGCGCTTTTACCAGATGCAACTGACCATTCCAGGCCAGCTCGACGTGATGGGCGCAGCATTACCGGGCCTGCCGATGATCAACATCGGTTTCAACCAGCACCTGGCGTGGACGCACACCGTCGACACCTCTAAGCACTTCACCCTCTACCGCCTGCAGCTCGACCCCAAGGACCCGACGTGCTACTTGCTCGATGGCAGGTCGCTACCGCTGGCCCGGCAAACCATCCGTGTGGCGGTCAAGGCCGAGGATGGCAGCCTGAGCCAGGTAGAGCGGCAGGTCTACAGCTCGCAGTTCGGCCCGGTGGTGCAATGGCCAGGTCGCCTGGACTGGGATGTGCATGCGGCCTACAGCTTGCGTGACGCCAACCTTGAGAACACACGTGTACTGCAGCAGTGGTACCAGATCAACCGTGCCGACAGCCTCGCGGCATTGAAGGGTTCGGTCGAGCAGTTGCAAGGCATCCCTTGGGTCAACACGCTGGCCGTGGACCAGGGTGGGCGGGCTTTGTACCTGAACCAGTCGGTCGTGCCCTATGTCGACCAGCAACTGCTGGATACCTGCAGCAACCCGCAGGCGCAAGGGCGCGTGGTGGTGCTGGATGGTTCGCGTAGCGCCTGCCAGTGGAAGGTGGACGCGCAGGCGGCGCAACCGGGCATTTTCCCGGCCCGCTTGCTGCCGAGCCTCGAGCGTGAAGACTTCGTGCAAAACTCCAACGACCCGGCCTGGATGGCGAACCCTGCACAGCCGCTGACCGGCTACTCACCCTTGGTCAGCCGCAATGACCAGCCGCTGGGCATGCGTGGCCGTTTTGCCCTGCAGCGTTTGCAAGGCACCGCCCGGTTGGGTGTGGATGAGCTGCAGCGCATTGTCACCGATGACGAGGTCTACCTGGCCAGCCTGGTGCTGCCGGACCTGCTGCAATGGTGCAAGGGTGCCAGCGCGGATGTGCAGGCCGTGTGCAGCAGCCTGGCTGCCTGGAACGGCAAGGCCGACCTGGACAGTGGCATTGGCCTGGTGCATTTCCAGAATCTGTTCACTGCCTTGGCCGAGCACCCGGAAAGCTGGCGGGTGGCGTTCGACCCGGCCGACCCGCAGCACACCCCGCGCGGCCTTGCGGTCGAGCAAGCCGCGGTGCGTAATCTGGTACACGATGCAGCACTGGCGTCGATCAAGCAGGTAAGTGAGAGTGGCGTGGCCGGGGAGGCGCGTTGGGGGCAGGTGCAGCAGGCGCTTGATGGCACGCCGGTACCGGGTGGCCCGCAGGCGCTGGGGGTGTACAACGCGATTTACAGCGTGCCGCACGGGCACGGCAAGCGGCTGGTGGTCAGTGGTACCAGCTACCTGCAACTGGTCAGCTTCACCGACAAAGGGCCAGAGGCGCGTGGGCTGCTGGCGTTCTCGCAGTCCAGCGAGGCCGCTTCGGCGCACGCCAGTGACCAGACCAAGGCCTTCGCGGCCAAGCAACTGGCGCTGATACCGTTTACCGAGGCACAGATCAAGGCGGACCCTGAGTACCGGGAGTCGGTGATCAGTGAGCGGGACAAGGGGGCAATGGCGCAGCAGTAAGGCATGCTGGCCACTTCGCGGGTCACCCCCGAAGTGGCCAGTGCTGGCAACCCGCTGGTGTCGGGGTCAGGAAAACTCGAACGGCGCCAGCTGGAACCCTTGCTCGTCAACCTGCAGGGCCCAACCCCGGCGGTCCAGTCGCCCAGCACGATGCGCCGTGCTGGCTGCCCATCGACCATCAGCTTGTGGATCGCCGGGCGGTGGGTATGGCCATGCACCAGCGTGCGCACGCCATGCGCCGCCATCACCTTCGGTACTTCCTCCGGCGTGACGTCGACAATTTCGGTGGATTTCATCCGCGTTTGCGTGCGGCTTTCGCTGCGCAGCTTGCGCGCCAGCTTGTAGCGGGACGACAACGGCAGGTGGCGCAAAATCCACAAGCTCAGCGGGTTGCGCAGCAAACGGCGCATTTTCATGTAACCCAGGTCGCGGGTGCACAAAGTGTCGCCATGCATCAGCAGCACCTGTTCACCGCCCAGCTCGATCACGCTGGGGTCGCTCAGTAGCGTGCAGCCTGCGGCGTCGCAGAAGGCCTGGCCAATCAGGAAATCACGGTTGCCGTGCATCAGGTAGATGGCCGTGCCGCTGTCGCTCAGCCGGCGCATGGCCTGGCAGATCGACTGCTGGAAGGGCGTCATGGCATCGTCACCGATCCACGCTTCGAAAAAGTCGCCAAGAATGTACAGCGCCTTGGCGTGGCGGGCACGGCCATCGAGCAGATCAAGAAACGCCCGGGAAATATCCGGGCGTTCTTCTTGCAGATGCAGATCGGAGATCAGCAGTATCACTCAATGATCTCGGCTTTCTCGATGATCACGTCGTCTTTCGGTACGTCCTGGTGACCCGCTTTGGAGCCGGTGGCGACTTTTTCGATAGCGTCGACAATTTCACGGCCTTCGATCACTTCGCCGAACACGGCGTAGCCCCAGCCCTGCACGTTCTTGCCGCTGTGGTTGAGGAAGTCGTTGTCGGAGGCGTTGATGAAGAACTGCGCCGAGGCGGAGTGCGGCTCCATGGTGCGGGCCATGGCGATGCTGTACTTCGTGTTCTTCAGGCCGTTGTCGGCTTCGTTCTGGATGCTGGCGCGGGTTTTCTTCTGGCTCATGCCGGCCTCGAAGCCGCCGCCCTGGATCATGAAGCCCTTGATGACACGGTGGAATACGGTGCCATCGTAGTGGCCGTCCTTGACGTACTGAACGAAGTTTTCGGTAGTCAGAGGCGCTTTCTCGGCGTCCAGGTGCAGGACGATGTCGCCGTGGTTGGTGCTCAGTTTGACTTTGGACATGCTGAAACTCGCTCTTTCAAGGCAATCAGAAATTAGGGTGCGCAGTGCGCGGGTTATCACCTGACGCAGGATCAAGCGAACTCGACACATGGCGCGCACTGGCCATTTTGCCAGGCTGCGGCAAAAAGCCGTGATAAATCACATCAGTTTGTTTGGGCCCGACTGTCAGCAGCTTGACTGCTTCGGCTATGATAGGCCCTTTGATTCAATCGGCCTACCCAGGCTGGACACACGCATTCAAGGATCCTATGAGCAAGCCCACTGCCGACAACGCGCCCAACGCCGCTGCCAAAGGCGCCCCCGCTGTCCCTGCGAACTTCCTGCGGCCGATCATCCAGGCCGACCTGGACTCGGGCAAGCACAGCAGCATCGTCACCCGTTTCCCGCCGGAGCCCAATGGTTATCTGCACATCGGCCACGCCAAGTCGATCTGCGTCAACTTTGGCCTGGCAAAGGAATTCGGCGGCGTCTGCCACCTGCGTTTCGACGATACCAACCCGGCCAAGGAAGACCAGGAGTACATCGACGCCATCCAGAATGATGTCAAGTGGCTGGGTTTCGACTGGGCCGGCGACGTGCGTTATGCCTCCGACTACTTCGACCAGTTGCACGACTGGGCGGTCGAGCTGATCAAGCAGGGCAAGGCCTACGTCTGCGACCTGACCCCTGAGCAAGCCAAGGAATACCGCGGCACCCTCAAGGAGCCGGGCAAGAACAGCCCGTTCCGCGAGCGCAGCGTGGAAGAAAACCTCGACCTGTTCGCCCGCATGAAGGCCGGCGAGTTCAAGGACGGCGAGCGCGTGCTGCGGGCCAAGATCGACATGGCCTCGCCGAACATGAACCTGCGTGACCCGATCCTGTACCGCATCCGCCATGCCCACCATCACCAGACCGGTGACAAATGGTGCATCTACCCCAACTACGACTTTACCCACGGCCAGTCGGACGCCATCGAGGGCATTACCCACTCGATCTGCACCCTGGAATTCGAAGGGCATCGTCCGCTGTACGACTGGTTCCTCGACAACCTGCCGGTGCCGGCACATCCGCGCCAGTACGAGTTCAGCCGCCTGAACCTGAACTACACCATCACCTCCAAGCGCAAGCTCAAGCAGTTGGTGGACGAGAAACACGTCGACGCCTGGGACGACCCACGCATGTCGACCCTGTCGGGCTTCCGTCGCCGTGGCTACACCCCGGCCTCGATCCGCAACTTCTGCGAAATGATCGGCACCAACCGTTCCGACGGCGTGGTCGACATGTCGATGCTGGAGTTCAGCATCCGTGACGACCTGGACCGCACCGCACCGCGCGCCATGTGCGTGCTGCGCCCGCTGAAAGTGGTCATCACCAACTACCCCGAAGGCCAGGTCGAGCAGCTTGAGCTGCCACGTCACCCGAAGGAAGACATGGGTGTGCGCGTGCTGCCGTTCTCCCGCGAGCTGTACATTGACCGCGACGACTTCATGGAAGAGCCGCCGAAGGGCTACAAGCGCCTGGAACCGGCTGGTGAAGTGCGCCTGCGTGGCAGCTACGTGATCCGCGCCGACGAAGCCATCAAGGATGCCGACGGCAACATCGTCGAGCTGCGTTGCTCGTACGACCCGGACACCCTGGGCAAGAACCCTGAAGGCCGCAAGGTCAAAGGCGTGATCCACTGGGTGCCGGCCGAGGGCAGCGTCGAGTGCGAAGTGCGCCTGTACGACCGCCTGTTCCGCTCGCCGAACCCGGAAAAGACCGAGGAGGGCGGCAGCTTCCTGGACAACATCAACCCTGGTTCGCTGCAAGTGCTCAGCGGTTGCCGTGCCGAGCCGTCGCTGGCGCAGGCGCAGCCCGAGGACCGCTTCCAGTTCGAGCGCGAAGGCTACTTCTGCGCCGACCTGAAAGACAGCCAGCCGGGCCGCCCGGTGTTCAACCGCACTGTCACCCTGCGTGACTCCTGGGGCAGCTGAGGAACCACCGTGCTTACCATTTA
The DNA here is from genome assembly GCA_041071465.1 of Pseudomonas putida. Lineage (NCBI taxonomy): Bacteria > Pseudomonadati > Pseudomonadota > Gammaproteobacteria > Pseudomonadales > Pseudomonadaceae > Pseudomonas > Pseudomonas putida. Next base: position 5,484,219 of record CP163498.1, on the reverse strand, counting down.
CAACACCCTGAGCAAAGCGAAGGAAACCTTCAAGCCGCTGGATGGCAACAAGGTGCGCATGTACGTGTGCGGCATGACCGTGTACGACTACTGCCACCTGGGCCATGGTCGCAGCATGGTGGCCTTCGACCTGGTCACCCGCTGGCTGCGCAAGAGCGGCTATGACCTGACCTACGTGCGCAACATCACCGACATCGATGACAAGATCATCAATCGGGCCAACGAGAACGGCGAAACCTTCGACGCGCTCACCGCCCGCATGATCGACGCGATGCACGAAGACGAGCGTCGCCTGAACATCCTGCCGCCGGACCAGGAGCCGCGTGCCACCGACCATATCGCCGGCATGCACGCGATGATCCAGACCCTGATCGACAAGGGTTACGCCTACGCCCCGGGCAATGGCGACGTGTACTACCGCGTCGGCAAGTTCGTCGGCTATGGCAAGCTGTCGCGCAAGAAAATCGAAGACCTGCGCATCGGCGCACGCATCGAGGTCGACGAAGCCAAGCAGGACCCGCTGGACTTCGTGCTGTGGAAAGGCGTCAAGCCGGGCGAGCCGAGCTGGGAGTCGCCATGGGGCCCAGGTCGTCCGGGCTGGCACATCGAGTGCTCGGTGATGTCCACCTGCTGCCTGGGTGAGAGCTTCGACATTCACGGTGGCGGCAGCGACTTGGAGTTCCCGCACCACGAGAACGAGATTGCCCAGAGCGAGGCGGCCACTGGCAAGCAGTACGCCAACGCCTGGATGCACTGCGGCATGATCCGTATCAATGGCGAGAAGATGTCCAAGTCGTTGAACAACTTCTTCACCATCCGTGACGTGCTCGAAAAGTATCACCCGGAAGTGGTGCGCTACCTGCTGGTGGCCAGCCACTACCGCAGCGCGATCAACTACTCGGAAGACAGCTTGCGTGATGCCAAGGGCGCGCTGGAGCGCTTCTACCACGCCCTGCGCGGCCTGCCACGGGTGGCGGCCAAGGGTGGCGAAGCGTTCGTCGAGCGCTTCAGCGTGGCGATGAACGACGACTTCGGCACCCCTGAAGCCTGCGCTGTGCTGTTCGACCTGGTGCGCGAGATCAACCGCCTGCGCGACAGCGACCTGGAAGCGGCTGCCGGCCTGGCTGGTCGCCTGCGCGAGCTGGGTGATGTGCTGGGTGTGCTGCAGCTGGAAGCCGATGACTTCCTGCGTGCGGGTGCCGAAGGCAAGGTCGATGCTGCCGAGGTGGAAGGCCTGATCCAGGCGCGTCTGCAGGCGCGTACGGACAAGAACTGGGCAGAGTCGGACCGTATTCGCGACCAGCTCACCGCCATGGGCGTAGTGCTGGAAGACAGCAAGGGCGCGACTACCTGGCGTCTGGCTGACTGATCGGCGTATAGGGGCCGCAAAGCGGCCCCGCTTTTACTTGGCCAGCCCCGCGAGCGGGCAGTGCAGCACTAACCTGGCCCCACCCAGCTCGCTCTCTCCAATCTCCAGCCCAAACCCATGCAGGTCGACGATCGCCGCAACGATCGACAACCCCAGCCCGAACCCGGCATGGCGGTGGCCTTCATCACTGCGGTAGAACCGCTTCAGCACCGCAGTACGCTCTTCTTCGGGAATGCCCGGCCCGCTGTCCTCGATGGCCAGGTGCACGCCGGTATCGTCCTGTGTCGCGAAAATCCGCACCTGCCCACCCTCGGGTGTAAACTTGATCGCATTGCCTACCAGATTGGCCAGCGCCTCGAACAGCAGTTCGCGGTCACCGTGCAGAGCCGGCAGCTGTGCGGGCTGGTGCAATTCCAGATGAATGCCGCCATCCTCGGCCAATGGCAGGTAAAAGTCGTGCAGTTCGACCAGCAGTTCATGAGGGTCCAGCTGGACGAAACCAGCCCGGCGCTGGCGGTCTTCCAGCTCGCTGATGCGCAGTAACCCACGAAAGCGCGCCATCAAGGTGTCGGTTTCGCCAATGGCCTGGTCCAGCGCCTCGGCTTGCGCGGAATCCACGTCGCTTTGCTGGCGAATGCGGTAAAGCTGGGCGCGCAGGCGGGTCAGCGGGGTGCGCAGGTCATGGGCAATGTTGTCGCACACGCCTTTGACCTCGTGCATCAACCGCTCGATGCGGTCGAGCATGGCATTGACGATGGCGGCCAGCATGTCCAGTTCGTCGCGCCTGGCCGACAAGGGCAGGCGGTGAGTCAGGTCACCCGCGACGATAAGCTCGGCCTGGGCCTGGATCGCACGGATACGCTTGAGCGGGCGGCGGCGCAACAAATACCAGCCGGCAAAGCCTGGGATCAGCGTCAAGGAGATACCCCAGAGCAGGGCATCGAGAATGATCCGGGTAACCACGAACAGTGAGCCGTTGTCGCGGAACAGTACCAACCAGCGGCCATCCTGTACCTTGATCGCTACCGCGTCGCAGCTGTCGCGGGGCAGGTGTGGGTCGTCGGCATCCAGGCAGCGTTTCAATTCATGGATCTTGCCGTCCAGCCTGAGCTCCGGGGGCAAGGCTCGCACACTGCCGCCAATCGGGTTGAGCTGGGTGTCGAACAAGCCATAGGCATCGAAGCTGCGCTCCTCGAAGGCCTGGCTGGCGATCAGGGCGTCGTCCAGTTGTTTGCCGCTCATGTGCGCGAACAGGTGCTGACGCTGCAGCATGGAGTGGCGGGTGAGTTTGTTCAGGTAGCTGGACACCTCGAAGTACAGCACCCCCATGAGGATGCTGCTCCAGGCCACGAACAGAAAGCTGTACAGCGCCAGCAGGCGGCTGGTCGAGGAACTCCAGCCTTTAGACGGGTTCAGCAATGGCATAGCCGGAGCCCCGTACCGTACGGATCAGCGGCGATTGGCCGGGGGAGTCGATTTTCTTGCGCAGGCGGCCGATGTGCACGTCGATCAGGTTGGTGCCCGGGTCGAAGTGGTAGCCCCAGACTTCCTCGAAAATCATCATCCGCGTGATTACCTGGCCGCTGTGGCGCATCAGGTATTCCAGTAGCTTGTACTCGGTGGGCAGCAGGTTCAGCGTGTTGTCACCGCGACGCGCTTCGTGGCTGATCAGGTCCAGTTGCAGGTCGGCGACCTGCAGGCGGGTCTGGGTCATGGGCACGCTGTTGCGGCGCAGCAACACCTCGACCCGCGCGGCCATCTCGTCGGAGGCGAACGGTTTGGTCAGGTAGTCGTCACCGCCGGCACGCAGGCCGCGCACCCGCTCATCGACGTCGGAGAGGGCGCTGATCATCAGGATCGGCGTGGCGATCTTGAGGCTGCGCAGGGTGGTGACGATGGTCAGGCCATCGACCTCGGGCAGCATGCGGTCCAGGGTGATCAGGTCGTAGCCGCCGGCAATGGCCTTGGCCAGGCCCTCACGGCCATTGTCGGCCCAATCCACCTCCAGGCCGTGGCTGGTAAGTTCGGCGACGATTTCCTGGCCGGTGACGGCGTCGTCTTCGATGGTCAGTACGCGAGGCATGCTGGTTCCTGGGCATCTAATAGAGATTTGATTGTGCCAAAGAATAGACAACCGGCGATTTAAGAAAAATTCATCTAGCGTGCGCCGATACCTTCAGCATGCATGATCTGCGCAATGATCGGCACCGGGGTCATCAGGTGCGAGCGCATCATGGCGCTGGCGCGCTTGGCATCACGGGCGAGAATCACCTCGACCAGCGCTGCATGCTCCTGGCGCTTGAGCTCCAGCGCCTGCTCGGAAAACACCGTCTGCGTCAGCCACAGATGGCGGTAGCGTTCGGCCTGGTCGAACAGGTAGGTGCGCGCTTGCAGCAGGTGCTTGGAGCCGCAGCCCGAGGCGATGGCGGTATGGAACGCCTTGTGCCGTTCGTCCCACACGTCCAGGCGCTGTTCACGGGTTTTCACCTCCACCACTTTGGCCAGGGTGTGCGAGTGGGCCAGCACCGAGGCCTCCCAGGCGTCGTCGCCGCGTTCGATGGCCAGGGCGATGATCATCGCTTCCAGGTTGGCGCGGGCATCATAGATGTCGTTCATCTCGTCCAGCGACATGGGCGCCACCCGGTAGCCTTTCTGGCTTATCGCGTTGACCAGGTGCTCTGCCACCAGTTGTGACAGTGCTTCGCGCAGCGGGCCCACGCCCAGGTCGTAGCGTTCCTTGAGGGCGCTCATCAACAGTTTTTCACCGGGTTTGAACACGCCGCGGATGATGTCCTTCTTGAGCCTCTCATACCCGCTGAATGCTGAGTTTTGTCGGGGGGCGAGCGCTTCCAAGATCCTGTTCCTCAAAACGTTTTGCCGATCATACCGAAACCCTCTGCCGACGAAAAACAATGGACAAAAAAGTCTAATGTCGCTGAATGATAAAAATGTAGACATTTTGAGTTTGTAGCGATATTTTTACCTCGCCCGCACTGCTCCAGGTCACTACCGGACGGCGCCACACAACTTTTTTTGCCAGGACACTGCCATGAACGCCTTTACGCAGATCGACGAACTTGTCATGCCGCTGCCGCTCGAACCGCAGGGCTACACCATTGCCCCCTCGAAACAGTCGCCGCGCCTGCTGGAACTGACCTTTGCCCGGGAAACCGTCGAAGCGTTCGTGCAGGCGGTTGCCCAATGGCCGGTACAGGCACTGGAGTACAAGTCGTTCCTGCGTTTTCGTGTAGGCGAAATCCTTGACGAGTTGTGCCAGGGCACCTTGCGCCCGGTGTTGCTCAACACCATCCTCGACCGCGCCAGCGGCGGCATGCTGATTACCCCTGTCGGCCTGGACGACGTGAGCCAGGCCGAGGACATGGTCAAGTTCACCACCGCTTGTGCACACCTGATCGGCCGTTCCAACTACGACGCCATGAGTGGCCAGTTCTACGCGCGCTTCGTGGTGGTCAACAGCGATAACTCCGACAGCTATCTGCGCCAGCCGCACCGGGTCATGGAACTGCACAACGACGGCACGTTCGTGAACCAGATCACCGACTACGTGCTGATGCTGAAAATCGACGAAAAGAACATGGAAGGCGGCAACTCGCTGCTGCTGCACCTGGACGACTGGGAGCAGTGCGACGAATTCTTCCGTCACCCGATGGCACGCCGCGAAATGCGTTGGACCGCACCGCCGAGCAAGAAGGTGGCCGAAGATGTGTTCCACTCGGTATTCGACACCGATGCCGAAGGCCGCCCGACCATGCGCTACATTGACCAGTTCGTGCAGCCGGAAAACTACGAGGAAGGCATCTGGCTGAACGCCTTGTCCGATTCGTTGGAAGGCAGCGAGAAGAAGGTTTCGGTACCGGTGGGGGTGGGCAGCTTCCTGCTGATCAACAACCTGTTCTGGCTGCATGGCCGCGACCGCTTCACCCCGCACGAGGGGCTGCGCCGCGAACTGATGCGCCAGCGTGGTTACGTCGCTTTCCCTAAACCGCTGTACCAGCGCGGGCAATAATGACAGGGCGCGGGGCGGGCGCCCGCCCACGCGTCTTTGCACAAAACGATGCCACCTGGGCCCGCGCGGGCCTCGGTGAGCAAGCCAGGCAATGCCTGCGTGTGAGGTAAGGCTGTGTACGATTTCATCATTATTGGCGGTGGCATTGTGGGCATGTCCACGGCCATGCACCTGATCAAGGTCTACCCGGACGCAAAGATTCTCCTGCTGGAGAAAGAGTCTGGCCCGGCCCGCCACCAGACCGGCCACAACAGCGGCGTGATCCACGCCGGTGTGTATTACACCCCCGGCAGCCTCAAGGCGCGCTTCTGCCTGGAAGGCAACAAGGCCACCAAAGCCTTCTGCACCCAGCACGGCATCCGCTTCGATGAGTGCGGCAAGCTGCTGGTAGCCACGAACGACCTGGAAATGCAGCGCATGAAGGCGCTGTGGGAGCGTACTGCGGCCAATGGCCTGGAACGCTACTGGCTGTCGGCTGACGAATTGCGCGAGCGCGAGCCCAACATCGTTGGCATGGGTGGCATCTTCGTGCCGTCCAGTGGCATCGTCAATTACGCTGAAGTCACTGCTGCCATGGGCGCCGAATTCCAACGTGCCGGCGGTGAAATCCGCTATGGCGCCGAGGTGGTCGGCCTGCAGGAGCAGGCCAGTGAAGTGATCGTGCGCACTCAGCGCGACGAGTTCCGCAGCCGTTTCCTGGTGACTTGCTCGGGCCTGATGGCCGACCGAGTGGTGAGCATGCTGGGCCTGCGCACCGAGTTCGTAATCTGCCCGTTCCGTGGCGAGTACTACCTGCTGCCCAAACAGCACAACCAGATCGTCAACCACCTGATCTACCCGATCCCCGACCCGTCGATGCCTTTCCTGGGTGTGCACTTGACCCGCATGATCGACGGCACCGTCACCGTTGGCCCCAATGCTGTACTGGCGATGAAACGCGAGGGCTACCGCAAGACCGACGTCAGCCCCAGTGACTTGTTCCAGACCCTGACCACCCCTGGCATCCTCAAGGTGCTGGCGAAGAACTTCCGCCCGGGCCTGATCGAGATGAAGAACTCGTTGTTCAAGGGCGGGTACCTCAAGCAAGTACAGAAATACTGCCCGAGCATCACCAAGGCCGACCTCACGCCTTACCCGGCTGGTGTGCGTGCCCAGGCAGTATCGCGTGATGGCAAGCTGATCGACGACTTCCTGTTCGTCAACACCGCGCGCAGCGTCAACGTGTGCAACGCACCGTCGCCAGCTGCCACCTCGGCTATCCCGATCGGCGCCTATATCGTCGAGAAAGTTTGCGAGCAGGTCAGCCTCCAGGGCGGCAGCTTCCCCAAAGCAGACCTGGCTGCCAACCAGCGGGCGGCTAGCTGACACCGCCGTAGCACCTCTTGCGGTTTCGTTTTACTCAACCCGAACTGCCCTACTCACCATTTAGGGCAGGGCGGGCTTTTTCGCGCCTGCGTCGGTGACGTGCAGCCGGCGGCCCCAGCGTGGGCATGACAAAAACAACAAGGTAGCGCCATGCAAACCCACAAGAACAATTTGAGTCATGGATTGAAATCACGGCATGTGACCATGCTGTCCATTGCCGGCGTGATCGGCGCCGGCCTGTTTGTCGGTTCTGGCCGCGCCATCGCCGAAGCAGGCCCGGCCACCATCCTGGCCTACATCCTGGCAGGCGGGCTGGTGGTATTGGTAATGCGGATGCTGGCCGAAATGGCGGTTGCCTCGCCGGATACCGGCTCGTTCTCGACTTACGCCGACCTCGCCATCGGCAAATGGGCCGGCTACACCATCGGTTGGCTGTATTGGTGGTTCTGGGTGCTGATCATCCCGATCGAGGCCAATATCGCCGCTACCATCATCAACTCCTGGGTCCCGCAGATGGAGATCTGGGTCTTGTCGTTGGTGATCACCTTGCTGCTGACCGCCACCAACCTGTTCAGCGTGAAGAACTACGGCGAGTTCGAATTCTGGCTGGCACTGGTCAAGGTGGTGGCCATCGTCAGCTTCATTGCCCTTGGCGTTTGCGCTATTTTCGGCCTGTTGCCGGGTCCGGCGTCAGCGGCGTTTCGCGCCTTTGGGATACCGGCGGCTTCATGCCCAACGGCTTTGGTGCGGTGCTGAGCGCGATGCTGATCACCATGTTCTCGTTCCTCGGGGCCGAGGTGGTGACCATTGCCGCCGCCGAATCCGACGAGGCGGGCAAGCATATTTCCAAGGCCACCAATTCGGTGATCTGGCGGATTACCCTGTTCTACATCCTGTCGATCTTCATCGTGATCGCACTGGTACCGTGGACCGACCCTCGCTTGGCTACCGAAGGTTCTTATGTCACGGTGCTGGATACACTTGGCGTGGCTAATGCCAAGGCCATCATCGATTTCGTGGTGCTGACGTCGGTGACCAGCTGCCTCAACTCGTCGCTGTACACCGCCTCACGCATGGTTTATTCCCTGAGCCGGCGCGGTGACGCCCCGGCCTGTGCCCAGGTAACCAGCCGCAGTGGTACGCCGGTGGTGGCGGTGCTGTTGTCCACGGGTGCTGCATTTCTGGCGGTGATCGCCAACTACCTGGTACCGGCCAAGGTGTTCGGCTTCCTCATGGCAAGTTCCGGCGCCATTGCCCTGCTGGTGTACCTGGTCATCGCCATTTCCCAGCTGCGTCTGCGCCAGCGCCTGACTGCACAGGGTAAGACGTTGGGCTACCGCATGTGGTTGTTCCCGTGGCTGACCTGGGGCGTGATCCTGTTCATCAGCGGCGTACTGGTACTGATGCTGTTCCGGCCGGATCACCGCCTGGAAGTGGTGTCGACCATGGTGCTGGCGGTGCTGGTGGTGTGTTCGGGGCTGCTGGTGACCCGGCGCCGGGCGCGCGCGGTGGTGGTGGGGGCGTAGGGCAGGGCGCCTGATGCGTCCGGCCTGAAGACAGACGAGCAAGTCGCATCAGGCTGTGAGAGGATGTCCGCCAACAAAGCCAGGACCCTGAACGCAGCCTGATGAAGACACCTAAAAGAATCGAACCCCTGATCGAAGACGGCCTGGTCGACGAAGTACTACGGCCGTTGATGAGTGGCAAGGAAGCCGCTGTGTATGTGGTGCGCTGCGGCAGCCAGGTGCGCTGCGCCAAGGTTTACAAAGAAGCCAACAAGCGCAGTTTCCGCCAGGCCGCCGAGTACCAGGAAGGCCGCAAGGTGCGTAACAGCCGCCAGGCACGCGCGATGGCCAAGGGCAGCAAGTTCGGCCGTAAAGAAGCCGAAGATGCCTGGCAGAACGCTGAAGTGGCGGCGCTGTTCCGTTTGGCCGGCGCTGGTGTAAGGGTACCCAAGCCCTACGACTTCCAGGACGGCGTGCTGTTGATGGAGCTGGTGACCGATGCCGATGGCGATGCGGCCCCGCGCCTGAACGATGTGCACCTTGAAGCCGAAGATGCCCGCGTATTCCATGCCTTTGTCATTCGTCAGATCGTGCTGATGCTGTGTGCCGGGCTGGTGCATGGCGACCTGTCCGAGTTCAACGTGCTGCTTGGCCCGGACGGGCCGGTGATCATCGACTTGCCGCAGGCAGTGGATGCGGCGGCCAACAACCATGCCTTCAGCATGCTGCAGCGCGACGTGGACAACATGGCCCATTATTTCGGGCGCTTTGCCCCGGAGCTGAAAAGCACCCGCTATGCGCAGGAAATGTGGGCGTTGTACGAGGCCGGCAAATTGCTCCCTGACAGCCCGCTGACTGGGGTGTTCGAGGATGACGAGCACGAGGCTGACGTGACCGGGGTAATGCGGGAGATCGACGCCGCCCGGATGGATGACGCCCGCCGTCGTGCGGCGCGCGCCGAGGCGGAGCATGGGCCGGCCAAGGCAGAGGAGCCGACGCCGCCCTGGCTGCAGTAACCGCTTGACTCACCGGCCTCTTCGCGGGCTCGCCCGCGAAGAGGCCGGCGCATGAGCGCACGCGACCGAAGCAGCCCTTGCCATTGACGCAAGACATAATCTCGTCATTTGGCCTTTTCACTGGCGCGCGACAGGCATAAGGTATACGCCGTTCAAAATGCCCTGGAGCTGTCATGTCCAACCAATTCCCGTCCGTTCGTCCCCGCCGCCTGCGCCAGAACGAGTCCCTGCGCACGATCTTCCAGGAAACCGAGTTCCGCCTGGAAGACCTGATCCTGCCGATCTTCGTCGAGGAGGGTATCGATGATTTCGTGCCGATCACCAGCATGCCCGGTGTCAACCGCATCCCCGAGAAGCTGCTGGCCCAGGAAATCGAGCGCTATGCCCGTGCCGGTATCAAGTCGGTGATGACCTTTGGCGTCTCGCACCACCTGGACGCCACTGGTAGCGACACCTGGAACGAAAACGGCCTGGTCGCGCGCATGTCGCGCATCTGCAAGGACACCGTGCCGGAAATGGTGGTGATGTCCGACACCTGCTTCTGCGAATACACCAGCCACGGCCACTGCGGTGTGCTGCATGACCACGGTGTGGACAACGACGCCACCCTGGCCAACCTGGGCAAGCAGGCGGTCATCGCGGCGGCGGCGGGTGCCGACTTTATCGCCCCGTCGGCGGCGATGGACGGCCAGGTACAGGCTATCCGCAGCGCGCTGGATGGTGCCGGTTTCCACGACACTGCGATCATGGCCTACTCGACCAAGTTCGCCTCGTCGCTGTATGGCCCGTTCCGCGAGGCCGGCGGCACTGCGCTGAAAGGTGACCGCAAGAGCTACCAGATGAACCCGATGAACCGCCGCGAAGCGGTGCGCGAGTCGCTGCTCGACGAGCAGGAAGGTGCGGATGTGCTGATGGTCAAGCCGGCCGGTGCCTACCTTGACGTGATCGCCGACATTCGCGCAGCCTCGCGCCTGCCGCTGGCGGCGTACCAGGTGAGTGGCGAGTACGCGATGATCAAGTTTGGCGGCCTGGCCGGCGCCATCGATGAAGGCCGGGTGGTGCGTGAAAGCATCGGCGCGATCAAGCGTGCCGGTGCCGACTTGATCCTGACTTACTTCGCCATGGACCTGGCCCGCGAAGGTATCTGAAGCCCAGCCTTCAGCAAACAAATGCCGCTGCTATTGCAGCGGCTTTTTTATGCCAATGCACAAAAAATCAGTAAGCGCTGAATTATTTAGTGTCCCGTTGTATCTGATCCCTTAGAGCATTCATCGACAGGGATACGGGTATGAAACCTCGCAAGAAAAGCGTCCAGCCAATCGGCCTGAAGGACATCACCATCGTCGACGACGCCAAGATGAAGAAGGCGATCACCGCCGCTGCGCTGGGTAACGCCATGGAGTGGTTCGACTTTGGCGTGTACGGCTTCGTCGCCTACGCCCTGGGCAAGGTGTTCTTCCCCAATGCCGACCCCAGCGTGCAGATGATCGCGGCCCTGGCCACCTTCTCGGTGCCGTTCCTGATCCGGCCATTGGGCGGGTTGTTCTTCGGCGCCTTGGGCGACAAGTTCGGGCGGCAGAAAATCCTCGCTGCGACCATCGTGATCATGTCGCTCAGCACCTTCGCCATCGGCCTTATACCGTCCTACGCCAGCATCGGCATCTGGGCGCCGATACTGTTGTTGCTGGCCAAGATGGCCCAGGGTTTTTCAGTGGGGGGCGAGTACACCGGTGCCTCGATCTTCGTTGCCGAATACGCCCCTGACCGCAAGCGCGGTTTTCTCGGTAGCTGGCTGGACTTCGGCTCGATTGCCGGGTTTGTGCTAGGTGCTGGAGTGGTGGTGCTGATATCCACCATTCTCGGTGAAGAGAAGTTCCTTGAATGGGGCTGGCGGCTGCCGTTCTTCCTGGCCCTGCCGCTGGGCATCATCGGCCTTTACCTGCGCCATGCGCTGGAAGAGACACCCGCGTTTCAGCAGCATGTCGACAAGCTGGAGCAGGGCGACCGTGAAGGCCTGGCTTCTGGGCCCAAGGTGTCGTTCAAGGAGGTGGCTACCCAGCACTGGCGCAGCCTGGTGACCTGCATTGGTGTGGTAATCGCCACCAACGTCACTTACTACATGCTGCTCACCTACATGCCCAGCTACCTGTCGCACAACCTGCACTACAGCGAAGACCATGGTGTGCTGATCATCATCGCGATCATGGTCGGCATGCTGTTCGTGCAGCCGATGATCGGCCTGCTCAGCGACAAGTTTGGCCGTCGGCCATTCATCATCGTTGGCAGTGTTGGCCTGTTCGCCCTGGCCATTCCGGCATTCATGTTGATCAACAGCGGCGTGCTGGGGGTGATTTTCGCCGGGCTGCTGATCATTGCTGTGCTGCTGAACTTTTTCATCGGCGTGATGGCCTCCACGTTGCCAGCGATGTTCCCTACGCACATCCGCTACAGCGCCCTTGCCGCTGCATTCAACATTTCGGTGCTGATAGCCGGGCTTACCCCGACCCTCGCCGCCTGGCTGGTGGAGAGTACCGGCGACCTCTACATGCCGGCCTACTACCTGATGGTAATCGCCGCCATTGGCCTGCTGACCGGCCTGACCATGAAGGAAACCGCCAACAAGCCGCTGCGCGGCGCAGCGCCGGCGGCATCGGACATCGAGGAAGCGCGTGAGCTGCTGCAGGAGCACCACGACAACATCGAGCAGAAGATCGAGGACATCGATGCGCAAATCGCCGAACTGGAAGCCAAGCGCGAGACGCTGGCCCAGCAGCACCCGCGCATCGAATGATCAGCGCGGCATGTAGCCACGCTGCCAGGCGCGCGGGATGAACCGCGACACCAGGGCCAGCAGGCAGGCCAGCGCGCAACTGCCGGCCAAGGCCTGCAGGCCCAGGTGTTGTTGCAACCAGGCGCCGAGCGCAGCCCCCAGCAGCATGCCGGCCCAAGGCACCAGCTGCACCCGCCAGCCGTTGCGCCGCTCACCCAGCAGCCAGCGCCCCAGGCCACGGCCGAAACGCGACAGGGCGCCGGTCACGTAGGTCAGGCCGATGGGCAGGCCATTCACCTGTTCGACCACAGCATTGATCATGCCCATGGCCAGCGTTGCGGCCAACAGCGCCGGGAAGGTGGCTGGCAATGGCCACGCTGCCGCGAACGCCAGCAGTGCGGCAACCACCAGCAGCACCGGCCAGGCCCGACGGCCCAAACCACGCGCCATCAGCACGCCCAATGCATTGCCCGCGACAAAACCCAGCACTGCGCCACTCAGGCGCAGCACCAGGGCCAGATCTGCCTCACTGATGGCCACTGCCAGGCGTGTGGTGTTGCCACTCATGAACGACACGAAGTCGCCCAGTGCCAATAGGCCAATGGCATCGGTCATGCCGGCCAGCACCGACAGCGCGGCGACCAGGCCGAGGCCGACGCGGCCACGCAGTACTTGCAGGCGTAAACGCTTGGCCGTGCGCGCGGTGAGGGCGTTAGGCAGCATGTGCAGGCCTCAAGGCAGCTGTTTTTCGCGGGCCAGGGTGCCTTTGATGGTGCGCTCCACCACATCGACCAGCACCATGGTCTGGTGGTCGACCTCGATGTTTAGCAGCTCGCCGGCCTTGTAGCTGGCGAAGGTGGTCTGACGCAGGGTTTCCGGGATCAGGTTGATGGTGATGACGTTGTCCTCCACATCAGCGACGGTCAGGCTGCAGCCATTGACCCCGATGAAACCACGCGCAAACACGTACTTGCCCCATTCCGGCGGCATGCGGAACTTGATGAAGGCGCCGGTTTCCTTGATCGACAGCTCGACGATTTCGGCAGTGGTGGCGATGTGGCCAGCCATCAGGTGGCCGCCAACTTCGGCGTTCATCTTCGCTGAACGTTCGATGTTCACCCCTTGGCCTGCCTTGAAGTTACGCAGGTTGGTGCGTTCGAGGGTAGCGGTCATGGCGTCGAACCTGACCTGGCTGCCGTCGATTTCGGTGACCGACAGGCAAGTGCCTTCGACGCTGACGCTGGCGCCGATCTTCAGCGCTTCGAGCAGTTCTGGGGTGAGGTCGATGGTGAACTGGTTGTGGCCCGGGTAGGTGGTCACATCAAGCAGAGGGCGGACGGCCTGGACGATGCCGGTGTACATGGAGTTGCTCCTGGGCGCGGAAAAGAAAACACCCGAACGCTATGCCCGTAGCGCTGTAAATGCAAGGCTTCGCACGACCTTGCTTTGCTACTGCCAATTTGTAAAAGCCCCCGCCTGGCTTCCCTCCGTGCAGTCATGCGTGAGAACCAGCCCCTCGGCGGGACAACGTTCCATCCGCAGGAATACTGATAAGTAGTTCAGGCGCGGATGCAATTGGCAACCACACTTCGTTCAGGTTGAAATACAGCGTGACGTCTAGTTTTAACATTGCGCTTTTTGAGGATGGGGTCGTGTGATTGAACCACTGCATGAATCCATCCGCCAATTGCTCGACCAGCGTGGCAAAAGAGTGGGCGTTGTCGGCGATAGTTTCAGAGTCACCGTTCGCAATACTCACATTGTCTACCAGCAGAATCGGAACCTCGCACCAAGCGTCCAATGCAGCAGCACTGGGGGCGGTAATCTGAGAGCGCAAACCCATGGCTATACTGAGGCAACATTCCCGGGGCCGTGCACGGCTTGCATTGGCGAACGGCGTCAAGGCAAGCTCGATAGCAGTGAACAAGTTGCCATCGCAGGCGAACTGGCGGCTTGGTAGGATGATATTTGGCACAACGGGAGCGCTGAAAGCAGATGCCGGCGACTGATAGACCAAGGCTGAGTTGGTCCGCGCCCCCGCAGAACCTTCAAGATTCGCGTTTCGCACCATCCACCAGGTCGAGCAAGCACTCTGGTATGTTCCGATATCGATATTCGCCCAGACGAATTCGAAGGAAGGCTCGTCCATCGCTGAAAGCGCTTGATCATCGTACTGTGCCACATACCAGCATGAGTCGTTATTGAGTGCCGCTACTTCACCTGCAAACGCTACGCCGCAGGGGTGTTGGCCATTGATGGTTGGCCAGCCCATCTTCGAAAGGCCACACCCTGCCTCCACTTGTGAGCTTTGAGCGAACAGGCGCAGCGTCTTGCGCCCATTGGAGGCGCACGCGAAATCCAAAACATACAGAGCGCTTGCCTGATCAGCGGGAGGAGGAGCCGTTGACGCTCTCGGCACAGTTGCGCATGTGGGCCAACGCCAGTTAGCCCATGTTTGGATGACGTGTTCAAACTGATTCAGCAATGCAGTAGTTACCCGTTGCTTTGCGGGACCATCGGTATGCCGTTCTGATGCCTCTTGTTGCAATGCCTGCATCTGTGGCCACAAGACCGGCCAGGCAACATTGAATGACGCAAGCGCGGCAAACATTTCCTGGTGATCACCTATGTCAGTTGAGTCGCAATCCTGTAGCGGCTCATCGATTGGCTTGTTGTAGGCCAGTCTTACCCAAAGCTGGTCTTGAGCACCGTGTGCGGGCAACTCCACTTGCGCCTCATAACTCCACTGCAGCGCTGTGCAGGCAGAGGCCTGGACACGCGCCTCGTGGGACAGTTTTGCTCGTTGACTCAACAGCGACGGTTGATGAGGGAATTCCCGCCTAGGCATTGGTACTTCAAGCATGGACATCGTTGTGAACTGGGGACCAGCCTGGTGACCCAGTACACAACGATTTCCATGCGAGTGCGTATAGCCAAACTCCATGAGTGTACCTATGAAACGCGGGACGCTCGATTCAGCTCGCAATGGAACCGGCGTGCTGACAGCGGCTGGTATTTGTACAATCGAGGCATGCAGATACGCATTTGAGAACGACGTTTGCACATGCTGCTCAAACTGATCCCGTGCGGCGCTCAGGTCGCCGTCTGACTGCATGGCGAAAACCGGAGCGACACCTGTGGCAAGCACTTTGGCAAGGGTTTCCTTCAACGTTACAAGCCGCTGATAGACGGTATCGTCGAACGAGGTGGGTGCGCCGTTGGTCATCAATGCGAGGAAATCGTCGAATGCGGACATGAAGGATTGCGCCCAGATGTCGAGGTCTAAGTCCCTGAATGTGAGCGTGTTGTAAGTCGGTTCCAATGTGCAGGTTTCATAATTTGGTACCACTGCCGTGCCGCTTATCAATCTATTGCTGATGGGCAACAGGGTGAAATAGCTTGCCGTTCTGCTCCGTGTAACAAAGTCCACATGGTAGGGCTCACCCCAGCGCATGCCCCATAGTGACACCTGCGGCGTGAGCAGCTTGGCGAACAAGCCCGCATAGCGGTCGAGTGCCTCGCGCATTTGCTGGCAGACACAATTATCGTTGTTCGCAGTACGGCAACCGCTCATGCACGAAGCGGGTTGCTCGCATGGCAATTGTTGCCAATTCACGCTTGGTACGCTGTACATTGCAGTCAGTGTGTACATGTGCCTGTATTCAGCTCCATCGAATTACTGGTTTATCGAGCGCTTGTTGCCAGGGAAAATCTTCGCGTACCGATTTTCTCTCACTGGGGCGCTCAGCAATGCCGACTTTTGAGGGGGTAGATGGCCTGGCGACTGCCATCACATTAGGTCACGGACACTGTGCAGACAAACCAAAACCAGAAATTCTCAAGCGCAATGTTGACTGTACGAATAGTGGGCAAGGCCACTGCCGTACGCAGTGACCGTACTCTGAAATCAGAATTTCAACTGCCACTGCCCAACCACCGCATGGTTACGGCTGTTGCTGCCCAGTTCACCGCTATACCCGATGCCTACGCTTTGCCGCGCACTCAGCCCCAGGTCCAGCCCGGCCTCGACCAGCAAGCTGTCGCGGTCGATCGCACTGCCTTCGACACTGAACGCATCACCCCCTGCGATAAACGCCTGCCGCGTGCGGGTATCGATGCTGCCGTAAGTGTGCCGCCAGCCCAGGGTCGCCCGTGGCGTCAGGCTCATGCCGTTGTCCAGCTGCCCCAGGTGCGCCAGGCGCACACCGAAGGTGCTGCTAACGTTGTCCTGGGTATCGGCGTCCACGGCCAGCGCCGCATCGCCGCCTTGTTCCCGGTAATTGTCGCGGTGGTAGCGCTGGTAGCCGAGGTTGGCGAACGGCTCGGCGCTCAGGCGACCGCTGCCCATGGCGTAACCCAGCTCGATGAAGGCCTGCTGACTGTCGGCGTCGTAGTCACCCTTGAGGCGCTCTTTGAAACCGGCAAACGCCACGTCGCGCTTGCTGTCGCCGTCGTGGCTGCTGTACGCCGCACCCAGGCGCACGGCCAGTGGGCCGCTCTGATGCTGGGCGTAGACGCCAGCGTGCCAGCTGCGCACCGTGCCATCCAGGCCAGTGGCGTCCAGGCGGGTGTGCGAGTAGCCACCCAGCAGGCCCACGCGCCAGTCACCAGCCAACGCCCAGTCGACGCCCAGCACACCACCGCCGGTACGCTGCTCCAGTGTGCTGGCGCCATGGCTGCCATCGACCTTGCCGTAGCTGCCCAGCGCCTGTGCCCAGACGCGCCCCTGGGCAGTCGGGTCGTTGAGGCTGCGCGCTTCACGCGGCACGCCGGTGGCGGCCAGCGCCGGGCCGTCGCTGTCGTTCAGGCCAACCAGCAGGCCGCCAGCGCTGCCCATTGCCTGCATCGCGCCGAGCATGCTGCTGCCGACCTGCAACGCGCCAGCCAGGGTGGCGGCCGCGAGGTTGGCGGTATTGCTGCCGGACAGCTGCTCGATGGCATTGCCGGCACCGGCTGCGGTGGTACCGAGCACGGCGTTGTACAGGTTGCTGTTCTGCCCGAGGCTGGCCAGGCTGCGCGCGGCGACAGCCGCGTTGGCGGACGGTGCATAGTGCTCGAAGGCTACGTCGTTGCGGGTGTAGTCCAGACCTACCGAGGTGTTGTTGTAGCGCAGGGTAGGGGTGAGGAAGGCATAGTCGCTGCTGACTTGGGTGAAGGTGCCGTTCACGGCACCGGCGGTCAGCACGGTGTAGTGGCTCTGCCACGGGTATTCGCCGGCGCTTGGCTGCACATGCAACGTGGCGCCATCGAGGTTGGCAGTACCGCTGACATGGATCGGTGCACTGCTGCCGTCAGCGTTGACGCCATACACCAGGCTTGAACCCTGGCCAAAGCCCAGGTCCCCCGCAACGGCGGCGACGCCCAGGCCGGTGTTGGTGAGCAGGGTGCCGTTCACTTGCAGCCCGCCGACCGACCCGCCACCGGCATACGTGGCGCCTTTTTCAATCAACATCGAGCCGAGGATGCTGCCCTGATTGATCAGCGTGGCGCCCGAGTTCACCACGCCACCTTGGCTGAAGTCTTCGAGGCTGGTCAGGGTCCAACTGCCGCCGCTGACCTTCAAGGTTTCGAAGTTGGCGCTGTTGCCGAAGTTGCCAGTGCCGTTCAGGGTCAGGCTGTCGATGCCAGCACCGCCATCGACCAGGCCGTTGAACGTGCCACCAGTCAGCACGGTGAGGCTGTCGTTGCCGGCACCCATGCTCAGCGCAAGGCCGTTGCCACCGCTGATAGTCCCGCTGTTGATCACGCTGTCGTCGTACTCGCCGATCAGCTTGATGCCAAAGCCGCCTTCGCCCTCGATGCGTCCGGCGTTGCTGATAGTGGTCGCGGCCACACCGGCACCTTCGGCGCCGTCATCGACCAGGATGCCGTTGTCGACACTGCGAATGACCCCACTGGTGGTATTGACGATGCTGCCACCGCCCATGGCAATGCCTTCGCTGCCATTTGGCCGGCCACCACTGTCGACGCCCTTGGCGCCCAAACCCTGGATGGTGCCGGCGTTGTATACATGGCCGATGTTGTCGATATCGACGCCATCGCCGTCGCCATTGATCTTGCCGTCGGCGATGGCACCGGTGATGGTGCCCCAGTTGTACACCGTGCCGCTGCCGTCGGAGCCGAAACCCGAACCGTTGCGCCCGGTAACGCTGGCGCCCTCGTAGTTGTACAGCGTGGCATCGGTCTTCAGGTCGACGCCGTGGCGGTCGGCGCTGATGGTGCCGTGGTTGTACACGGTGACCCCGGTAGAAGTGCCGATCTTGATGCCGTCCCACTTCTGGTCCAGGCCGTTCTTGTCCTGTGGCGCGGTGTCGGTGTAGATCAGCCCGTAGTTGGTGATCGTGGCGTTGGAGCCGGTCTTGATCGCGTCGTTGCCTACGGCGTGGATCACGCCTGTGGCCTGGTTCTCCAGGGTGGTGGTGAACGCTGGATTGTTCAGCGTTTCGAGGTCGATGGCCTGGCCGTCGACGGTGGACGCGATGGTGCCCGCGTTGATGATGCTCAGGCTACCGCCGGCGGCAGGGTTGGTCTGCAAGCGCAAGCCGTCGTTGCTGCCTTGGATCAGCCCCCCGGCGTGGTTGGTGATGACGAAGTGGCTGAGGTCTTCGCCGTCGCCCTTGCTGTCAATGCCACGGCCATCGGTTGAGCGGATGATGCCGGCGTTATCGACGCTCACCGTTGCACCACTGGTGTGCTTGGGCAAAATCACGCCGTCGTCGTCACTGGCCACGATGCTGCCACTGGCCGTCACTATCAAGGTGTCGGACTTTTTCAGCTCCAGGGTGTCGGTGCTGGCGCGGTCGATCAGGTAATCCTTGGCAAAGGCGCTGGGGGCGAAGGCAGCACAGGCCAGGGCGATGCACAGGGCCAGGCGGTTGGGCGTGAAATGCATTGGGCGACCATGGGTGAGTGTTCAGGGGCGCCCAATATGGCCATTCGATATTACGATTTGATTGATCGGGTGGCTGTTTTCATCGCCAATTACACATGTCCGCTACTGTTGACGATGCGCAGGCACAGCGCCTCGTACGGGTCCAGGTTCACCATCAACCGCCCATCTTCGCTCAAGTCGCCTTCGACCGTTTCGTTGATCATGTCCACCACCGGCCCAGGCGTGAACCCGTCCAACAGCAGCTCCTCGGCAATCGTTTCATGGCCAAAGTTCAACGCACTGATCTGGATGCCGCGCCCGGCTGGCAGCTCATGCACCATCACCAGCAGCCCCGGGCTGATGACCTCGGGTACCAGCACCTGACGGCTGGTGGCAATGCCATAGGCCTGGCGTACCGCTAGCAGTTTCTTCACTTTGCAGGCAAACGAATCAACCGCTTCCAGCTGGCTGTCGAGGCTGCCGTACAGTGCCCGTGCACGCGGCATGCCACGCACTGACGCCTCGGCTTGCGGGTCAAGCCCGGCAAGGTCATAGCCGCCCCGGTGAATCCAGCGGGTATCGCCATCGAGCATGCGCTCGGCCACGGCTTCGGCGGGCAAGGGCAGGGCGCCGACCAAGTCCCAGCCAGACAATGCGACCACCCCGGGCTGCATGGCGTTGTACATGACCAGCAGCAGGTGCACCTTCTGGATCAGTTCGATGTCAGCCGTGCCAATCTGCTCGAGGTCGCGAATGCCCAGTGCGGCAGCGATCAGGCTGGCGGTGGTGCAGGCGATGCCATTGGTGACGAAACGCAGGTTGTAGGGCGCATGTTCGCCCGACAGCCGTTCGTAGATCTCTTCGCGGATGTGTTCGCGCAGGATGCTGCCAGGCAGGGTCTGGCCTTTGTACAGGTACATGTCGTGGGCATGCAGGGTCCAGAAGTGCACCAGTTCCACCGTCAGCTCGTCGTGGTTCTGCAGGGCATGGATCAGCGAGGCCGGGTCGATGCCGAAGGCATGCATTTCTTTGAGCATCAGGCGCAGGAACGCGGTGTCGCCGGTCAACAGCGCATGCTGATAGGCCGGCCGGGTAATGAAATCGTAGGACAGGTCGGCACCGCCCTTGGACATCTGCGCAATGTCATCAAGGGTCAGGTTGAGCTCCTGGAAGCTGAAACCACCGGCCTTGCGGATCATGCCGCCGATCAACTGGTTGCCGACGATCGACAGCGGATGGCTTTCCGACCAGGCGGTGCCGCTGGCGCGCGTTTCCACGCCGAGAAAGCCGTTGGCGTCCAGGCGCAAGCCGCGCGCACCCAGGCAATCCAGGGCGTGTAGCGCGTCGCCAATGATCATCTGCTGGGCGGCGAAGGTCGGGTCCAGCCAGTTCAGCGACGGTTGGCCTTCCTTGAAGTAGTGCAGGTACACCCAGCGCCGGGTCTTGCCGTCGACGCCTGTGACCGGCGGCGTGGCGCTCCAGTCGGTTTCCTTGACGCCCGGCTCGAAGAAAATGACCCGTTGCAACTGGCCGACGATGTAGTGGCGGGCCTTGAGCTCGTCGCACTGAGCTGGCAGCAGGTTGACCGCGTCGCGGCCGACGGGCACCTCGGGCAGTAGCGGCCAGTCTTCTTCGCGCACCTCGACCATGTGGTACAGCCCAGGGTAGGGGCCGTGGGCAAGCTCGGCGAGGCGGAAGTCGGCCCCCTTGCCGGTGTGCGAGGGGATCAGGTCGTCAATGGTCACGGCATTGTGCGCGGCGGCCATGCGGCTCATCTGGATCAACTCCTGCTCGCTGCCGTACAGCGGGTCGATGTCGAAACTGATGCGGTCGAAGTTGCCATCCACGCTGGGGGTGAGTTCGCGGCCGCGGATACCCCCGGAGCGCTTGATCGGGCCGGTGTGCAGGCCCTGTACGCCGATTTCCGACAGGCGCTTCCACAGCGCTTCGTGGGCCAGGGCACCCAGCACCGAGCAACCCTCGGGGGCGATGATGGCGTCAGGGTAGACGGTCAGCCACACCGAGGCGATTTCGGTGGCGCGCCGGGGCTGGGCCTCGGCATAGGGTTGTTGCCACAGGCGTGACTGGCCTGAATACAGGCTGGCGCGCGCCTGAGAGGCCTTGAGCATGGCGCGGTCTTCGAGCCATTTGACGTATGACGGGTCGGGCTGGGTCATTGCGCGTCCTCTTTGCGTGTCGGCACCGGCTCAGCTTAGGACGGTTGTGGCGGCTGATCGTTCGGCTTGCGATCGGTTTTGCCTTCATCAGCGCCGAGCCGACAATTGTTGCGGCGCCAGAAACGCATCGTGGAAGTAGTTGCGCACGGCCTGCATCGCCGGGCTGAACGCGCGCTCCCGGTGCCAGGCCAGGCCCACGCTCATTGGTGTGACCGGGTCACTGATGGTGACCGTCTCGATACGCTTGCCCTCAAGCGACCAAGGCCGGTGCACCAGGTCCGACAGGATCGCCACGCCGCTGCCGTTGGCGACCATGCTGCGCACGGCCTCCACCGAGCTGGTGCGTACCCGTACACTGGGCCGTTGCCCGGCCTGTTCCCAGTAGCGCATGGCACTTTGCTCGGCCTCATCGACAGTCAGCAGGATGAACGGCTCACAGGCCACATCGGCCAGGCTCACTGCCGAGCGTTCGCACAACGGGTGATGCCCGGGCAGCCACAGCCGGCGTTCGGAGTTGAACAGGGTTTCCGAGACGATGTCGGGGTGGGTGAGGTTGGCGGTGAGTACCACCGCCATGTCGAAACGCCCCTCCAGCAGGCCTTGCTCGATAGCGCTGCGCTCCTGCTCGTACAGCTCCAGGGTTACGTCCGGGTGCCAGTGCTCCAGGCGTTGCAGGTGGTGCGGCAGGAAGTAGCCGATCACTGTGTAACTGGCCGCCAGGCGCAACAGGCCGCTGGCGCGCACGTCCGGTAGCGGGCTGTTCAGCGCGTCGTCGACACTGCGCAGGATGACGTAGGCGCGGTTCAGAAAGTGCCGGCCGGCCTCGGTCAGGCTCATGCCTTGGGCCGAGCGCTGGAACAACAGCACGCCGAGCATCGCTTCAAGCTCCTTGATGGCCGTGGTCACAGCCGACTGGGAGATGTTCAAGTGAATCGCCGCTTGGGAAATCTGGCCGATTTCGGCGGTGGCGACGAAGTAGCGGACCTGGCGCAGGGTCAGTGACACGGTAGGCTCCCGGTGTATCTGTTTTTCAGAAGACACCCTATCTGTTTATAGATCTTCCCAAGGGGGTACAGAGAATCTAACGTGGCATGCATGCAGTCACAAGTGCCAGGAGATGCCGTCATGCAAGCAGTGGATTTCAATTCGGACATGGGTGAGGGCTTTGGCCCCTGGACGATCGGTGATGGCGTCGATAACGAGCTGATGGGCTACATCAGTAGCGCCAACATCGCCACCGGCTTCCATGCCGGTGACCCTGGCACGATGCGCCGCACTGTCGAGCGCGCCAAGGCCCTGGGTGTTGCGGTAGGGGCGCACCCAGGCTTTCGTGACCTGGTCGGTTTCGGTCGCCGGCACATCAATGCTCCGGCGCAGGAGTTGGTCGACGACATGCTCTATCAACTGGGCGCGCTGCGTGAAATTGCCCGCGCCCAAGGCGTGCGCCTGCAGCACATCAAGCCGCACGGGGCGCTGTACATGCACTTGGCGCGTGACCAGGAGGCAGCGCGTTTGCTGGTGGAAAACCTGCGAGTGATCGAGCCCGAGCTGATGCTGTACTGCATGCCGGGTTCGGTGATCTGCCGTATTGCCCAGGAACTGGGACAGCCGGTGGTTCGCGAGTTTTACGCAGACCGCGAGTACGACCTGAGCGGGTCGATCGTGTTCACCCGCAATGTGCGGGGGTATGAGCCCAAGGCTGTCGCCGAGCGCGTCTTGCGCGCTTGCCAACAAGGCGTGGTACGCACCGTCGAAGGCCAGGACCTGGCCATCGAATTCGATTCCATCTGCCTGCACAGTGACACCCCAGGTGCGCTCGACCTGGTCGAGGCCACGCGCAAGGCGCTGGATACGGCCGGCATCGTGGTGCGTGCGCCACGCTGAAACCGTTGGGCATCCGGCAAACTGACAAGCCGCAGCCCGTGCATTTTGTTTTTGCCTGCCTTTCTATAAAGATTCCAAGAAAAGGAACAGTCATGGCCGAACCGCTTGCTACAACCCCGATCCGCTACAGCTTCGGCGCCGACGAGCACCTGTTTGCCGAAGTCAGCGAAAGCATGTCACTGGAGGCCTTTTTCAAGGGTATGGCCGTCACCCGCGCGGTGGAGCGGCTGGCCCTGGATGGCGTGCTGGATGTGTGCCTGGCCAACGCGTCGTTCCAGATTCGCTTCGACCCGGACCGCATCGCCCCCGAGGCGTTGCTTGAGGCCGTGCGCGGCGCCGAAGCGCAGGCGGTGGCGGAGCGTTCGTTGCAGACGCGGATCATCGAGATCCCGGTGTTGTACAACGACCCCTGGACCCATGAAACGCTGATGCGATTTCGCGACCGCCACCAGGACCCGGCCAGCACCGACCTGGAGTACGCCGCACGCATCAACGGCCTGGCCGATGTCGAGGCCTTCATCGCCGCGCACAGCGGCGCGCCGTGGTTCGTGTCGATGGTCGGTTTCGTCGCCGGCCTGCCGTTCATGTTCCAGATGGTCGAGCGCGAGCGGCAGTTGCAGGTGCCCAAGTATTTGCGCCCGCGTACCGACACGCCGAAGCTCACCTTGGGCCATGGCGGCTGCTTTGGCTGTATCTACTCGGTGCGCGGGGCAGGCGGCTACCAGATGTTCGGTGTTACCCCAGCACCGATCTACGACCCGCAGCAAACCTTGAACTACCTGAAGGACCACATGGTGTTCTTCCGCCCGGGCGACATCGTGCAGTTCAAGCCCATTGACCGCCGGGCCTACGACCAGGCGGTGGCGGATGTGGAGGAAGGCCGCTTCGACCTGCGCATTCGCCCGGTGGCGTTTTCTCTGGATGCCTTCCTCGCCGACCCGGTCGGTTACCCCAAATCGTTGCAGGAGGTGCTGGTATGATCAAGGTGCTCAAACCCGGCCTCGCGACTTCCGTGCAGGACCTGGGCCGCGAAGGTTACTACCACCTGGGCATCCCACCGTCCGGCGCACTCGACCAATACGCCTTGAGCGCGGCCAACCACCTGGTGGGCAACCCGGCCGGCGCTGCGGGCCTGGAATGTGCGTTGGTGGGGCCGGAGCTGGAGTTTCAGCAGGACGCACTGGTGGCCGTTTGCGGTGCGCAGATGCCCGCGTTGCTCGATGGCCGCGAGCAGCGGCCGGATACGGCGTTTGCCGTGCGCGCCGGGCAAGTGTTGCGTTTCGGTTTTCCTACCGCAGGTGCTCGGGCCTACCTGGCAGTGGCAGGCGGCATCGACGTGCCCGAAGTACTGGGTAGCCGTTCCACCTACGCGCTGGGGGCCTTGGGCGGCTTTCATGGGCGCAAGTTGATGGCGGGCGACCTGCTACCGGTCGGCGTGCCCAGCGGCAAGACCCGTGCCGGTGCAAGCCTGCCGATGGCCTTGCGTCAGGCCCTGGGTGGCGAGGTGGTGTTGCGGGTGGTGCCTGGGCTGTACTTCCACCGCCTGACCGCACCTGCGGCACAAAGCTTTTTCACCGAAGCCTGGACAGTCGGCTCCGAGGCGGACCGTATTGGCTATCGCTACAAAGGCGGCAGTGCCTTGAGCTTCCAGCCACGGGAGCAGCCGTTCGGTGCTGGGTCGGACCCGTCGAACATCGTCGACAGCTGCTACCCAATCGGCTCGATCCAGGTGCCGGCGGGGTTGGAACCGATCATCCTGCACCGCGATGCTGTGTCCGGTGGCGGTTACGCCATGATCGGCACCGTGATCAGTGCCGACCTTGATTTGATCGGGCAGATGCAGCCTAACCAGCAGGCACGGTTCCTGGCGGTTAGCCTGGAGCAGGCGCTGGAGGCGCGGCGGTCGTACAAGAAGAAGCTTGGTTGCCTGGATAGGCTCTTCGCCTGACGTCGAGGCAAAGCCGCGGTGCTTTTTTGTGGCTGCGGCCTTGCGTCGCGGTAGGGCTGCGCCGCAGCCCTAAAAGATCAGCCTCGCTGCTGGAATCAGCGCCCGCTTTGCGGACCATCGCGGCACAAGGCCGCTCCTACACCGACCGCGTGTGCATGCTGATTTGCTTGCCGGATTGAGCGGCCACTTCAAGGGCCTGGCCGTCCCGCTGCTTGCCCTGGCGCGCCAAGCCTTCCAGCTGCGGTATCAGCATGCCTTCCGGCAAATGCCGCCAGAACCGCCCGGGCATGTGCAGGCGCAAGGCGTCCGGGTTGAGGCGGGCCGGGTTGAAGGTATGGCGGTAGTACGTGCGCCAAAGCTCGGCGCCAGGGTCGTCGGCGTTGCGCGCCCACTGGCGCCAGGCTTCGGGGCACTGGCGCTGGTAATCGAACACTTGACCGTCAAAGCGAATGCCATCCTGTGGTGTAGCGATAAGCCAGCGCAAACGCCCCAGGCGGTCGGCGAAATGCGGGCTGGCACTTTGCAGAATGTCATGCGCCGGCTCGTGATAGGCCACCAGGTCCAGCTGCAAATGCGCGACCAGTTCATCAGGCAACGGCACGAAGCGCACGAACGCATGCAGGTGATGTGCTTCGCGGCTCACCTGCTTGATGCGCCGTTGCAGCTCACTGCCCAACCTGTCACCCGCCAGCATGGCTGTGCGGTCGCCATGGGCGACGCGCCAAAGCACTTCGTACAGCAGGTTCCAACGTTGCTCTCCACGGTAGCGGGAGGCCTGTTCCAGTTGGCTCAGCAAGGCTGCCGGGACTTTGGCGCGAAAAGGGCCGGGGCCTTCCGGGGGCGCAGTCGGCATGGCCAGCAGGTCCGCCATCGGACCTTGCGACCAGGTGACTTCGGACGGGTCGATGCCATGCCCCAACAACACCCGAGCCTGATCGCGCCAAGTGGCGAACAGGTCGTCGCAGTCGAGCGCGATCACCCCCATAACCCCATCTGTACCGGTGCTTGCGGCTCACGCAAACGCGCCCTTAGCAGGCCGCTGCGCAGTTCGGCTTGGGCCGGGCGGTAGTCGCTGGTGACGATGAACGGCCGAGCCTTGTCCAGCACGCAACGCAGCTGGATCAGGTCGTCATAGCGGATACGCCGTTCCCGGCGCAGGGCGACCAGGCGTTGCACACTGCGCAGGCCGATGCCGGGGATGCGTGCCAGTAACGCTGGCTCGGCGCGGTTCACATCCAGCGGGAAGACCTCGCGGTTGGCCAGCGCCCAGGCCAGCTTGGGGTCGATGTCCAGGGCCAGGTTACCGCTCTGGCCCAGCAGCTCGCCAGCCTTGTAGCCATAGCCACGCAGCAGGAAGTCGGCCTGATACAGGCGGTGTTCGCGCAGCAGCGGAGGTGCGGCGAGGGGCACGCTGCCTGGGCTGTCGGGGATCGGGCTGAAGGCGGAGTAGTACACGCGCTTGAGGCCGTAGCCCTGGTAAAGCGACTCGGCATTGCGCAGCAAGGTGCTGTCGTCGGTGCTGTCGGCGCCGACGATGACCTGGGTGCTTTGCCCCGCCGGGGTAAAGCGTGGCGCCTTGGGCTCGTTGGCCACGGCTTGCTGGCCTTGGTGAATCACGCCCATGGCCTGGCGAATGGTGTGCGCCTGTTTTTCCGGCGCCAGGCGTTTGAGGCTGGCGTCGGTCGGCAGCTCGATGTTGACGCTGAGGCGGTCGGCCAGGCGCCCGGCCTGTTCGATCAGCAGCGGGTCGGCGTCGGGAATTGTCTTGAGATGAATGTAGCCGCGGAAGTTGTGTTCTTCGCGCAACAGCCGGGCCACGCGGATCAGCTGCTCCATGGTGTAGTCCGCCGAGCGGATGATGCCAGAGCTGAGGAACAAGCCGCTGATGCAGTTGCGCCGGTAGAAGTCCAGGGTCAGGCGTACCACTTCCTCGGGGCTGAAGCGCGCGCGTGGCACGTTGCTGGAGCGGCGGTTGACACAGTACTGGCAGTCGTACAGGCAGAAGTTGGTGAGCAATACCTTGAGCAGCGATACGCAACGGCCGTCGGGGGTGTAGCTGTGACAGATGCCCATGCCATTGGTGGCCCCCAGGCTGTCGGCACCGCGCGAGTTACGCTTGGGCGCACCGCTGCTGGCGCAGGAAGCGTCGTACTTGGCGGCGTCGGCGAGGATGCCGAGTTTGGCAATGAGTTGCATGGTACTGTCTCGCAATACTGAATATTCATACAGTATTTTGAGATGTGATGGATTGCAAGTGCTTGTGCGCCGGCCATACCTGAGCAAATCCGTCAGCTAAGCTTGTGGCTGAACTTATGGATAGGCACGAGGCACGGGAGAGGTTATGAAGATCACCATCAAGCCGAAACTGGCGCTGGCCGGGCTGGCCTTGGCAATCGGCATGCTCAATGCCCAGGCTGCGGAAACCAGAAAGGTCGATGTGCTGCTGGTGGGCGGCGGCATCATGAGTTCTACCTTGGCCGTGTGGCTCAACGAATTGGAGCCAGGCTGGTCGATGGAGATGGTCGAGCGCCTGGACAAAGTGGCTGAAGAAAGCTCCAACGGCTGGAACAATGCGGGTACCGGCCATTCGGCCCTGGCTGAGTTGAACTACACCCCGGAAAAGGACGGCAAGATCGACATCAGCAAAGCGGTGGAGATCAACGAGTCGTTTCAGATCACCCGGCAGTTCCTTGCTTGGCAGGTGAAGCAGGGGGTGCTGAAGAACCCGCATTCGTTCATCAACACCACCCCGCACATGAGCTTTGTCTGGGGCGATGACAATATCCGCTTTTTGAAGAAGCGCTACGAGGCCCTGCAGGCCAGCCCGCTGTTCAAGCCCATGCAGTACTCCGAAGACCATGAGCAGATTCGCAAGTGGGTACCGCTGATGATGGAGGGCCGCGACCCTAACCAGAAGCTGGCGGTGACCTGGACGCCGATTGGCACCGACGTCAACTTTGGCGAGATCACCCGGCAGTACGTGGGTTATCTGCAGACCCGACCGAACTTCGACCTCAAGCTGTCGAGCGAGGTGCAGGACATTACCCGCAACGGTGACGGTTCCTGGCACGTCGAGTACAAGAACCTCAAGGATGGCAGCAAGGCGGCCACCGATGCCAAGTTCCTGTTCATTGGTGCCGGCGGTGCCGCGTTACCGCTGCTGCAGAAGTCGGGTATCGACGAAGCCAAGGACTATGCCGGTTTCCCGGTCGGCGGCTCGTTCCTGGTCACCGACAACCCGGCCATCGCCCAGCGGCACATGGCCAAGGCCTACGGCATTGCCGCCACCGGTGCGCCGCCCATGTCGGTGCCACACCTGGACACCCGGGTGCTCGATGGCAAGCGCATGATCCTGTTCGGGCCGTTCGCCACATTCTCGACCAAGTTCCTCAAGCAAGGCTCGCTGCTCGACCTGCTTGCCAGTACCAGCGTGCACAACGCTTGGCCGATGGTGCGGGTAGGGGTCCGCGAGTTCGACCTGGTGCAGTACCTGATCGGCCAGGTGTTGCAGTCCGACAATGATCGCTTCGAAGCACTGCGCACCTACTTCCCCGAGGCGAAGAAGGAAGATTGGCGGCTGTGGCAGGCGGGCCAGCGGGTGCAGATCATCAAGAAAGACGAAGCTCTCGGTGGCGTGCTCAAGCTCGGTACCGAGGTGGTGACGTCCAAGGACGGCAGCATCGCCGGCTTGCTGGGGGCCTCGCCTGGTGCTTCGACCGCACCGCCCATCATGCTCGATGTGCTGAACAAGGTGTTCAAGGACAAGGTGGCCTCGCCCGAGTGGCAGGCGAAAATCAAGCAAATCATCCCGTCCTATGGCATTCGCCTGAACGACCACCCGGACCAGGTGCAAAAGGAGTGGGCGTATACCAACGAGGTGCTGCAACTTAGCCCTCCTGCGCCTTAGCCCAGGTGAAGTGGTAGACGTGGTCGGGGGCAGTGGCGCGGCACTGGCCGTTGTCGGCATCGGCACCGACCACATACCACTCGGCCCGCGAGGTCTCGCCCAGCTTGCGGGCCTTGTCGGCGTTGAAACAGCGGCCCAGCTCGGTGGCTGGAACCAATGCGAACGCAGAGGGGTGCTGGCGCAGCCAGTAGGCCGCCGCATCGGCTTTGGGTTGGCCCGTGAAGCCGAAATGCACGATGGGTTGCCGGGCGAACAGCCAATGGCCCTCGCGCCAGTTGACCAGCACCAGTTCAGCACCGTCGGTGGCTTGAGCGGCGTCGCTCATCAGCGTGTCATGCGGGTTGCGGCCTTCCTTGATCGGCTCGACGAAGCCTCGGGCGAACCACAGGGCGAACCATGTCAGGGCTACGGTAGTGAAGGCCCTGCGCCAACCCGGCCGGCGCTGCCACCAGCGCTTGAGCAGCCAAGGCACCAGCGGCGCCATGGCCAGTACCAGGCCAGGCAGGGCCGGGAAGATGTAGAGCTTGCGCTTGCCGCTGCTGAGGCTGAAAAACAGCAGCACCAACGCCACCCAGCCGAGTAACAGCAGGAAGCGGCCATCGCGTTTTTGCAGTTGCCGGCGCCAGGCCGGTATCAGCCAGGGCAGGGCCAGTATCAGGGGCAGCCAGTACTTGGGGATGACCTTGACGAAGAAGTACCAGAACGGCTCGCGATGGTCCCAGGCATTGGCGTAGCGGCTGGCGGTCTGGCGCAACAGGATTTCTTTCAGGTAGGCCAGCTCTGCCGCGCCACCGCCCTGGGCGATCGACACCAACAGTGGCAGCAGCCACACCGCGCAACCGGCCAACAACCACAGCAGCCCCAGGCTCCAGCGCCATCCCTGGCCCGGCATCGCGACCACGCCGTGCCAGCGCTGGCGTACTGCCCAGGCGTAAGGCAGCAGCATCAGCGCCGGGACAAAACCCACACCCTTACTGATGATGCCCAGGCCCATCGCCGCGCAGGCCAGGTAGAACCAGCCCCAGGCGGGCCCCAGCAGCAGGTGGCGCAGCATGCCGTAGAAGCCGAGCGCCACCCACAGGCACAGAAAACTGTCGATCTGCCCGGTGCGCAGGATGCTGTAGCTCTGGTAGGTGGCCAGGAACAGCAAAGCTGCGATTACGCCGATGCGCCGGTTCCACAGGCGCCGCCCGAGGTCATGCAGCACCCAGGTGATGGTCGCCGCCGACAGCAGCCCTGGCAGATAGAGGGCAACCTTGGGTGAGCCGGTCAGGTAGCTGAACAGTGCCACGGTCCACATGAACAACGGTGGCTTGTCGCCGTAGATCTCCGCGGCCCGGTGCGGGATGAACCAGGTGCCGCTCTGCAGCATTTCCAGGGCCACGCCGAGAAAGCGTTCTTCATCGACATTCATTGGCTGGCGCCAGCCGATACCGGCGCCCACCAACAACACGGCGAGGGCGATCAGGGCCAGGCGTTCGGCCGCAAGCGTCTTGAACTTTGGCAAAGGCCTATTCCTTCTGTTCCTGATGGCGGGCAATCAGCTGCAGGTTGCGCAGGTAAACCAGAAAGCCGAAGCTTTGGCCGATGATGAATACCGGGTCCTGGCGGTAGATGGCGTAGGTCAGCAGTAGTGCGCTGCCGAGCATGCTCAGGTACCAGAAACCCACCGGGATCACGCTGCGGCGCTTGAACTCGCTGTACAGCCACTGCAGCACGAAACGCCCGGTGAAAACGGCCTGGCCGGCAAACCCGACGATCAGCCACAGGGTTTCGCGGGTCATCCTTCAAGCTCCTGCGGGTGGCTGTCCAGGCGGGTTCGGCGGATCAGCCACCACACCCCGATCAGGTCGAGGATGCCGACCAGGGCGCGGTCCAGGTTGCCGTATTTGGAGACACCCGCGTGGCGTGGCCGGTGATTGACCGGGTGCACCAGCATGCGGCCGTTGTGGCGCAGGATCAGTGCCGGAATGTAGCGGTGCATGTGGTCGAAGTAGGGCAGGCGCAAGAAGGCTGCACGCTCGATCAGCTTCAGCCCGCAGCCGGTGTCGGGCGTGGCGTCCTTGAGCAGGCGGCTGCGCAGGCCATTGGCGAAGCGCGAGGCCCAGCGTTTGCTGGCGCTGTCACGCCGGTTGACCCGGTGCCCGGCCACCAGCTTGACGCCGCCGGCCAGGCCCTGGTTGGCACGCACCAGGGCCAGCATGCCGGGGATGTCCGCCGGGTCGTTCTGGCCGTCGCCATCCAGGGTCGCCAACCAGTGGCCGCGGGCCGCCTGGGCGGCATGCCACAGAGAGGTGCTCTGGCCCTGCGAGCGTTCGTGACGCAGGATGCGCAATTGCGTGTAGCCCTGGCTTTTCAGTTGCTGCAATACGCTCAAGGTGCGGTCGCTGCTGCCGTCGTCGACCACCAGCACCTCGTAGCGTTCGGCGGTGAGTGCAGCGCGTATCTCCATCAGCAGTGAAGGCAGGTTGTCGACCTCGTTCTTGGCGGGGATCAGTACCGAGAGGTCAAGTGGATCTGTCATGAGGCTACCTGTGATCATGTTGTTATTACGTGGATCAAACCCGGTAGAAATCCCGGTACCAGCCAACGAAAGCGTTGACGCCGTGCTCCAGCGACGTGCCTGGGGAGTAGTCGATCCAGCGTGCCAGTGAGCCGACATCGGCCCAGGTCTCCAGCACGTCGCCCGCTTGTAGCGGCAGGTAGTCGCGCTGGGCCTTGATGCCCAAGGCGGCTTCCAGGCATTCGACGAATTGCAGCAGCCTTACCGGCTGCCCACGGCCGATGTTGAACAGTTGGCAGGGCGGCTGCCCCTCGGTCGGCCGGGGTGGTTTCAGGCGCAGGCGCACGATGCTTTCGACGATGTCGTCGATGTAGGTGAAGTCGCGGCCCATCAGGCCGTTGTTGTAAACCTCGATCGGCCGTCCTTCGAGCATGGCGCGGGTGAACTTGAACAGCGCCATGTCGGGCCGGCCCCAGGGGCCGTAGACGGTGAAAAAGCGCAGGCCGGTGGTTGGTATCCGATACAGGTGCGCGTAGCTGTGCGCCATCAGTTCATTGGCACGCTTGCTGGCGGCGTACAGCGAAACCGGCTGCTCGACCGGGTCATCGATGCTGAACGGCAGCTTGGCATTGGCGCCGTACACCGAGCTGCTGGAGGCGTAGATCAGGTGGCGTGGTGGCTGCTGGCGGCAGGCTTCGAGGATGTTGAGGAAACCGACCAGGTTGGCCTGCCCGTAGGCGCCAGGGTTGTCCAGCGAATAGCGCACCCCGGCCTGGGCCGCCAGGTGGATCACTTCACTGAACGCCTGCCTGGCGAACAGCTGTTGCAGGTCGGCGCTGTTGGCGATATCGAGGGTTTGGAAGCGGAAATTGGCGAAGCCGAACAGCCGTTGCAGGCGCGCCAGTTTCAGCTCGACGCTGTAGTAGGCATTGAGGTTGTCGATGCCGACCACATCGATGCCTGCCTCGCACAGGCGGCGAGCGACATGGAAGCCGATGAAGCCGGCCACGCCGGTAATCAGTACGGGCATGCTGGCTGCACCTGGCCGCGACCAATACCGTAATAGGTGAGGCCGGCGGTGGCCATGTGCTCGGGCTCGAACAGGTTGCGCCCGTCGAATACCACTCGGTCGGCCAATTGTTGCGGCACTTTTTCCAGGTTGAGCACGCGGTAGTCCTGCCACTCGGTGATGATTACCAGCGCATCGGCACCCTCCAGTGCATCGTCCTTGCAGGGCACCAGTTGCAGGTCGGCGCGCGGGCCGTAATGCCGCAGGATTTCTTCCATCGCCTGCGGGTCATGGGCCTGTACCCGCGCGCCAGCGGCCCACAGGGCCTCCAGCAGGACCCGGCTGGAGGCCTCGCGTATGTCGTTGGTGTTGGGCTTGAACGACAACCCCCACAAGGCAAATACCTTGCCCCGCAGGCCACCGGGATAATGCCGCTGGATCTTGCTGAACAACCGGCCCTTTTGATGTTCGTTGACCGACTCCACCGCACGCAGCAACTGCGGCTCGAAGCCTTCAGCCTCGGCGCTGCGGCGCAGGGCTTGCAAGTCCTTGGGGAAGCACGAGCCGCCAAAGCCGCAACCGGCGTAGATGAAGTCATAGCCAATGCGCGGGTCGGAGCCGATGCCACGGCGCACCATCTCGATATCGGCCCCCAGGTACTCGGCCAGGTTGGCGATTTCGTTGATGAAGGAGATCTTGGTCGCCAGCATGCAGTTGGCCGCATACTTGGTCAGCTCGGCGCTGCGCGCATCCATGGTCATAAGCTTTTCGCGGTTGCGGCTGAACGGCAGGTACAGCTCGCGCAGCAATTCCACTTCGGCCGGTTCGGCGCCGCCGATGATGATGCGGTCCGGACGCATGCAATCATCCACGGCCGAGCCTTCCTTGAGAAATTCCGGGTTGCTGATGACCTGGAAACGACTGGTGTCGGCCACGGCCTGGGCTATACGCGATTTGATGCGGTGCACCGTGCCGACTGGCGCGGTGGATTTGTTGACGATCACCTTGGCGCCGTCGGCATGTTCGAGGATGCTGTCGACCACGGCAAAAACGTGCTTCAGGTCGGCGCTGCCATCGGCTTGTGGCGGAGTGCCGACTGCGATGAACTGCAGCCTGGCGAAGTGAACTGCTGCCCTGGCATCCGTGGTGAAACGCAGGCGACCGCAAGCCAGGTTTTTCTCCAGCAGCGGCGCAAGGCCGGGCTCGAAGATCGGGCAATGGCCTGCACTGAGGTTGGCAACTCGTTCGGCATCGACATCCATGCACAACACCGAATGGCCCACCTGGGCCAGGCACACTGCCTGGGTGAGGCCGACATAGCCAGTACCGAAAACCGTGACTTTCATCTAACAGCTCCTTGATAAGAAAGCTGAAAAAAAATGTCACATTGTTGTTTAGGAATTGTTACCCAGCGGATGATTCCGTGGGCTGCGCGGCCGCGATGCCACTTCACCTGGGGAGACCATCTAAACTTACAGACGGCTCGCGGTCATGTGTTTCAACGCGATCCGTAACCCTTGAACCGACCACCGCCTCCCAGGAGCGGATGTCCCTCGCTGGCGATGGCCTTCTTGCAGAGGAGGGCAGGTCATGGACGAGGCAAGGCTTCACGATTTCATGGGCAAGCTGGTGAACGACATGGGCGCAGCGGCGACACTGGCCAATGTCATCCTCGGCGATGAGCTGGGGCTGTACCGGGCCATGGCCGACAGCCAGGCGGTTACCCCCGAGCAACTGGCGGAAAAGACCGGCTGTCATCCGCGGTTGGTGCGCGAATGGTTGAATGCACAGGCGGCATCGGGCTATGTGGTGCATGACAAGGGCCGCTTCGTACTGCCTGAAGAGCAGGCCATGGCCCTGGCGCTGGAGGATTCCCCGGCTTACATGGCCGGCGGTGCAGCCGTGGTGGCGGCGCTGTTCCATGACAAGGACAAGCTGGTAGCCGCCATGCGCGGCGATGGCGGGCTGGCCTGGGGCGACCACCATCCGTGCATGTTCAGCGGCACCGAGCGGTTCTTCCGGCCGGGGTACCGCACCTTTCTGGTGGCCAATTGGCTGCCGGCGCTGGAGGGTGTGGTGGCCAAGCTGCAAGCGGGCGCCAAGGTGGCAGACGTGGGGTGCGGCCATGGTGCCTCGACGCTGGTCATGGCGCAGGCGTTTCCGGCGTCGACCTTCGTGGGGTACGACTATCACGGGCCTTCGATCGTCACCGCCAACCAGCGTGCACGTGAGGCGGGCTTGGTGGAGCGGGTGGGTTTCCAGCAGGCCAGCGCCAAGGACTACCCTGGGCATGACCACGACCTGGTTTGCTTCTTCGACTGCCTGCACGACATGGGTGACCCGGTGGGGGCAGCCAAGCATGCCTATCGTGCTTTGAAACCTGACGGCACGGTGATGTTGGTAGAGCCTTATGCCGAGGACTCGCTGGACGGCAACCTGACGCCGGTCGGGCGGTTGTTCTATGCGGCGTCGACGTTCATCTGCACGCCAAACTCGTTGTCGCAGGAAGTGGGGCTGGGGTTGGGCGCGCAGGCCGGCGAGGCGCGTTTGCGGGCAGTGTTCGAGGAGGCGGGGTTCAGCCGGTTCCGGCGGGCGACGCAGACGCCGTTCAACCTGATTCTGGAGGCCCGCAAGTAGGGGCCTGGCCTGCAAAAGCAGAAGGGGCGCCCTGTTGGCGCCCCTTCTGTTTACGGCTTAGGCTTCAGCGTCCCAAGGACGATCGCCTTTTTCATCTTTGACGCGGGTCGGCAAGCCCATCACATCCAGCGCCTTGAGGAACGGCTCTGCTGGCAGCTCTTCGACGTTGACCATGCGCTTGGCATCCCATTCACCACGGGCAACCAGCAGGGCGGCAGCCACTGGCGGTACACCGGCGGTGTAGGAAATGCCCTGGCTGTCGGTCTCGGCGTAGGCTTCTTCGTGGTCGGCCACGTTGTAGATGAACACTTCGCGCGGCTGGCCATCCTTGGTGCCTTTTACCAGGTCACCGATGCAGGTCTTGCCGGTGTAGCCAGGGGCCAGCGAGGCTGGGTCTGGCAGTACGGCCTTGACCACTTTCAGCGGTACCACTTCCAGGCCTTCGGCGGTTTTCACCGGTTGCTCGCTGAGCAGACCCAGGTTTTTCAGCACGGTGAACACGTTGATGTAGTGCTCGCCGAAGCTCATCCAGAAACGCACGTTCGGCACGTTGAGGTTCTTCGAAATCGAGTGAACTTCATCGTGGCCGGTCAGGTACAGGTTTTGCGAGCCTACCACTGGCAGGTCGTCGGTACGCTTGACCTCGAACATGGTGTTGCTGGTCCACTGGCTGTTCTGCCAGCTCCACACTTGCCCGGTGAACTCGCGGAAGTTGATTTCCGGGTCGAAGTTGGTGGCAAAGTACTTGCCATGCGAACCGGCATTGACGTCGAGGATATCGATCGAATCAATGCTGTCGAAATACTGCTGCTGCGCAAGCTTTGCGTAGCTGTTCACCACACCCGGGTCGAAACCGACGCCGAGAATGGCGGTAATGTTCTTTTGTTGGCACTCTTCGAGGTGTTTCCACTCGTAGTTGCCGTACCACGGCGGGGTCTCGCAAATTTTGCCCGGCTCTTCGTGGATGGCGGTGTCCAGATAGGCGACACCGGTATCGATGCAGGCACGCAGCACCGACATGTTGAGGAAGGCGGAACCCACGTTGATCACGATCTGCGATTCGGTTTCGCGGATCAGTGCCTTGGTCGCCTCGACATCGAGGGCGTTGAGCGAGAAGGCCTGGATGTCGGCGGGTACCTTGAGGCTACCCTTGGCCTTGACGCTGTCGATGATGGCCTGGCATTTGGAGATGTTCCGTGACGCGATAGCGATACGACCCAGTTCGTCGTTATGCTGTGCGCACTTGTGGGCCACCACCTTGGCGACACCTCCTGCACCAATGATAAGAACGTTCTTCTTCAATTTACCCTTTGCTCCTTACTTGGAAAGCCGGTCTTACGACAGGCTGGAAACGTAGTCTTCAAAACCGAACTCGCGGACGACTTCGACGCTGCCGTCGAGTTGCTTGACCACGATGGAAGGCATTTTCAGACCGTTGAACCAGTTTTTCTTGACCATGGTGTACCCCGCCGTGTCGATGAACGACAGGCGATCGCCAATGGCCAACGGACGATCGAATTGGTACTCGCCGAAGATGTCACCGGCCAGGCACGACTTGCCGCAGACCATATAGGTGTGCTCGCCGTCGTTGGG
This sequence comes from Pseudomonas putida, assembly GCA_041071465.1. Classification (NCBI taxonomy): domain Bacteria; kingdom Pseudomonadati; phylum Pseudomonadota; class Gammaproteobacteria; order Pseudomonadales; family Pseudomonadaceae; genus Pseudomonas; species Pseudomonas putida. Next base: position 5,447,638 of record CP163498.1, on the reverse strand, counting down.
GGCCATCTTGGCGTTGAGGCGGTAAATCAGCAGGTCGAGCAGGTGCGCTTCGATCGAACTGTCGACCACGGCCAGGTGCTTGCCGTTGTACAGGGTGTCGAGCACGGTCACTTCCAGCGAGGCGCTGTTGGTGATGGCGGCTTCGCCGGGTTCCAGGTACACCTGCACACCGTAGGTTTGCGAGAAGGCCTTGAGGCGCGCGCAGAAGGCGTCTACCGCATAATCTTCACCGGTGAAGTGAATGCCGCCACCGAGGCTGACCCACTCGACCTTGTGCAGCAGGTGGCCGAAACGCTCTTCGATGTGCGTGAGCATCTTGTCGAACAGGCCGAAGTCACCGTTCTCGCAGTTGTTGTGGAACATGAAGCCGGAGATCTGTTCGATCACCTGTTCGATCTTGGCCGGGTCCCGTTCGCCCAGACGGCTGAACGGGCGGGCCGGGTCGGCCAGCAGGTAGTCGGAGCTGCTGACCTGCGGGTTGACGCGCAGACCACGCACTTTACCTTCGGACTGTTCGGCAAAACGCTGCAGCTGGCCGATCGAGTTGAAGATGATCTTGTCGCAGTTCTCGAGCATCTCCTCGACCTCGTCGTCGGCCCAGGCCACGCTGTAGGCGTGGGTTTCGCCGGCGAACTTCTGGCGGCCGAGCTTGAGCTCGAAGAGGGAGGACGAGGTGGTGCCGTCCATGTACTGCTGCATCAGGTCGAACACCGACCAGGTGGCGAAGCACTTGAGGGCGAGCAGCGCCTTGGCACCGGAGTGTTCACGCACGTAGGCGATCTTCTCCATGTTGCTGAGCAGCTTGGTTTTATCGATGAGGTAATACGGCGTCTTGATCATTTAAAGGCCCCCGGCCAGGCCGGCCAAAAAAAGGACACGCATTGTGCCTTCACTTGCCGCAGACCGAAAGGGTGGGATACGCATTTCGTCAGGGTTGACGCCATTGCGAGGGCAATTTCGGTTGCGGCGGGCCTAGTAGATCAGGTGCATATGACTATCGTAATCACCACCGACAGGTGGCAGCTTCAATCTGCCTGCCGCAACCACGCCTGAATTTGCTCAAGCGTTGCCGTAGCGCCGCCACACACCACCACCAGCACATTCTGGTATTGCGCCAGGGCGCCCGGCGCATACGCTAATGCCAATGCTGCGCCACAGGCGGGTTCCACCAGCAGGCGATGGTCCAGCAGGAATCGCTCACAGGCCTCCAATGCCGCACGATCGGTGACCAGGTGGCTGTGTACCGGGTGTTGCTGTGCGCAGGCTAGCGCCTGATCGGCGACCCGCTTTGCCCCCAGCGAGGTCGCCACCGAGGCGATGCGCTCCAGCTCAACCGAATGCCCCGCCTGAAGGGCCGCGTGCAGCGACGCGGCGCCATTGGTTTCCACCGCCAGCACCGGTACATCACCCCAGCCATTGCGCTGCAGCCCCTCCACCACGCCGCTGAGCAACCCGCCACCGCCTACCGACAGCACCACGGCGTCCGGTTTCACGCCGGCTTCGGCGACTTCATCGATCAGGCTGGCATGCCCGGCCCACAGCAGCGGGTCGTCAAACGGGTGGATAAACGCATCATTCGGCCCTACCAAGGTCTGCGCCAGTGCGTTCGCCTCCTGCCAGGAACTGCCATGCACCACCACGTTGGCGTCTTCCAGGCGCAGCAACTCCTTGGCCCGCTCGGTAGTGGTCTCGGGGACGACCACGGTCACCGGCACACCCAGCTTGCGGCCCGCATAGGCCACCGCCAGGCCGGCGTTGCCGCCCGAGGAAGAGATGAACTGCCGGGCGCCACGGGCTTGATGCACTTCGCAGGCGTGGCCCACCCCACGCAGCTTGAACGAGCCGCAAGGTTGCAGGGCGTCGAGCTTGAGCCAGATGTTTCGGCCCGCGACCAACGACAGCGAGCGGGATTCGATCAGGGGTGTGTGGATATGCAAGGTCATTGGCTGGCTCCGCGCAGTTGTTCAAGGTAGTTGTAAATGGTGTAGCGGGTTACGCCGAGGGCACTGGCGGCCTTTTCCACGCCGCCTTTGACGATGAACAGGCCGCGCTCCTGCATGACCTGTACGGCCTCGACCTTGGCCTGTTTGTTCATCCGGCCCTGGCCGCTGCGTTGCAAGGCAGCCTGAATGATCTCGCTCATCAGCAGTTCCATGTCGGCGGGTTCGTTGACGGCAGGCGTGGCCCCCAGCGGTTGGAACTGCTGGAGAAAGCTCATGGCGGCGTCCAGGCCGGTGACGTCGGTGTTGACGCAGAGGCTGGCGAAGGGGTGGCCGTTGCTGTCGCGAAAGATTGCGGTGGCGCTGCGCAGCGTGCGGCCCTTGAGCGTGGTGGGGTAGTCGGGCAGTACCACCGGCTCGCAGCCATGCTGCTCGGCCGAGGCCTGCATCAGCGCCTTGAAGCCTTGGTCCTGCTCCGGGGCGGCGAGGATCGGGCTGCCGACGCTACGGCCGGAGAGATGGCCGTTGACGATCGCCACCACGGAATGCTCCGGGTGGTCCAGGTCGTGCAGCAGGATTTCCATGTTGCGTGCGGCAACGCTGCCCAAGGCCTGGATGGCGGCTTTGAGCACGGTGAGGGTGAGGTGGCGTTCTTCAGCGGGGGGAATGGGCATGGCAAATTGCACAATTCAACTTTTTGTGCATTTTTACACAAAAAGTTGAATTGTGCGATTTGCTTTTTCAGGCCCATTCGCGGGCAAACCCGCCCCCACAGGATCGCCACAAGCCTTGAGACCTGCGCAGTACCTGTGGGAGCGGGTTTGCCCGCGAATGGGCCGCAAAGCGGCCGCTGTAAATTCAGCCCAGAGCTGGAGTGCGCGGCGGGATCATGCGGCGCGAGCCGGTCGCCTCGAAGGCCGCACCAAAGCTCAGCAGCGCATTGTCGCTGTAGGCTCGGCCGGCAAAGGTCAACCCCACCGGCATGCCGATATCGGCCATCACGCCCATTGGCACGGTCACGGTCGGTACGCCCAGGTGGCGGATCGCCAGGTTACCGTTGGCCACCCAGATGCCGTTGCTCCAGGCGATGTCCGCCGACGCCGGGTTGACGTCGGCGTCAGCCGGGCCAACGTCCGCTACGGTTGGGAACAGCACCGCATCCAGGCCCAGCTTGTCCATCCAGTCTTCCAGGTCCAGCTTGCGGGTCTGCTCCAGGCCGCGCAGGCCATCTGGCAGGGTCTCGATCTGGTCCCAGGTCTTCAGGCCGCGCTTGGCCATGTTGACGTACTCGTCCATGCCCGCCGCCAGGTCGTCCTCGCGGTTGGGCAGGGTGCCTGGGTCGTGTGGGAAATCTGTGGGCCATCGACATCGGCCAGGCGGTTGAGCTTGGGGTCGTCATTGGCACGCAGGAAGTCGTCGAAGCCCCAGCCCGAAAGCTCCCACAGTTCGTCATGGAGGAACTCCTTGCTGACGATACCGCGGTTGTAAACGGTCGGTGCGCCCGGGCGGTCGCCTTCGCAGTTGGACACCAGCGGGAAGTCCACTTCCAGCACTTGCGCACCGGCCGCTTCCAGGGCCTGGCGCGCTTGCTGCCACAGGTCGATGACCGTGGCGCGGGTGTTGATGCGTTGGCCAGTCGGGCCGCCGATGCCTGGTTTTTCGGAGGTACCGGCCTCGGTGTCGGCATTGATGTACATGCGTGGCACGCCAAAGCGCTTGCCCTTGAGCGCGCTGGCATCTACCGCCAGGTCCAGGTACGACGCCGGGCGCACCTTGGAGGCCGCCGGAATCGGCACCCACGGTTGCAGGCGCCACAGGTCGCCGCGCTTGTCGACGTCATCGGCGACCACCACGTCGAGAATTTCCAGCAGGTCGGCCATGGTGCGTGCATAAGGCACCACCACGTCCATGGTCGGGGTCAGCGGCCAGTTGCCACGCACCGAAATCACCCCGCGCGATGGGGTGTAGGCGCACAGGCCGTTGTTGGACGCCGGGCCACGGCCGCTGGACCAGGTTTCTTCGGCCAGGCCGAAGGCACTGAAGCTGGCGGCGGTGGCGGTGCCGGCGCCGTTGGACGAGCCCGAGGCGAACGGCGCGGTCAGGTAGTTGGCGTTGTAAGGGCTTTCGGCGCGGCCATAGACACCGCGCTGCATGCCACCGTTAGCCATGGGCGGCATGTTGGTCTTGCCCAGGCACACGGCACCCGCGGCGCGCAGGCGCTCGATGGTGAAGGCGTCGCGCTGGGCGACCAGGTTCTTGAAGGCAGGGCTGCCGGAAGCGGCAGTCAGGCCCTTGACCAGGTAGCTGTCTTTGGCAGTGTAGGGAATGCCGTCCAGTGGGCTCAGCACCTGGCCCTTGGCACGGCGGGCGTCGGAGGCCTCGGCCTCTTTCAGCGCCTCCGGGTTGCGTACCACTACGGCGTTCAGGGCCGTGGCCGTGTCGGCGCCATCGTAGGCATCGATACGTGCCAGATAGGCCTTGACCAGCTCGACCGCCGTCGTGCGGCCCGACTCGAGCGCGTCGCGCAGCGCGGCAATGGAAACCTCGGTTACCTCGATCATGCGTTCACCAAAAAAATGTGCAGGTGGGGGCTAGTGCGAGGAGTGTACAAGAAGGGCTTGGTGGGCGCAGGTTTGCGCAGGGGCAAATGGTTTTATGCAGGCGGGCATTGTCGGGGTCGCGCAGCGACCCCGGCCAGCAGTTAATCCAGGTCTGCCGCTGAATGGCGCTCCGGCACCTGGCTGTCTTCATCGCCCCAGGTACGGTTGACACGGGTACCGCGTTGTACCGCCGGGCGCAGGGCAATTTCCTCGGCCCAGCGCTGTACGTTGGGGTATTCGTCAACCGCCAGGAACTCAGCGGCGCCGTACAAGTTGCCGCGCACCAGCTGGCCATACCAAGGCCACACGGCAATGTCGGCGATACTGTACTCCTCGCCGCCCAGGTAGCGGCTCTCGCCCAGACGGCGGTCGAGTACATCCAGTTGACGCTTGGCTTCCATGGTGAAGCGGTTGATGGCGTACTCGAATTTTTCTGGGGCATATACGTAGAAGTGGCCAAAGCCACCGCCCAGGTAGGGTGCAGCGCCCATCTGCCAGAACAGCCAGTTCAGGCTCTCGGTACGTGCAGCTGGCGATTTTGGCAGCAGTGCACCGAACTTGTCCGCCAGGTACAGCAGGATCGAACCCGATTCGAATACCCGTACAGGCGGTTCGACGCTGCGGTCGAGCAGGGCAGGGATCTTCGAGTTGGGGTTGACCTGGACAAAGCCACTGGAAAACTGGTCGCCTTCGCCGATGCGGATCAGCCAGGCATCGTATTCGGCATTGGCGTGGCCCAAGGCGAGCAGTTCTTCAAGGGCAATGGTGACCTTCACCCCATTGGGCGTGGCAAGGGAATACAGCTGCAGCGGGTGCTTGCCTAGCGGTAGCTCCTTGTCGTGAGTCGGGCCGGCAACCGGGCGGTTGATGCTGGCGAACTGGCCGCCGGACGCTGCGTCGTTGCGCCAGACCTTGGGTGGCACGTAGGCGGGCTTGCTCATGCATGAATCTCCTTCATTGGCGCGAAACGGTCACGTAAGACGTGGACCTGCATCTATGCCACGGGTTCGACGCAATGCGCAAATGCATAGGGCGCAAGCGCGACATGCATGACGGCGTTTTCATCCAGTTTTCATCCGGCACAGGCCCGGCCGGTTTTATGCTGGGCCATCACTTCGCCCTGCAAGGAACCGCCGGCCGATGACCATTCCTCGCTGCTTGTTGGCGCTGGCTCTGCTCGGCGGCCTGTTGGCCCGCGCCGAAGCCGCGCCCTGGGTTGCCGGCCTGCACCACATGACCCTGGCCGACCCGGTCGATAGCCGCCCGATGCAAGCGTTGGCGTTCTACCCGGCCAATGGCGCAACCCGGAGCAGCCGCATAGATGGGTACCCGGTCGAAGTGGCCGAAGAAGCGCCCGTTGCCATGGGCCGGTTCCCGTTACTGGTACTGTCTCACGGCAATAACGGCAGCCCGTTGGCCTTGCACTACCTTGCCACGTCGTTGGCGCGCCAAGGGTTCGTGGTGGTCGCGGTGGTGCACCCAGGGGACAACGCGCGCGACCACAGTCGCCTGGGCACCCTGAGCAATCTTTATGGGCGGCCGCTGCAAGTCAGCGCCGCCATTAGCGCTGCACGCGATGATGCCGTGGTCGGGCCCTATCTGAATGAAGGCAAGGTGGGCGTGATCGGCTACTCGGCAGGCGGCGAAACCGCGTTGATCCTGTCTGGCGCGCGCCCTGATCTGGATCGGTTGCGTCAGTATTGCCTAGAGCGCCCGAATGACGCTGACGCCTGCAAGACCCACGGCATACTGATCGCCGACCGCAGCGAGCTCGCGCCTGAGGCTGATCCGCGAGTGGGTGCCGTGATGTTGATGGCGCCGCTAAGCCTATTGTTCGGTCGTCATGCACTGGCCGGGGTGCAGATACCCGCGCTGATCTACAGCGGCGACAGCGATCAACTGGTGGCCGTGGACCGAAATGCCGAAGCCTTGGCCCGCAAGCTGCCAGTCACGCCAGACTATCGCCTGTTGGCCGGTGCCGGGCATTTCGTGTTCATGGCCCATTGCGATGCCGAGCAATATGCGCGGATGCCGGCGCTGTGCAAGGACGCCGACGGCGTCGACAGGCGGCATATCCATCGCTCGCTGCAACGTGAAACGGCAGCATTTTTCAGCCAGGCTTTGGGGGCACCAGAGCCCGCCGAACGCTCAGCTGCGACGGGCACGCCGCGCCAGCAGCAACGTTAGGCCGACCCCGGCCAGGGCGAGCAGGGCCGCCACGCAGAAAATCGAGGCATAGCCCAGGTGCACGGCTACGGCCCCCATCACGGGGCCGGCGATGGCCAGCGCCATGTCGAAGAACACCGCATAGGCACCCAACCCCGCGCCGCGGCTGCTGCTGGGCACCTGCTTGATCGCCTCCACGCCCAGTGCCGGGTACACCAGCGAGAGCCCGAAACCGGTCAGCCCGGCGCCAACCAGCGCCCAGGGCGGCGAGGGCGCCAGCCACAGCAGGCACAGGCCGAGCACTTCGGTGGCCATGCAGGCTACTGCCACGTTGTAGCCACCAAAGCGGTTGACCGCGTTGACGAACAGCAGCCGCGAAATGATGAAGCACACACCGAACGCACTCAGGCACCAGGCCGCGCCTGCCCAGCCGCGCTCGAGGTAGTAGAGGGTAACGAAGGTGGTCAGGGTGCCGTAGCCGATCGAGGCCAAGGTCAGGCCCAGGCCACACGGCGCAACCCGGCCGAACGCTGACCAGAAGGGCAGACGCTCGCCGCGTACCACTACCACGTCGGGGCGCTTGCGCAGCACCAGCAGAGCAAGGGTTGCCAGTACCAGCAAGGTCGGCCCCAGTACGCTGAAGTCCAGCCCGTCCACGGCCAGTACGCCCAGCGGTGCACCGATGGCGATAGCGCCATAGGAGGCGATACCGTTCCATGAGATCACCCTGGCCGTGTGCTCGGGGCCGACCTGGCTGATGCCCCAGCTCAAGGTGGCCACCCCGATCAACCCTTGGGCGACACCCAGTAGCAAACGCCCGCCGAGTAACAGGGTCAGGCTCAGCAGTGGGGCGCTCAAGGTCCAGGCCGAGAACAACGTCAGCACACCGCAACCGGCAATCCCCAACAGGCCGAAGCGGATGGCCCGTTTACCACCCAAGGTGTCCGCCACCTTCCCCGCAAACGGGCGGCTAAGCAGCGTGGCCAGGTATTGCAGGCCAATCGTTACCCCAGCGATCACTGCGCCAAAGCCGAGTTGGTCGTGCACATAGCTGGGCAGTACTGCAATCGGCAAGCCGATGCAGAGGAAGGCAATGAAGGTGTAGAAAACGATCGACAGGATCTGCAGTGTGATGTGCAGCGTATTGCTGGTGGGGGCGGGTTGTTGCGCGGTCATGGGCTCTTCGCGGGCGGGCGGTTGGGCGTGGCCCATCATGGCCGCTGCGCGAAATAAATGAAAGCAGGCTAACGAATTATTCGTCGGGGGATACCCACCTTCAGGATTGGTAGCAGGTACTTCACCTGTAGGAGCAGCCTTGTGCTGCCAAGAGGCCGGCCCAGCCACCTCAGATGGCCAGGCCTTACCCGTCAATCAGACCAATACGCCCTGGCTACGCAGGTAATCGTCATAGGTACCGCTGAAGTCCACCACGCCATCGGGCGACAGCTCGATGATGCGCGTGGCCAGCGACGACACGAATTCGCGGTCGTGGCTGACGAACAGCAGGGTGCCTGGGTAGTTTTCCAGCGCCAGGTTCAGCGCCTCGATCGATTCCATGTCCAGGTGGTTGGTCGGCTCGTCCATTACCAGCACGTTCGGCTTCTGCAGGATCAGCTTGCCGAACAGCATGCGACCTTGCTCACCACCGGAAATCACCTTCACCGACTTGAGGATTTCGTCGTTGGAGAACAGCATCCGCCCCAAGGTGCCGCGGATCACTTGCTCGCCGGAGGTCCACTGGCCCATCCAGTCGAACAGGCTCAGGTCGTCTTCGAAGTCGTGGGCGTGGTCCTGGGCGTAGTAGCCCACCTCAGCGCTGTCGGTCCACTTCACCGAGCCTGCATCCGGGGTCATTTCGCCAACCAGGGTGCGCAGCAGGGTGGTTTTGCCAATACCGTTGGGGCCGATGATTGCAACGCGCTCGCCCGCTTCGACGGTAATGTCGAAGTTCTTGAACAGCACCTTGTCGTCGAAGGCTTTGGCCATTTTTTCGACGACCACTGCCTGGCGGTGCAGCTTTTTCGTCTGCTCGAAGCGAATGAACGGGCTGACGCGGCTGGACGGCTTGACCTCGGCCAGTTGAATCTTGTCGATCTGCTTGGCACGCGAAGTCGCCTGCTTGGCTTTCGAGGCGTTGGCCGAGAAGCGGCTGACGAAGGTCTGCAGCTCGGCGATCTGGGCCTTTTTCTTGGCGTTGTCCGACAGCAGTTGCTCACGCGACTGGGTGGCCGCGGTCATGTACTCGTCATAGTTGCCAGGGAACAGGCGCAGTTCGCCGTAATCCAGGTCAGCCATGTGGGTGCAGACGCTGTTGAGGAAGTGCCGGTCGTGGGAAATGATGATCATGGTGCTGTTACGCGCCGTGAGGATCGTTTCCAGCCAGCGAATGGTGTTGATGTCCAGGTGGTTGGTCGGTTCGTCGAGCAGCAGCACGTCCGGGTCCGAGAACAGCGCCTGGGCCAGCAGTACACGCAGCTTCCAGCCCGGTGCCACTTCGCTCATCGGGCCGAAGTGCTGCTCCAGCGGAATACCCAGGCCCAGCAGCAGTTCACCGGCACGGGATTCGGCGGTGTAGCCGTCCATTTCAGCGAATTCGGTTTCCAGCTCGGCGACGGCCATGCCGTCTTCCTCGGTCATTTCCGGCAGCGAGTAGATACGGTCACGCTCGGCCTTGACCTTCCACAATTGGCCGTGGCCCATGATCACCGTGTCGATCACGGTGAATTCCTCGTAGGCGAACTGGTCTTGGCGCAGTTTACCCAGGCGGGTGTTCGGCTCGAGCATGACCTGGCCACCGGACGGCTCCAGGTCACCGCCAAGGATTTTCATGAAGGTCGACTTGCCGCAACCGTTGGCGCCGATCAGGCCGTAGCGGTTGCCGTTGTTGAATTTGACGGAAACGTTTTCGAACAGCGGCTTGGAGCCGAACTGCATGGTGATATTAGCGGTGGAGATCAAAGGGCTTACCTATCAGTAACTTACGACGCTGGGCTTTCAGCTGATACCGATTTGATACCAATCTTGAGGTTTTCCAGCTCGCTCCAGTCGGAGCTTGAGTTAAGCCAACGGGCATACGTCGACAGCAGCATCTGAACGCTGTGACCCAGCTGTTGGGCGATAAATGCGGGGTTGAGGCCGGACATTGAGCGTATTGTCGCATAGGTGTGACGGCAGTTGTATGGGGGCGACGCCTGATCCCCAATTCATTCAGCTCGGGCACCCACGGTTTTACGTATTCGGCATTGATAGGGGCCGATCAATCGGGAGGATCAGTCCGGCGCCCTGATTACGCACATTGCCGACGGCAGTGCTCACCCGATACCACTCGAAGGCCTCGGCCGGTTCGCTTAGGTTGAGCACCAGTTGCTCTGCATGCTCGCTTGGCATGCCCGCCGCGATCCACTCGCATGCCAGTTCTGGCGAAAGCACGACAGGCCTGCGGTCGTGCACGTCAACCATTCCTCCCTGGGCGTCGGCGGTAATGATCACGAAGCCGTCGTGCTCGTTGCCAGCAAACTGGCCGATGGACGCGCAAAGGGCAGGGCGCCCGTCACGCCGATGGATGAAGTACGGCTGCTTCTTCGGGCCGCCTTCATCTTTCCACTCAAACCATCCGTCCACTGGCGTGATTGCCCGGTGTGGCCAGATCGCACGGAAGAACGCGCCGTGCGCCACCTTTTCGACCCGAGCATTGATCGGCGCAGCACGGTCAGTCGCCCAGTGCGGCCGCCATCCCCACCTCACCAAGTCAGCGCGCGGGCCTGCATCATCCTCCCGCAGCACTGCCACCGGCATGGTCGGCGCGACGTTGTACCGTCCGAGCGCCTGGTCGCCGACATTGTTGCGCCAGGCCTCTGGCATGCTCAGGGTCTCAACGAAGTCATGGATCCCGCGGTACTGGCTCAGCCTTCCGCACATTCCCATTCCTCCTACTGGAGCACAAAGGATAGCCCGCCGGGCGGTGCTGGCCTGCGCGCAATAGTTTTTGAGCCGGCTGGAAATGGCTGCACGTTGAGACGCAGGTTATCTGGAGCCACGGGTAGCAGCCATTTGCCCCATGGCAGGCTCGTCAAACGGGTGGGCCTTCTGCACAATGAGGCCGTGCAGGTAGTGCAGCGTGGTTTATCACTCGCCCCCCGACAACCACAGGAGGACACCGTAGATGAAGCGTTTGTTACTTGGCATCTTGCTCCTGGCGTCGGGCACTGCCCACGCCGGCATTCCGCTGTTGAACGCGACGTGCCCCGGAAACATCGAGGTTCATGCCGACAAGGGCGGGCCGATCTATATCAATGGCAAGGAAGGCAAACTGAAAAAATTCAACGACAACTACTACGAAGCCAAAGGCAGCGGGTTAACGGTATCGTTGTCGATCAATCCGGATGGCTCGCCTGACGTCTCATATACCGGCAAGAACAAAGCCAATGGTGTATGCCAGGTCAAGGACTAATTGCCCCACCTGTTTGCTTGGCTCCACCGGCGCCCGCAGGCTCCACCCAGTAGATGGAACGGGAATTGCTGTAGTCCTGAGACATTGATCATGCGGAGTACGCAGAAATGACTCAGGATGACCGCTATTACATGATTTTCGGCGTGGTTGCTGTGTTGGTGCTGGACCTGGCGGCAACTTACGTGTTTCTCAATGCCATTGCCTGACCCCTGTTATGGGTACGCCATACGCGTAATCGGGGCCAACCGCAGCCAGGGCCGCCGGGTAAATGAAATTATGCATGGAAGATGACCAACGGCCTGCGCCTGCCTGAACATCCCAACCCCGTGCGGTCCAACTCAGGGAAGGCATGGCTTCGCCCGCCGGAGGTTCGCACATGAAACGCAAGACTGCATGGGTTGTGGTGTTGTCCGGTTTGTTGTTGCTCAGTGGTTGTTGGCCGTACTGGCACGACGGCAGGCATCACCGCCATTACTATGACGGAGACCGTGGCGGGCAGGAATACCGTCGCTACTGATGCAGGGCGCGAGGGGTACGCCCCAGAACCTATATAGCAAACAAACCTAATGCCCGGTTGTCATTGAGCAGTAACATGGGCATAAGAAAACCAAAAAATGGGCAGGCTGCTTGGCAACACTTTCCCAGTTTTCGATGGGGGGCAGGAGCGTGTCGCGTGAAGAGCTCAAGATCGCTTGCCGGCGCAATACTGGTGTCCGGGTTTGCCACGTTGTTAATGGCAGGCTGCGCACAAAACCCTGATGTGCGTGACAGCCACGATTATACCGCTGGCACGACCGCGAAAAGCCCACCCGCGTATCTGGGGTGCGTCAAAGGCGAACTTCCAGGGCATGTGAAAACCTATGAAGTCGATGGCGATAACTCGGTCAAGCTGTTCATCGAAAGCACCGACCCCGACAAGGCTGATGGTCTTGTAGAATTGCGCGGCACGGGAACCCAGCACCAGTTCACGGCTTATCAACGTGATGCCTGGTACGACCACGGCAGGTTGCTGGATGCCGCGCTGATGTGTTCAAAAGCGTGATCATTCAACCGACGAAACAAAAAAGCCCGCCGTCCAGAGCGGGCTTTTTGCCAATGGGCCGCGTAAACTCGCGTGCTCAAGAAATGGCAGGAGGCACCGATAAGCTGCCTGCTAGTGTCTCGCTGACGCGATCAACACCATTACCACTGTCGGATGTCTCGCTTGCTCCTATTCGTCGCAAAACTCAAAAAACACCTGTCTCCGCGTCAGTTCATGCGCCTGCTGGATACCCATGACCTGGGTAAAAAACAGTTGAATCGCCTATTGGCCAAAACCGGTGTCCGTACCCAAAGCCATGTAGTCATTCGCCCGCCGTTCTACTTCGAGCGCGGCAACCTTGAATTGGGGCAGGGCGCTTTCATCAACAGCGGGTGCGTGCTCCTCGACGAAGCAACTATCCGCATCGGCCGCATGGCCATGCTTGGCCCGCAGGTGCGTTTGTGTACGACCAGCCACGATATCAACCCCCAGCGGCGCAAGGACAATGACTACATCGCCCCGATTACCGTGGGCGACAATGCCTGGATTGGCGCGGGTGCCGTGGTATTGCCTGGCATCAATATTGGCCATAACAGCGTGATCGCGGCGAACAGCGTGGTAACCGAGGATGTTCCGCCCAATGCGCTGTATGCCGGCTCACCGGCAAAGTTCAAGAAGTGGCTGGTGGAGCCGGAGCTGGCTTGAACCGCGCCGTTTTTGCATTTGCTGGCCCCGCCCGCGATAATCGTCGCATTTGAATGGAGAACAGCGGGTGGAAGCAAGAAGCGTTGTCGCCGAAATGTTCATTGGGATCCCGACGCATTTTTGGGTGTTGCCGGTTGCTGGCCTGGTTGCTTACTACGGCCTGAAGTGGTCCGCCAGGCTCGGCAATCGTGCCACTTGGCTGCAAGCCTCGACCTACTTGTCATTGCTGGCGCTGGCTGTGCTGCCCAACGGCTTTTATGCCCTGTTTCCGCCCGCGCCTGACCCGGATGTGCTGTTGAATCACGCACCGCTGCCCAACTATGCAGGGCGCTTCTACCTCGATGCATTCTATGTCTTCAGTGGTTGGGCGCTGAGCAAAGTGTTGAAGCTCAAGTTCAGCTGAGTCGCTGTCCGGTTACCACATGGTAACTGGAGCATTAATTGCAAGCCCCCAGAGAAAGTGGTGCATTTGGGGGAACGGCAATGCTTACTGAAGACCTGTACGTCATGGCCCTGTTTGTAGGCAGTGTACTGGCCTTGGATGTTGCGGCCATCGTACTGTACCGGGGAGCCAAGCCCTGACCCCGCGTTTGGGGGCGGCGCCTTGAACCGGGTAGATTTCCCGTTCAGATGCCTATCATCAAGCACCTTCAATGTCGTCGATTCTTGCGGCCACGGCGCGCAACTCGTGCGCCACCACATCGATGGACCTGATGTGCGCGGTAACATCGAGCTCGCTCGGAGAGCTACCTCGCGCCGCCATGAACCTGGCGTGGCCACTCATGGCTTGGCTGAGTTTGTCCAGGTGCTCGGCAGTTCTGACCAGGTCTGACTTGATGTTGTGCAGCGTCTCCATAGTGCTAAAGGCCTTCCTTGTCTTCTGCTTCGACGGGCCTGTGAGCATCGCCTCAGGGCGGGGTGAAACGCAATAGCTGTGTGAAAGGCGCTTGCTTGGAACTTCAGCTTTTCTCCTGCACCTGCAGCACCGAGCCCTTGTCGTCGGTCACCAGCAAGCCGCTGGTGTGGGTGCCGTTGGATTGTTGCTCGGCCAGTGGCACATCCGAAGAACGAAAGATGCTACGGCCCTGTTCACCGGTTTTAAGGGTGATGAGTTTGCCGTTCTGATAGAAGAACAGCGTGCTGTTGGCGTTATTTTGCATGGTAGGTTTCCTTGCCGAGTCGTAGTGATGCCCCATGGGCAGTTTCACTTTCTCAGCGTTCCGCCGCCCACGCTACTGGCAGAAATATCAGGTGTGCGCCAGTCATCGCGCTCAGGCTTCGTCTTGCAAACGCCCGGGGCTGAAGAAAAACGAGGCCACTACCACCGCTGTTATCACCCCTGTTGCATCGGCAAGGAACAGCAGTAGGGCACTGACGTCACCAGGCGCCATGTGATTGCCCAACGCAAAGTCCACGCCATGTGGGCATGCGGCGATCATTAGCAGCATGGCGGCCAGCAGGCCAGAGAGGACCTTCATGTAGGCCCTGCCGAATGCCAGGCCATAAGCCCAGAACACGAAGATACAGAGTACCGCCAAGCCGGTGGAAGTTACGTATTGGGCGAGTATTTCCAGCCACCACAACATGGGATTCTCCTTGGCGAAGCGCGCTGATCAATGCGGGTGGGTGAAGCCGGCCGGTGATTGCCGTTGCCGGATGCTAATCAGAAGCAGGGAAGAACGAATTCGTTCCCTCGCTTAAAACAATTCATTACTTTCAACCAGCCTTGGTTAATCAGCCGGCGTGTTGTTTGGTTGTCGTTGGCGCGTTGTGACTGTGTCAATTGCGCGAAAAAAACGCAGCAAGACCTTGGTTGATTAGAAACTCGGCGCAACCCCCGTTAGAATGCGGCGTATCCCTAATGGCCAATTGCAAATGCCTATTTTTCGTATCTTTGTCGCTTCTGCGCTAGTCGCCAGCCTTGCCGGCTGCGCAACGCCTGGCAAGCCCACTGCCAGCAAACTGACCAAAAAAACGCCGCAGCAGTACGCCACCTGTGTCTTGCCCAAATGGCAGGCGCTGGCGCCCCAGGCCACGCAGAAGTCGATAGCCCATGGCTACCGGCTGACGGCATCCAGCGCGGTGGCAAGTGACGATGTGCTGGACGTGGTCGACTCCCGCGATGGCAGCCGCGCGACTTTCTACAAGGGCAGCTTTCTGTCTGGCGACAAATTGCGTCAAGCTGCCAAGGACTGCCTGGACTGAATCAGTAGCCCGAGCCGCTTGAGCCGCCCATGCTGGGCAGGCGGGCCTTGTGCTGGGCATTGCTCCATTCGGCGCAGGTCATGAAGGCGGTCTTGTCCACCTTGCCGTTGCCGTCGAAGCTGACGCTGTAGGGTTGCCGTTTGCCGGCCTGGGTCAGCATGTAGTCGAAGCAGGTGCCGGGCACCACGGTACGGTCGGTCTCGGCATCAGGTTTGCCGCCTATTTGCACGACCTGGTCTTTGCTCATGCCGGTACCGACCTTGGCCACCAGTGGCTGGTCTTGGTACTGCGCAGAGTTGGATGAGCAGGCAGCAAGCGCAGCCAGGGCGAAGAGCAGCGCGTGATGGGGTTTGTTCATGGCAGTGCTCCGGTAGAGAACGGCGATGAAGGCAGGCCAGGCGAGTTGAGGCGGCAGGTAGCCCCTCATCCAGCTCGGCTTCTCATCATACGCCTGTACTGCCTTACCCGCAGTAACGTGCAGCCTTGCTCCAGCAACAAGGCGCGCAACGGTGACGCATGCGCCTTGGGCCTGTTGCCTGCTGCCAGCCGGCGCATCTGCAGTTTCACCAAGGCCATGTACGCCAGTGCGGCAAACGCCTTGCGCTTCCAGCGAATCGGCTGCAGTTCGGCGCTGGCTGTCGCTTCGCCGTTCAGCCAGCGCTGGGGCAAGCCAGGCTCTACAGCCAGGGCTGTCGCTATTCCGGCCATGGCCACGCCACTGGCGAGCACGTGCTCGACCACCGGCAGGCGGCGAATACCGCCGGTGACCATCACCGGCATCTTCGCAATGGCGGCGATCTCTCGGGCAAACTCCAGGAAGTACGCCTCGCGGGCCAGGGTCCGGCCGTCACGGGCGTCGCCCTGCATGGCCGGTGCTTCATAGCTGCCACCGGACAGCTCCACCAGGTCTACGGGCAATTGGTTCAGCCACAGCACCACCTGACGGGCATCTGCAGGTTCAAAACCGCCGCGCTGGAAGTCCGCTGAATTCAGCTTCACGGCCACGGCGAAGCCGGGCGAAACCACCTTGCGCACGGCTTTGACCACCTCCAGCAATAACCGCGCGCGGTTCTCCAGGCTGCCGCCCCAGCGGTCCCGGCGCTGGTTGCTCAACGGCGACAGAAACTGGCTCAGCAAATAACCATGGGCGGCGTGCACCTGTACACCACTGAAGCCGGCCTCTTCGGCCAGGGCCGCAGTACGAGCGAAGCGCTCGATCAGTGCGGCGATCTCGGCTTCGTCCAGTGCCTTGGGCCGAGGGAACAGTTTGGACAGGCCGCCCATGTCCAAGGCGATGGCCGAAGGCGCTACCGTGGGCTGCCCAAGGTTGGCCTGCATCTGCCGCCCTGGGTGGTTGATCTGCATCCAGAACTGCGCGCCATGGGCACGGCCTATACGGGCCCAGTCGCGAAATCGCTGCAGCGGCTGGCTGGCGTCGAGCATGACACCGCCCGGGCCGGTCATGGCGCTGGGGTCGACCATCACGTTGCCGGTGAGCAACAGCCCGGCACCGCCTTCGGCCCAGGCCTGGTACAGCCGCAGCAATGAGTCGGAAGGGGTCTGGTCCGGGTTGGCCAGGTTCTCTTCCATCGCCGCCTTGGCGATGCGGTTGGGTATGACACTGCCATTGGGCAGCAGCAGGGGTTGGAACGGCGTCATGGCGATCTCCGAATGGTGGCTACCACGCATCGGTTACTGCACGCGTGGGCTAGGTTCGGGAGAAGGCTAAGGTTAAAGTCAACTTTAAGGTCAATAGCGCAAGGGTATCGAGATGAAAATTGGTGAACTGGCGCGACGTACGGGGCTCAGTGCGTCGCGTATCCGCTTCTACGAAGCCACCGGGTTGATTGCCGCCCGGCGCCTGGGCAATGGTTACCGGGACTACCCGGAGCAGGTGGTGCGGGCGCTGGAAATCATTACCTGTGGCCAGCAGGCGGGGTTCAGCCTGGATGAAATGCGCAAGCTGACCGACGCCTCCGGTGCAGCCCCGGCTGATCATGGTTTGTTGCTGGCAAGCCTCAAGCGCAAAGTGGCAGAGATCGAGGCGATGCAGCAGCGATTGGCGCAGAACCGGGCACAGCTGCTGGCGGTGATTGCCGGTATCGAAGACAAGCCGCAGGGGATGGATTGCGAAGAGAATGCCCAGCGTCTGATTGCCGGCTTTGACAAGCATCCAGCAGGCTCATGAATAAAGCAGGTTGGCCGAACGCTGGGCGATGAACGCGCTGTCATCAAATGAAAACCCGCTGTCGTCCGATGCGAAGCACCCTGCAAGCCAAGGGCATACAGTCCAATCACCCAGAACTGACGCCTGGCGTCCAGATCGATGATTGGAGAGACAAGCATGTCCAAAGTCGTACGTTTCCATCAGACCGGTGGCCCCGAGGTACTGCGCTATGAGGACGCCGAAGTGGGCGAGCCCGGCCCGGGGCAGGTGCGATTGCGCCAGGTGGCGGTTGGCCTGAACTACGCCGACACCTACTTTCGCAACGGCACTTACCCGATCCCGCTGCCCAATGGCATCGGCGTGGAAGCTGCCGGGGTAGTGGAGGCGGTGGGCGAGGGGGTGACCCAGGTGGGTGTCGGTGATCGGGTCACCTACACCGGGTTCCTCAATACCCTGGGTGCTTATTGCACCGAACGCCTGATCCCCGCTGCGGCGCTGATCAAACTGCCGGAAACCATTGCCTTCGAGACCGCTGCCGCCATGACCATGCGCGGCCTGACCTCGGCCTACCTGTTGCGCCGCCTCTACGCCTTCAAACCCGGTGACAGCGTGCTGCTGCATGCGGCTGCTGGCGGCGTGGGCCTGATTGTCGCGCAGTGGGCACGGCTGCTGGGCTTGAACGTGATCGGCACCGTGTCCACCGAAGCCAAGGCCGAGGTCGCCCGCGCCCATGGCTGCAACCACATCATCAATTACAGCGTCGAGGACGTGGCCAGCCGTGTACGCGAGCTGACCGACGGGGTTGGGGTGAACGTGGTGTTCGACAGTGTCGGCAAGAACACCTTCACCGGCTCGCTCGACTCGCTCAAGCGCCGCGGGCTGATGGTATGCGTTGGCACGGCGTCGGGCACCATCCCGCCGTTCGACCCGCAGTTGCTGGCGATCAAGGGTTCTCTGCAGCTCACCCGGCCGGCCCTGGCCGACTTCATCGCCGACCCGGCAGAAAAGCCGACCTGGCCGGCGAGTTGTTCGATCACGTCAGCAGCGGGCGCATCCGTATCGAAATCAACCAGCACTACGCCCTTCAGGACGCGGTTCAGGCCCACCGTGACCTGGAAGCCCGCAAAACCACCGGCTCGTCGATCTTCGTCATCTGAAGAGGGCAACAGCATGCACATCGAACAACTGACTTGCGCGATCGGTGCCGAGGTGAGTGGCGTCAACCTGGCCGACGCGATTCACGACGACGACCTGTTCGCCCAGCTGCGCCAGCAGTTGCTTCAGCACCGTGTGCTGTTCCTGCGCGACCAGCACTTCAGCCGTGCCGAACACGTGGCCTTCGCCCGTCGCTTCGGCGAGCTGGAGGACCACCCGGTGGCAGGAAGCGACCCGGAGCACCCGGGCCTGGTGCAGATCTACAAGCGCCCGGACCAGCCCAATGACCGCTACGAAAATGCCTGGCACACCGATGCCACCTGGCGTGAAGCACCGCCCATGGGTTGCGTGCTGCGCTGCGTCGAATGCCCACCGGTGGGCGGCGACACCCTGTGGGCGAACATGGTGCTGGCTTACGAAAACCTGCCCAGCGAGGTGAAGGCCAACATCGAAGGCCTGCGCGCCCGCCACAGCATCGAGGCCAGCTTCGGCGCCGCCATGCCGTTGGAAAAACGGCTGGCACTCAAGGCGCAATTCCCCGATGCCGAGCATCCGGTGGTACGCACCCACCCGGAAACCGGCGAGCAGGTGCTGTTCGTCAACGCCTTCACCACCCACTTCAGCAACTACCACACGCCGCAGCGGGTGCGTTTCGGCCAGGACGCCAACCCCGGCGCAGGCGACCTGCTGCGTTACCTCATCAGCCAGGCTTACCTGCCCGAATACCAGGTGCGCTGGCGCTGGAAGCCCAACAGCGTGGCAATTTGGGATAACCGCAGCACCCAGCATTACGCCGTCATGGATTACCCACCGTGCCATCGCAAGATGGAGCGCGCCGGGATCAAAGGCAGCCGCACCTTCTAAGCCAGCCGCTGGCAACCGCACAAAAACAATAGCGAGGACTACAGCATGCAATTCTTCGACGATTCGTTGCACCCGGAAAACATGGAAAAGGTGGTGATCACCGTGGCCCCCTATGGCCCTGAGTGGATGCCCGAAGATTTCCCTGAAGACATTCCGCTGACCATGGACGAGCAGGTGCAAAAGGCCGTCGACTGCTACGAGGCAGGCGCAACCGTGCTGCATTTGCACGTGCGTGAGCTGGACGGCAAAGGCTCCAAGCGGCTGTCCAAGTTCAACGAGCTGATCGCCGGAGTCCGCGAAGCGGTGCCGGACATGATCATTCAGGTTGGCGGTTCGATTTCCTTCGCCCCGGAAGGCGAAGGCGAGGCAGCCAAGTGGTTGTCGGACGACACCCGGCACATGCTCGCCGAGCTGACACCGCGCCCCGATCAGGTCACCGTGGCCATCAACACCACGCAGATGAACATCATGGAGCTGCTGTACCCCGAATACCTCGAAGGTACCTCGCTGGCCAGCCCCGCAATCCACGCCGCCTACAGCGAAATGACCGTACCGGCCGGCCCGGCCTGGGTCCGTGAGCACCTGCGCCGCCTGCAGGCCAGCAACATCCAGCCGCATTTCCAACTGACCGGCATGCATGCCCTGGAAACCCTCGAGCGCATCGTGCGCCGTGGTGATTACATGGGCCCGCTGAACCTGACCTGGATCGGCATTGGCGGCGGTTTCGACGGCCCCAACCCGTTCAACTTCTTCAACTTCATCCACCGCGCACCGGACGGTTGCACCCTGACCGCCGAATCGTTGCTGAAGAACGTGCTGCCGTTCAACACCATGGCCCTGGCCATGGGCCTGCACCCGCGCTGTGGCAACGAAGACACCATCATCGACCAGCACGGCAAACGCTTCACCTCGGTGCAGCAGATCCAGCAGACCGTGCGCGTGGCCCACGAACTGGGGCGCGAGATTGCCAGCGGCAAGGAGGCCCGGCCATTTACCGCATCGGGCAGCAGTACGACAGTATCGAGCAGACGCTTAAAGCCAATGGCATGGCGCCGAACCGCCAGGCGGGTGAGAAGGGTGTGCCGCAGCGTACTTGATACAAACGTTGGCACGGCCAGATGAGTGCGGCCTTGCGTCGCGATAGGGCTGCAAAAGGTGCATCTGCACTGAAATCCTGGGGCTGCGTTGCAGCCCTATCGCGACACAAGGCCGCTCCCACAGGGGCCGACCAAGCTTGAGCAGTAGTGCATAACAACAAGAAAAACCCACACCACACCCAAGGAGGCAACATGGCCACCTATCTCGCCAGTGCCGAAGACTCCGGCACCGACACCGCCCACAGCGTCCCCCGGCGCTACGCCTGGGTGGTGTTTGCCCTGACCTTCGGCCTGTTGATCTCCGACTACATGTCGCGCCAGGTGCTCAATGCGGTGTTCCCGCTGCTAAAGGGCGAATGGGCGCTCAGCGACAGCCAGCTCGGCTTGCTCAGCGGCATCGTCGCGCTGATGGTCGGCCTGCTGACCTTTCCACTTTCCTTGTTGGCCGACCGCTTCGGCCGGGTACGCAGCCTGGTGTTGATGGCAGTGTTGTGGAGCCTGGCCACGCTCGGCTGTGCCCTGGCGGAAAACTACCCGCAAATGTTCATTGCGCGCTTTTTGGTCGGGGTTGGCGAGGCAGCCTATGGCAGTGTCGGCATTGCCGTGGTGGTCGCAGTGTTCCCCCGCGACATGCGCTCGACGCTGGCCGGGGCGTTCATGGCCGGCGGCATGTTCGGTTCGGTGCTGGGCATGGCCTTGGGCGGCGTGCTGGCCCAGCATTTGGGCTGGCGCTGGGCATTTGCTGGCATGGCATTGTTCGGCCTGGTGCTGGCGATGGTGTATCCGATGATCGTCAAGGAGGCGCGCATTGCACCCAAGTGCGCGCAGCAGGCGCTCGACAAGGCCAGCCGACCGCTGCGCACGCTGTACAGCAGCCGGTCGGTCATCGCCGCCTATGTCGGCAGCGGCCTGCAACTGTTCGTCGGTGGCACCCTGATCGTGTGGATGCCCAGTTACCTCAACCGCTATTACGCCATGGGTACCGACCGTGCCGGGGCAATCGCCGCCGTCATCGTGCTGTGCAGCGGTATCGGCATGATCCTCTGCGCCATGCTCTGCGACCGCCTTGGGCGACAGCGCCCGGACCGCAAGATCAGCCTGGCCATCGCCTACTGCCTGGGCAGTTGCATGCTGCTGAGCATTGCCTTTGCGCTGCCTGCCGGCACCGCGCAACTGGTACTGATTTGCCTGGGCATGATGATCGCCGCCGGTACCAATGGCCCGTCCAGCGCCATGGTTGCCAACCTTACCCATGCATCGGTGCATGGCACGGCATTCGCCACCCTGACCCTGGCCAACAACCTGCTGGGCCTGGCCACCGGGCCACTGATCACGGGTCGGGTGTCCGACTTGATCGGGCTGCAGGCCGCGCTGCAATTGGTGCCGCTGATCAGCATCGCGGCGGCGGCCGTGTTCTTTATCGCCAAGCGTCACTACCACCGCGACATGGACCGTCTGCGCTCCAGGAGTTGAAACTGTGAAACAGCTGTTGTCCATCGAAGTGTTTTTCGATTTCGTCTGCCCTTGGTGCCTGATTGGCCAGCGGCACCTGCAAGCGGCCTTGTTGCTGCTGCAGCGTGAGCAGCCACAGGTACAGGTGCAGATACACTGGCGGGGCGTTCAGTTGCTGCCGGGGCTGCCTGCCAACGGGGTGCCTTTCAATACCTTCTACCTGCAACGCCTGGGCAGCGAGCAGGCGGTACGCGAGCGCCAGGCTCAGGTGCGTGCTGCTGCCAGTGTGGTGGGCGAGGACATCGATTTTTCGCGCATCCGTCGCATGCCCAATACCGGCAATGCCCACCGCTTGATGCAACGGGCCGGCAGCCTGCTCAGCGCGCCGCAGCAGGAAGCGTTGCTGGCGCAACTGTTCATTGCCTATTTCCACCAGGGCCGCGACCTGGGTGATACCCGCACATTGCTCGGCATCGCCCAGGGTTGCGGGCTTGAGCCCGGGCAGGTGATCGACTGTTTGCGTGACGATGGCAGCCCGTTCCTTGACGGTGCAGGGCGAGCGGGCAGCGCCGTACCACGCTATCGCTTCAACCAGGGCCCGCTGCTTGCCGGGGTGCGGCCAGCCGAGGCGCTGTTTGCCGCCATGAATGACGCCTTGCAAGCGGTGGTGCAGGCATGAACCGGCGTATCGCACTGAGCCCTCAGCAACTGCCGGAGCGCAATGGCCGGGTGCTGCTGGCCTGCGAGGGCCGCAGCGTGGCCTTGTTCAATGTCGCCGACACGCTATACGCCATCGACGACAGTTGCCCGCACCAGGGCGCGTCGTTGTGCGGTGGGCGCCTGGAAGGGCGGGTCATTCAGTGCTGTGCGCATGGTCTGCGCTTCGACCTGGCCAGCGGCTACCTGATCAACTCCAAGGCCTTGAAAGTCGCCAGCTACCCGATCGAGCAACAGGATGGGCAGGTCTTTATCGTGCTGGACGGCGAAGCGGCGTCTTGAACCGCCGCCAAGACCACCATGGGCTCATGGCTGCGGCGTGTGCTGAACCCGCCAAACAGCCGGTGGCATGCCGAACTGGGCGATGAACCAACGGGTGAACGAACTGGGCATCGAGTAACCGAGCATGTCGGCGATGCGCCCCAGCGAGTAGCCGGGGTTTTCCAGGTAGCGCATCACCAGGTCGCGGCGCACGTTGTTGATCAGGTCCTTGAACGTCAAACCATTTTCTTCCAGCCGCCGCTGCAATGTACGCACGTTCATGCCCTGGGTCTGCGCCACCTGCTCGATGGTGGCACGGCCCATGGGCAGCAGCAGGTAGATGGTTTTACGCAGTTCCAGTTCCAGCGACGGTACGCCGCTGGCCGGCAGCGTGTCGAGGTAGCGCCGTGCCAGGCGGGCCATGGCTTCGTTGGCCTGCGGGCTGGCGCTGTCGAGGTCGGCGGCGGGGCAGACGATACCGTTGAACTCGCTGCCGAACACCAGCGTGCAGCCGAAGATGCGCCGATGAATGGCGGGGTCGGCGGGGGCCGCATGCGTGAAGTTGGCACTGATCGGGTGCCAGTGGGCGCCCAGCAGTGCCGCGCACAAGCGCATCATCACGCCGATGGCCAACTCGGTGGCCTGGCGGCTGCAGGGCGCGCGTTCGTTGATCACCTCTTCGCGAATGATCACGGTCTTGCCGGCTTCTTCGATATGAATGGCCAGCGCGTCATTGAGCAGGTGGCGGTATTGCACGATCACCTGCAGCGCATCGCGCAGGTTGCGTTGGTGGCTGAGCAACAGGCTGATTTCGCCGAAGTCCGATAGCTGGCGCAGCTCGGCCATGCGCAACCCAAAACTCTCGCACTTCGTGGCGCTGGCGGAAGCTTCCAGCAAACTGATGACGCTGGCCACCGGGATACGCCGGTTGGGGTCGTCGAGCAAGGCGGCGTTAAGGCCGACCTGCGCAAGCAGTGCATGGGGGTTGAGGCCCAGATGGCGGGACACTTCCAGGTAGTTGGTCAAGCTGGCGGCACGAACGAGAGCAGGCATTTTTTATTGTTGTCCCTAAAGCCGGGGTTTGCAGGGCCACTGGTTTTATAGCCTGCGTGTCATCAATTGAAAAGCAAAGCCCTGTTTATGTGGTTGTCATCAAATGAAAAGCGCCTGACGCCCAATGTAAAGCACCCCGGTGGAGGCCTGTTTACTGTGAACTTCAAGCGCTAAACCGCACACGAGGTTCACCGTGGAAAAACTGCAAACCACAGCCACCGTGCTGATTGTCCCTGGCCTGCGCGGCCACGTGGCCGAACACTGGCAGACCCTGCTTGCCGGCCGCCTGGCAAAGGTGCGCAGCGTACCGCCGCTGGAAGTCGACGGCCTGTGCTGTAACGCCCGGGTCGAGGCAATCCAGCGCGAGCTGGAACAGGTCGATGGCCCGGTGCTGCTGGTGGCACACAGTGCCGGCACTTTGATGGTCGCCCACTGGGCGGCGCGCTACGGGCGGGCGATCAAGGGCGCATTGCTGGCGGCCCCACCTGACCTCGACGCCCACTGGCCCGAGCATTACCCAAGCCCGGCCAGCCTGGCCGAGATGGGCTGGTCGCCACTTCCACCTACGCCGCTGCCCTTTCCCAGCATTGTCGCGGCCAGCAGCAATGACCACCTCGCCAGCTACGCCGCTGCCGGTGAGCTGGCCCGGCGTTGGGGCAGCGAGCTGGTCAACCTGGGCGCCGTTGGCCACCTCAACCCGGCTTCCGGTTTCGGCCCTTGGCCGTTGGCCGAGGCGTTGATCCGCCGACTGGACGCCGCAAACCTGCAGTAACGCATGGACGCCCCAGCCACGCCCGCAACAGACGGGCGGCTAAAAAACAATAACAATACGTGGAGCCATCGTAATGCCAGAACACCGCATTCACCGTGCTGTGAAACCACAGCGCTGCCTGCTCGCCTGCGCCATCGGCCTGCTCACGCTGCCCGCCGCCCAGGCGTTCGAAGTCGATACCGGCCATGAAGACTGGGCCGTGCGCTTCGACAATACCGTCAAATACAACTACGGCGTGCGTACCGAGAGTGCCGACAAGCGCCTGCTGGGCACGCCCAACAGCAACGACGGCGACTACAACTTCCGCAAGGCCGGCACCAACATCACCAACCGGGTCGACCTGCTGACCGAGCTGGATGTGGTGTACCAGGGCAACAGCGGTTTTCGCGTCAGCACTGCCAGCTGGTACGACAAGGCCTATGACAACACCGGCTCCAACAGCAACCCATTCGTCAACGGTAACGGTGACCAATCGGGTATCAACCCCAGCCTCAATGGCCTGCCTGGGACCGGCATCCCGCTAGGCAGCCCACACCTGAGCAACTACGCCCAGCGTTACTACAGCGGCCCGTCTGGCGAAGTGCTGGATGCCTTCGTGTTCATGAGCCGTGACGTGGGCGAAGCGTCGCAGGTCAGCGCCAAGCTGGGCCAGCACAACCTGTTCTGGGGTGAAACCTTGCTCAACCCGGTGCATTCGCTGAGTTATGGCCAATCAGGCCTGGACCTGGCCAAGCTGGCGGCCTCGCCGGGCACCGAGGCCAAGGAGCTTTTCGTACCCCGCAACCAGCTGTCGACCGCGTTCCTGGTCAACTCCGAGCTCACCCTGGGTGCCCAGTACTTCTTCGACTGGGATGCCGCCCGGCTGCCTGAAGCCGGCACGTACTATGGCGGCTCTGATGTGGTGGGTGAGGGCGCGCAGAGCTTCCTGTTGGGCCACACCGGTACGCCGGGGTTGATCCCGGTGCGCGGTGCGCTCACCACCATTCGCCGCGGTCATGACCTGACCCCCGGCAAAAGCGGTGACTGGGGCATCATGGCCAAGTGGTCGCCAGAGTGGCTGGGCGGCACCCTCGGCTTCTACTACCGCAAGACGTCCGAGATCCTGCCCCAGGCCTGGCTCGATGCGCGCGGCATGACCGTGGCCAACGGCCCATTCGGCAACCCACCGGGCAGCCGCCAAGGCGCGATCGGCAACCTCTACAACTCGCTGCAAAGCACCACTTACCAGTTTGCCTACGCCGACAACATCGACATTTATGGGCTGAGCCTCTCCAAGGATGTGGCGGGCATCAGCGTCGGCAGCGACCTGAACATCCGCCACAACATGCCGCTGGCGAGCATTCCGGCAATCGTCAGCGCCCCCGGCCAAGGCGGCCTGGGCGGCGGCTTTGGCCTGCTGCCGGCACGGCTGCCCAGCAGCGGGGTGATCTACGACGTGCCCAAGGATGGCGACAGCCTGAGCGCCACCGGCGACACCTTGCACTTCACCCTCAACGGCCTGATGACGATTGGCGACACACCGCTGTTCGACTCGGCAACCCTGCTGGGCGAGCTGTTCTACAGCAACCTGCTCAAGCTCGATAGCCACAACGAAGCTTTGTACAAAGGCAAGAGCAGCTACCGCGGCATCGACAAGGCCACCCGCGACAACTGGGGCATCGCCGTCAATTTCACCCCTACCTGGTACCAGGTGTTTCCGGGCATGGACCTGAGCATGCCGCTTTCGGTCAACGTCGGCATCGACGGTGTATCGCCGGTGCAGGGTGGCGGTGCCGAGAACACTGGCAACTACGCGGTGGGTTTCAGCGCTGCGATCTACAACCAGTACTTCGTCGACCTCAAGTACGTCGACAGCTTCGGTGAGACCAAGGCCTGCAAGGACGGCCAGACCGACGGCAGCACCCCCAATGCCCTGGACGGCGAACAGGATTACACCTGCTACGGCGGCGGCTACGCCTCCTTCTCGGGGGGTGGTGCCACCACTGAAGACCGTGGCGCCCTGTACCTGACCGTCAAGACGACCTTCTGAGTCATGTTTCCTACCGCCTACACAGGAAGACAACCATCATGAATTTCGTACGTACCCTGCTTGCCTCGTGCCTGTCGCTGGCCGCGCTCAATGCCGCCCAGGCGGCCGTTTCCCCTGACCAGGCTGCACACCTGGGCAGCAACCTGACCGCCATCGGCGCCGAAAAGGCCGGCAATGCCGACGGCTCGATCCCGGCCTACCAGGGCGGCCTGCAAACGCCCCCGGCCAGCTACCAGAGCGGTGCCAGCATGCGGCCGGACCCGTTTGCCAGCGAGAAGCCGCTGCTGGTGATCGATGGCAAGAATGCCGATCAGTACAAGGCTCAGCTGACCGCCACCACCCTGGAACTGCTCAAGCGCTATCCCAGCTACCGCGTCGACGTGTACCCGACGCATCGCAGCGTAGCGCTGCCGCAGGCGGTGCTCGACAACACCCGCAAGAACGCCACCGCTGCCAAAAGCCAGGAGGGCGGCACTGCGGTAGACAACGTGCTGCCGGGTATCCCGTTCCCCATTCCGCAGAACGGCGCCGAAGCCATGTGGAACTTCCTGCTGCGTTACCAGGGCGTGAGCATGACCGCCAAGTACGACTCGTGGAACGTCGACGCCGCCGGCAAACCGTCGCTGTCGACCACTGGACAGGCCAACATCAGTTACCCGATTTACGAGGACATGGCCAAGCCGATCGGCGCCAAGGACACCTACTACCAGATGAAACTGGTGTACACCGGGCCCGCACGCCGTGCCGGTGAAGCGATGATGCTGCGCGACGCCGCAAACCCGCTGGTGCAGCCACGCAACGCCTGGCAATACCTGCCAGGCCAGCGCCGGGTGAAGCTGGCGCCCAACCTGGCCTACGACACGCCCAACCCGGGCACCTCCGGCTCTGGCACCTACGATGACGTGTTCGTCTTCAACGGCGCGCTGGACCGCTACGACTGGACCCTGGTGGGCAAGCAGGAAATGTACGTGCCGTACAACACCTACCAGCTGACCTACAACACCGACGTCAAGCAGGTGATCACGCCCAACCACCTGGCACCGCAGTTCGTGCGCTGGGAAAAACACCGCGTCTGGGTGGTGGAAGGCAAGCTCAAGGACGGCGCACGCCACATCTACCACAAGCGCCGCTTCTACCTTGACGAAGACAGCTGGATCGCCCTTGCCTCCGACCAGTACGACGCCCGTGGCCAGCTGTACCGGGGCTCGTTCGCCTTCCTGACCCAGAGCTACGACAAGCAGACCCCGGACGCCACGCCGTTCATGATCTACGACCTGATCGGCGGCACCTACAACCTCAACGGCGTGGTCGGTGCCTATGGTGGCATCCGCTACATCGAGCCGCTGTCGAAAACCCAGTGGTCGCCCGAGTCACTGGCCGGCAATGGCATTCGCTGAACCATGGAACAGAGGTTGCCAATGTCTGTCTTCAAACGATGCAGCGTGGTGATGTTGGCCCTGGCCGCGCTGCAGGGCGCGGCACAGGCGGCGCCATTCACCGATGTGCTGGATGTGCCCGCCATGCCCAGCACCCTGGCCAGCAGCAGCGCCCTGCGTGATGTGACCTTGGCCGGGCAGCGCCTGGTCGCGGTCGGCCCACGCGGGCATATCCTCTATTCCGACGACCACGGCGCGCACTGGCAGCAGGCCCAGGTGCCGGTCAGCGCCGACCTGAATGCGGTGAGCTTTGCCACGCCTGAACTGGGCTGGGCGGTCGGCCATGATGGTGTGGTACTGCACTCCCGTGATGCTGGCGTGCACTGGCAAAGGCAGCTGGATGGTCGAGCGTTGGCTGAACAGCTGCCCGGCGCTGGCACCGACAATGCCTTGCTCGATGTGTGGTTCAGCGATGCTCGTCATGGCTACGCGGTGGGCGTGTTCAACCTGCTGCTGCGCACCACGGACGGCGGCGAGCACTGGCAGCCCTGGCTCGACCACAGCGACAACCCGCAAGGCCTGCACCTGACCAGCCTGGCCGCAGTGGCTGACAACCTGTACATCACGGGCGAGCAGGGCTTGCTGTTGAAGTGGAACGGCGAGCGCTTCAGCCGCGTCGATACCCCCTACGCCGGCACTCTGTTCGGCGCCATCGGCAAGCCCGGTGTGCTGCTGATATACGGCCTGCGCGGCCACGCTTATCGCAGTACCGATGGCGGCGAGCAGTGGCAGCCGGTCGACACGGGCGTCAATACCAGCCTCACCGCCGCCGGTATCGATCGCGACGGGCAGCTGTGGCTGGCCAGCCAGGCCGGCGACCTGTTGCTCAGCCGCGACGACGGCGCCAGCTTCCGCCCGGTGCCACAAAGCGCCCGTGGCCCGGTGACCGCACTCGCCAGCGATGCCGACAACGGCCTGGTGCTGGTGGGCGAGCGGGGCGTGCGCAACCTGTTCGGTAACCCCACGCCGCACCCATAACAAGAGAAGACCCTGATGGCCGCTAACCGCCAAGATACCCTTCCGGTAATCCGCAACCTTGCCGATTTCGACACGCGCTCGGGCAATGGCCTGGAACGCCTGGTGTTCAACCACCGCCTGCCATTTCTGCTGTGCATGCTGTTGGCGACACTGGTGCTGGGCTTCATGGCGCTGACCCGCCTGGAGCTGCGCCCCAGCTTCGACAAGATGCTGCCGCAGAGCCACCCCTACATCCAGAACTACCTGGCCAACCGCACCTCGTTGCGCGGCCTGGGCAATGCGGTGCGGGTAGTGGTGGAAAACACCCAGGGCGATATCTTCGACCCCGGCTACCTGCAGACCCTGCGCCACATCAACGACGAGCTGTTTCTCAGCCAGGGCGTGGACCGGGCCTGGGTGAAGTCGCTGTGGAGCCCGGCGGTGCGCTGGACCGAGGTTACCGAGGAAGGTTTTCAAGGTGGCCCGGTCATGCCCGACGGCTATCAGGGCGCGGCTGGCGACATCGAACAGCTGCGGCAAAACATCGAGCGCGCCAACATCGTCGGCAGCCTGGTAGCGCGCGACTTCAAGTCGAGCATGCTGGTGGTGCCGCTGCTCGACCAGGACTCAGCCACCGGCAAAGGCCTGGACTACCATGCCTTTTCGCAAAAGCTCGAACAGTTGCGCAGCCAGTACCAGGCCAGCGGCCAGTACCGCATTCATGTGATCGGCTTTGCCAAGCTGATGGGCGACCTGATCGACGGATTGATCCAGGTGATGGCGTTCTTTGCCCTGGCGGTGCTCACCAGCCTGGTGATCATCTACTGCTACACCCGCTGTGTGCGCAGCACCTTGCTGGTGGTGCTGTGTTCGCTGACTGCTGTGGTATGGCAGCTGGGTATCGTCGCCTGGTTGGGTTATGCCATCGACCCGTACTCGATCCTGGTGCCGTTCCTGATCTTCGCCATCGGCGTGTCGCATGCCGCGCAAAAGATGAATGGCATCCTCCAGGACATAGGCCGTGGTACCCATCGGCAGATTGCCGCCCGTTATACGTTCCGCCGCCTGTTCGTGGCAGGTGTCACCGCATTGCTGGCCGATGCCGTGGGCTTTGCCGTGCTGATGCTGATCGACATTCCGGTGATACAGGACCTGGCAATTACCGCCAGCATTGGTGTGGCGGTGCTGATCTTCACCTCATTGCTGTTGATGCCCGTGGCACTGTCCTATGTCGGTGTGGGCCGCCAGGCTGCCGAGCGGGCGCTGCGCATCGATGCCCGCGCGGATCAACACCGTGGCTTCGGCCGGCTGTGGGACCTGCTTGACCGCTTCACGCAACGCAGGTGGGCCAGCGCTGCGCTGCTGGTTGCCCTGGCCTTGGCCGCCCTTGGTATCTGGGGCAGTCTGCAGTTGAAAATCGGCGACCTCGACAGCGGCGCCCCCGAGCTGCGCGCGGATTCGCGCTACAACCTCGACAACGCCTACATCACCCAGCATTACGCACTGTCCAGCGACACCTTCGCGGTCATGGTCAAGACCGCCCCCGAAGGCTGCCTGCAATACCAGACCTTGATCCTCGCTGATCGCCTGGCCTGGGAGCTGCAACAGTTGCCGGGTGTGCAGACCACCGTGTCGCTGGCCAACGCCGTGCGCCAGATCACCGCCGGTACCTATGAAGGCAACCCGCGCCTGAACAGCCTGCAGCGCAACCAGGACGTGCTCAACTACGCCGCGCAGCAAGCCTCGGTCAACGCACCGGAGCTGTTCAACAACGATTGCTCGCTGATGCCGGTGATCGCCTACCTCAAGGACCACCGCGCCGACACGCTGGCCCAGGTCGCCGCAGCGGCCGAGCGCTTCGCCCAGGCCAACGGCAGCGCCGAGCATCAGTTTCTGCTGGCGGCCGGCAGCGCCGGTATCGAAGCCGCCACCAACGTGGTGGTGCGCGAGGCCAACCACCGCATGCTGTTGCTGGTTTACCTGGCGGTGACGCTGTTCTGCCTGATCACCTTCCGCAGTTGGCGTGCCACGCTGGTGGCGATTCTGCCGTTGATGCTCACCTCGGTGTTGTGCGAGGCGCTGATGGTGGCCATGGGCATTGGTGTCAAAGTTGCCACCTTGCCGGTCATCGCCTTGGGCGTGGGTATTGGCGTGGATTACGCGCTGTACCTGCTTAGCGTGCAGCTGCATTACCAGCGCGCCGGCCTGAGCCTGGCCCAGGCTTATCAGAAAGCCGTGGCTTTCACTGGCCGGGTGGTAGGGCTGGTCGGTATCACCTTGGCGGCCGGCGTGGTCGGCTGGGCCTGGTCACCGATCAAGTTCCAGGCCGACATGGGCTTGCTGCTGACCTTCATGTTCCTGTGGAACATGCTCGGCGCGCTGGTGCTGATACCGGCGCTGTCGCACTTCCTTCTGCGCGGCGTGGGCCCCCAGGCAACTGCCGAAGCCCAGGCCAAAGCCCATTCGAAAACCCAAGAAAGCGAGTGTTCGCCTCATGTCTGATTACCTTCCGCCACTGCGTGACATGGATTTTCTGTTGAACGAAGTGTTCGACATCCCGACCTGGTGGGCGCAAACGCCCGCACTGGCCGAGGTGGTCGACGGCGACACGGCCCGGGCCATACTCGAACAGGCCGGCAAGCTGATCGCCGAGCGGGTAGCGCCGCTCAACCGCAGTGGCGACGAGCAGGGCTGCCGCTGGGAGGCTGGCCAGGTACGTACTCCCGATGGTTTCGCCGATGCCTATCGGGCATTCGCCACCGACGGCTGGGTAGGTGTGGCCGGGGCCCCGGAATACGGTGGCATGGGCATGCCGAAGGTGATCGGTGCTCAGCTCGAGGAGATGCTCAATGCCGCCAATCTATCGTTCGGCCTGTACCCAATGCTGACCGCCGGGGCCTGCCTGGCACTGCTCAACCATGCCAGCGAGCCGCTGAAGGCGCTGTACCTGCCGCCGATGTACCAAGGCCGCTGGACCGGCTCCATGTGCCTTACCGAACCGCACGCTGGCACCGACCTGGGGCTGATCCGCACCCGCGCGGAGCCCATCGCCGAAGGTTGCTACCGCCTCAGCGGCACGAAGATCTTCATCACTGGCGGCGAGCAGGACCTGACCGAAAACATCATCCACCTGGTGC
The DNA here is from genome assembly GCA_041071465.1 of Pseudomonas putida. Lineage (NCBI taxonomy): Bacteria > Pseudomonadati > Pseudomonadota > Gammaproteobacteria > Pseudomonadales > Pseudomonadaceae > Pseudomonas > Pseudomonas putida. The sequence continues at coordinate 5,415,454 of CP163498.1, read as the reverse complement.
TGGCGCGGCTGCCCGATGCGCCCGCCGGGCCCAAAGGTATCTCGCTGTTTTTGGTGCCCAAGGTGCTGGTCGACGCCGACGGTGCGCTGGGCGAGGCCAACGCGGTAAGTTGCGGCTCTATCGAGCACAAGATGGGCATCAAGGCCTCGGCCACCTGCGTGATGAACTTCGATGGCGCCACCGGCTACCTGGTCGGCGAGCCGAACAAGGGCCTCAATGCCATGTTCACCATGATGAACTACGAGCGCCTGGGCGTGGGCATCCAGGGCCTGGCCCTGGGCGAGCGCTCCTATCAGGGCGCCATCGCCTATGCCCGTGATCGCCTGCAAGGCCGCGCGCCGACAGGCGCCGAAGCACTGGCGCAGCATGCCGACCCGATTGTCGTCCACCCGGACGTACGCCGTATGTTGCTGACCATGAAAGCGCTGAACGAAGGTGGGCGGGCGTTTTCAACCTACGTGGCGTTGCAGCTGGACCTGGCCAAGTACAGCGATGACCCGGCTGCCTGCGCCAAGGCCGAAGCCAAGGTGGCGTTGCTTACACCGGTGGCCAAGGCCTTCCTCACCGACATGGGGCTGGAGACCACCGTGCACGGCCAGCAGGTACTGGGTGGCCACGGCTATATCCGTGAGTGGGGCCAGGAGCAGTTGATACGTGACTGCCGCATCACCCAGATCTACGAAGGTACCAACGGCATCCAGGCCCTCGACCTGGTCGGGCGCAAGCTGTTGGGTGATGGTGGCAAGGCTTACCTTGGCGTGTCTGACGAAATGGTCGCCTTTGCCGAGGCGCTGCCGGTGGAGCACGCCGAGTTCGCTGCGCCACTGCTGGCTGCCGTGCACAACGTCGACGAACTGAGCGCTTGGTTGCTCGACCGTGGCCAAGGCAACCCGCGCGAGCTTGGCGCGGCGGCGGTGGAGTACCTTCAGGTGTTTGGCTACACCCTCTACGCCTACCTGTGGGCGCGCATGGCTGTGGTGTGCCTGGCCCATGCGGCACCTGAGCCGTTCCACCTGAGCAAGCTCGGCACCGCGCGCTTCTACTTTGCCCGCCTGCTGCCACGCATCCACTCGCTCAGCGCCAGCGTGAGGGCCGGCAGCGATAGCCTGTACCTGCTCGAGCCGGGCAACTGTGAAGGCCACCCACATGATCACTACCCGCGTCATGCCCCCGGCCGAGCAGGCCTATGCGTACCCGCTGCTGATCAAGCGCCTGCTGTTGTCGGGTGTGCGCTACCAGCCCAACCAGGAAATCGTCTACGCCGACAAGCTGCGCTACACCTACACCACGTTGCTGGAGCGTATTCAACGGCTGGCCAACGTGCTGAGCGCTGCCGGGTCCAGCCTGGCGACACCGTGGCCTTGCTCGACTGGGACAGCCACCGCGCATTGGAGTGTTTCTTCGCCGTACCCATGCTGGGCGCAGTGTTGCATACGGTAAACGTGCGGTTGTCCAGCGAGCAGGTGCGCTACACCATGAACCACGCCGAGGACCGGCTGGTGCTGGTGCACGACGACTTTCTGCCGTTGATGCAGCAGCTGCGCGCCGACCTGCCGACAGTGAAGGGCTTCATCCGCCTGAGTGACGGCGGTCACGCCGCGCAAGGCGTGCCTCTGCTGGGCGAGTACGAAACCATGCTGGCGGCTGCAGAACCGTACTTCGAATTCCCGGACTTCGACGAAAACTCGCTGGCCACGCTGTTCTATACCAGCGGTACCACCGGCAACCCCAAGGGTGTGTACTTCAGTCACCGGCAACTGGTGCTGCATACCCTGGTCGAGCAGGGCACTTTGGCCGCGTGCGGTGAGGTACCGCTGCTGCGCACCGGCGATGTGTACATGCCGATCACGCCCATGTTCCATGTGCATGCCTGGGGCGTGCCTTACGTGGCGACGGCACTTGGCATCAAGCAGGTCTACCCGGGGCGCTACGAGCCCAACCGCCTGGTGCGCCTGTTCCATGAGGAGGGGGTGACCTTCTCCCATTGCGTGCCAACGGTGCTGCAGATGATGCTCGACAGCGAGCAAGGGCGCCGCACCGACCTTGCCGGCTGGAAAATGCTGCTGGGCGGCAGCGCGCTGACCCTGGGCCTGGCCCAGCGCGCCAGCGAGCGCGGCATCAGCGTGCACTGTGGTTACGGCATGTCGGAAAGCTGCCCGCTGCTCAGCATCACCTACCTGAGTGCCGAGCTGCTGGCAAAGCCCATCGCGCAACAATTGCCGCTGCGCATCGATGCCGGTGTGCCGATTGCCATGGTGGACCTGCGTATCGTCGACAGCGAGGGCCGGGAGGTGCCGCACGACGGTGAAAGCCTGGGTGAAGTCGTGGTGCGCGCGCCTTGGCTGACCCAAGGCTACCTGCACGAACCGGAGCAAGGCGCAGCACTGTGGTTGGGGGGCTGGATGCACACCGGTGACCTGGCTTGTATCGATGCGGCGGGCGTGGTGCGTATCCGCGACCGGATCAAGGACGTGATCAAGACCGGTGGCGAGTGGGTCAGCTCGGTAGCGCTGGAAAACCTGATCAGCCAGCACCCGTTTGTCGCCTCGGTGGCTGTCGTCGGTGTTCCTGATCCACAGTGGGGGGAACAACCCTTGGCCCTGGTGGTCTGCTGTGAGGGTGTGCAACTGGACCAGCCGTCATTGGCCAGGCACCTGCAGCCGTTTGTCGACAGCGGGCACTTGAACAAGTGGGCGATACCACGGCAGTTGCGTTGTGTGGACGAGATCCCCCGGACCAGTGTCGGCAAGATCGACAAGAAACGTATCCGCCAGACGGAAGTCTAGCGTTGGCTTGCGTTTTTCTGGGGCTGCGCAGCGGCCCCAAAACCCCGCCAAACAAGGGATGGCGGTTGACTGATGTTCAGCTAGGTAAAGTTAGGTAAAAGCGGCCACGGCATATACACGGATCAGTATTGTGGTTTGTACTGTCCAGTTAAAGATGCCATTGATGAACACACTTCCGTCGCAGCCAAGCGCTGAACGCGGGGCGTTCTCCCATTTCGAGGCGTGTCGCAACACCCAGCAGGGCCCCGTGGTGATACTTGCCTCCGGTGCGTCTGCCAAGCATTTTCCATTGGGCGAATTCGCCCATTTGCCCATCATCGCCATGAACGGCTCGGTTGCCATGACCGCCGAACACGGTATCAAACCGTTCTTTTACGTGTGCACCGACAAAAGTTTTCGCCTGCAACAGCCGGCCTTGTTCGCCACGGCCTTGCGCGACAGCGAGCGCCTGGCACTTTGGCCCGAGCAGTATGCGGGTGCCAATGTGCCAGCGGATACCGAGTGTTATGCCTTGCACAAAGCCGACACGCCAGGCCTGCTGGACGGTTTGCGTGGCCACGGTGACAGCTGCGTGTGCAACCGCGCACTGTGGAGCAAACGTAGCCGTTCGATTGCCTTCAGCAAAGACCTGGCCCATGGTTTCTTCGATGCTCGCACAGTGGCGTACGTGGCCTTGCAGCTGGCTTACCACCTGGGCTTCGAAGAGGTGCTGCTGGTAGGGGTAGACCTCGATCAGAGCGTCGGGCGCTTCTACGAGAACGGCAACGGCGAGTGTTCGCCGTGCGGGCTGGACCAGCATTGGGACAGCCGCATTCTGCCGTCGTTGACACTGATGGCCAGAGAAGTGGTCAACGAACATTTTCATGTCTACAACCTGTCGGCGACTTCGCGTATTCCTGACGATCTGATCCCCAAGGTCAACCTCAGCCAGGCGCGGTGCATTGCCGGCTGCGCAATGACTTGAGCAAGAAAGCGGGTGCATCAGTAACTGTGGATGCGTACAGTAAGTTGATCGCAACCAGCAGGAGCCCGCTATGTCCAGCGCTTTCACTTTCATGCAATCGCCCGTCGGCACGCTGACCCTGGTGGCCCGTGGCGACAGCCTGGCAGCTGTGCTGTGGGAAGAGGAGCGGGAAAACCGCGTACGCCTGGGCGCCCTGCACCGTGATGACCAGTGCCCGGTACTGGTGGAAACCGCTCGCCAGCTCGGCGAGTACTTTGCCGGCAAGCGCCAGCGTTTCGAACTGGCGCTGGACTTTGCCGGCACCGAGTTCCAGCGGCAGGTGTGGGCCGCGCTGCTGGCGATACCGTTCGGCGAAACCCGCAGCTACGGCGATATCGCCCGGCAAATCGGCAACCCCAGCGCGGTGCGTGCCGTAGGCGCCGCCAATGGCCGCAACCCGATTTCGATCATCGCCCCGTGCCATCGGGTAATCGGCGCGTCGGGCAGCTTGACTGGCTTTGCCGGTGGCCTCGCGGCCAAGCAGTACCTGCTGGCGCTGGAGGGCCGGCAAAGCCTGGCGCTGGACTTCTAAGGCTTCAGCCGAACCAGCTGGCGACCAGGCAGACCAGTACGGCCAGCACCGAGCCGGCCATCAGGGTGTAGTGCCGATGCGCTCGACGCGCAAGGGGCTCGACCTCCCGCAGGTACTCGCCGGGCGTAGGTGCATCGGGCCGATGGCGCAAACCCTCGGCCACATCGGCAAGTTGGCCCTGAATCAGCAAGCCGACCAGGTAGTAGGTGCAGGCATAACTCAGCAACGCAAGAAACAGATAGATCATGCAGGGTGCGGGTCCAAAGGCAGCGCGCTTGCGCTGGCATTACGGGTGTCGAGTACGATCAGCCCTTCACTGTGCTCATCCAGGCTGGCCAGCAAGCGCCCCTGGCTGTCCCACGCAGCGGAGCCGCCGGCGCCGATGAAGGTGTCAGCCGGCCCCACGCAGTTGGCCATCAATACCGGCATGCCAAGCTCACGCGCCACTTCTGGGTAATGCGCGTGTCCCTCGCGGATGCCTTTGGCGGTTTTCGCCACGCTGACCAGGTACAGGTCGGCACCGTGCTCGCGGGCCATGGCCGCATGTGCCATGAACATCGATTCGTAACAGATTGCCGGCGCCACCCGGTGCTCCCCCATCTCCAGCAGCAAGGCCTGATCGCCTGGGGTGAAGTAGGGCAGTTCATCATCGTGCAAGCGCCGCTTGGCATAGGCCTGGCGGGGTGCCCCAGGGCTGAAGATCGGCATGCCGATGCGTATGCCGTCCGGCGTTGGCAGTGGTAGGCCCACGGCAATAGTGATGCCCAGGCGGTCACAAGCGGCTTGCAGCGGGTCCAGCCGTGTGGAGGCCACCGGCAGGGCGGCCTGGCGCGCCACACTCGGCTCGTAGCCGGTCAGCGACAGTTCGGGAAACACCACCAGTTCGGCACCCAGGGCCGAAGCCTGCTCGATGCAGGCCAGGTGACGCTGGAGGTTGCCTGGCAAATCGCCCTTGAGCGATGCCAGTTGTACGGCGCACAGTTTCATGAGAACCATTCCCTGGTACAGGTTGAAGGGCCGAGCATACTATCGGCACCAACACCTGTACCAGTGAAGGGTTTTTCAGGAAGCCGAGTGCGTCGCGAAGCGTTGGCGGAACCAGTCGCTGAGCATGGCCTTTTCGGCATACAGGCGGTCACTGCTGCTGGCGACCCGGCCCGGGCGGCTCAGGTACATCTTGTCGCTGACCCGCTCCTGCGCCTGCTGATCGGGTTTGCCAGGTTGGCTGAGGGTGTAGGTGAGGTCGATGGTCGGCCAGGTGATCTCGCGCATGAAGCGCACATCGTAGGCCTGGCTGTGCCAGGGCTCGAAGCGCCCGGCCAGGTCGATGTCGCGGATGTCGATGACCAGTTGCTGGCCCGGTTGCAGGTAGCGCTGGCCGAGCTGCTGCAGGTATTGGCTGAGGGTTTTCATGACATAGGCGTCGGCACCACGTTCATAACCGTGGCTGTCGAGGCTGGCATCGCGGAATTTTTCCGGGTGGTCGAAACGCACCTCGACCTGCGCGGCCGGGGCACCTTGTGCCATGCTGTCCAGTGACAGCGCCATGAGCACGGCACACACGAGGGCGGTACGCATGATGCACCTCCGGGGCAGATTGCGTGTGCTCCCATTTTACCCCTGGCGTGGCGCTACCAGCAGAGGAAGATTGTAATGGGACGGTTTCGGCGGCTGATCGCCAATATCCGGGGACGGGACCTGGCGGTCGGCGATATCCATGGTCACTTCCAGCGCCTGCAACAGTGCCTGGATGCGGTCGGGTTCGATCCAGCGGTGGACCGCCTGTTCAGCGTGGGTGACCTGGTCGACCGTGGGCCGCATAGCGAGGCAGCACTGGAGTGGTTGGCGCAGCCCTGGTTCCATGCCGTGCAAGGCAACCACGAGGCCCTGGCAATTACCCGCGTGCGCGGTGGGCGGCTGGACCTGGACATGTACCGCGCCGCTGGAGGTAGCTGGTTTCTCGACCTGCCACGGGGCGAGCAATTGCGCTTCGTGGAGCGCTTCGAGCAACTGCCGATTGCGATAGAAGTAGAAAGTGCGGCCGGGCTGGTGGGCCTGCTGCATGCCGACAGCCCGTTTGCCGACTGGGCAGTACTGCGCACCTGGCTGGAACTGGAGGACGACCCCAAGGTGCGGGAAGTGTGCCAGTGGTCGCGGCGGCGGCTGAAGGAAGGCGACACCCAGCCGGTGCAGGGCCTGCGTGCCTTGCTGGTCGGCCACACGCCGGTGCTGGAGGCCAAGCAGTTGGGCAATGTCTGGCACCTGGACACGGGCGGGTGGGCCAGTGGCCATTTCACCTTGATGGACATGCGTACCCTGAAACTGATCAGCCCCGCGCCAGGTGCAGCAACAACGCCCCCGCCAAAACCACCAGCATGACCCCCGAGGCCCGCTCCAGCCACGGCAGGCTGCGGGCGAAGCGCCGCAATACTCGCTGGTTGCCAATGGCCACGGCAACCGCTAGATCCCAGAGCAGTACGATGCTGAACATCCACGCGGCGTAGGCCGTTTTCCAGCCGACGCTGGCACTGGCGACCATGCTGGCCAGGCTGGCATAGAACAGCGCGTTCTTGGGGTTGAGGACGCCGGACAAGAAGCCCATGCCCACATTGCGCCACCAGCCTTGAGCCCGCTGGCTGCCAGCGACTGTGCCCAGGCTGGTTTGCCCGGCATGGCGCAGAAACAGCACGCCGATGTACAGCAGGTAGCTGGCGCCGGCCAGCTGCAGCGTGGTGAACAACAGGCTGCCTTCCTGCAGTACCGAAAGGCCGGTGAAGGCCATGGCGATGAATGCGCCGTTGGCCAGGGCGATGCCCAGGCAAGCACCGCTGGCAGTGCACCAGCCGCTGTTGATCGAGCTGCGCGCGACCAGGAAGAAGTCCGGGCCGGGAGAAAGCAGGGCGAGAAAGTGGGCGAGGGCGATGATCAGAAACTGTTGCATGGGTGGGGCTGCTCTGCGGAAAAAACCGCAGTCTGCTGCCCCGCGTGTTGGGCGTATTGAAGAATATTGCAAACCCCAAAAAGCCAACGCGGCCCCTTGGGGACCGCGCACGCCTTCAATCGCCTCGGTACTGCCCCGGTGTCACCCCCACATGGGCCTTGAACACCCGCTGGAAATGGCTTTGGTCGGCAAACCCAAGCTGGTAGGCCACCTCTGCCAGTGCCAGCCCTTTACTCAACAGCTTTCGGCCGCGATTGACCCGGGCATTGAGTAGATAAGCATGGGGCGTAAATCCGGTCGCTGCGCGAAATGCTCGGATCAGCTGATAGCGCCCAAGCCCAGCCTCCCGCGCCAGTGCTTCCAGGCTCAATCGCGCTGGGTTGAGGTGCTCGATACGCTCGAGCACCTCACTCAATGTCGCGGCTTCCAGGGCAGGGGCCGCTACCAGTGGTGGGTGCGCGGAAAAATCCAGGTCCCCCAGAAAGGCAACCAGCGCCGCATCCTTCTCACTGTTGCTGGCGCGGGAAAACAGCAAACTGTTCAGCTCGCAGAACTGCCGATAGACCTGCGGCGCCCGGCAAATGCGTGCTGGCTCGCCGGCCTCGGTGCCGCTCAGCCCCGACTCCAGGCGCAGCTGCGTCAGCCAGTCGGCATCCACATGCAGCATCTGGTAGCTCCAGGCCTGCCCAGGCTCGGGGTTGCAGGCATGCACACGGCGGGCCGGGACCAGTACCAACGTGCCGGGTGTCAGGCGCTCTTGCCCACCGGCAGCCCCGGTGAAATGGCTGTGGCCGGCATCCACCGCACCGATGGAAAACGTCGGGTGGCTGTGGGCCTTGTAACAGGCGCGGCTATTACAGGCGCGGCGGCTTTCGACATGCGCCAGGGCCGGGTCGCGCCACACGACGGCGTGGGAACGGGGCATTACAGGCTCCTCGGTAGTGTCGGCAGGGTAACAGCTGGCGCATACCCGTACAGTTTTTATCGCTGGCTGTAACTTGACCGCAAGGCGCGACACACGCCGAAATAGGCGCCTGTTGTCAGAGGAAAACAAGAATGGACCTTTCAAGCCTGCTGCTTTTCATCCCTGCCTGCTTCGCTCTGAACATGGCGCCGGGGCCGAACAACCTACTGTCGCTGCACAATGCCAGCCGGTACGGCCTGCGCACCGCCTGTGTGGCTGGTGGGGGGCGCATCCTCGCCTTCAGCGGCATGATCGCCCTGGCCGCCATGGGCCTGGCGGTGGTGCTGCATACCAGCGAATACCTGTTCCTGACCATCAAGGTAGTGGGCGCGGCGTACCTGTTCTACATCGCCTGGCAACTGTGGCGCGCACCGGTGGGCGAGGCCGTGGTGGCCAGCGATCACCCACGCGGCACCTGGCGCCTGGCGCGGCAGGAATTCTGGGTGGCGGCTGGCAACCCCAAGGCCATCCTGATATTCACCGCCTTTCTGCCGCAGTTCGTTTCGGTTGGCAGCACTACGCCTGTGAGCGAGCAGTTCCTTTGGCTGGGCGTATTGTTCCTGTTGCTGGAATGGGCGGCGATCGCCATCTACTCGGGCCTGGGCGCCTACATGCAGCGCTGGTTCAGCCAGCCCGGGCCACGGCGCATGTTCAACCGGGTCAGCGCCTCCCTGCTAGGTTGCGCTGGCCTCGGTTTGCTGGCGGCGCGGCGCTAGAACTGCCAGCGAACACCCAGGTTCACGCCGCTGGCTTCCTGCTGGCGGCTGTCCAGGTTGGCGGTGTACTGCACGCCGCCATGCAGGCTCAGTGCTTCGCTGACCTGCGCCACCACGCCACTTTCCAGTTGCACCGCGGTATAGCGGTAGTCGGTCTTGATCTTGTCTACCCCATCGAAGGTCAAGGTGTCGCGGCCACCGTCGCCGTGCCATAGGTTGACCTGCGCATAGGGCTGCAACAGGCGGCCGCTGCTTCCTGTGAACGCACCTTCCATACGCACACCCAGGCGGCCGGTCAGCTCAACCTGGGCGTCATGGCTAATGCGCGAGACGCTGTCTCTGGCGCTGTCGAGCGATACCTTTTGCGCGATCAACTGAGCTTGCGGCTCCACGGTCCAGCGTTCGGACAGGGCGATAGGGTAGCCAGACTCCAGCGAAGCGGTCCAGGCATGGCCATCGATGTTCAGCTTGTCGCCACGGTCGGAGCGCGCCCGGCCATCCAGGCGGGTGTACTGCAGCACCGTATCCAGGTATTCGCCTTGCGGCCCAACCAGCGTCCAGTAGGCGCCCACACTGTCGCCATCGAGCTTGAGGTCTCCCACCCGGCGGTCCTGCACGGCCAGGGCGAAACCTTTGACGTCGGCGTCCAGGCGGCTGTGGCTGACGTACAGGCCGACATGCTGGCGGTAGCCGTTGTCGCCCACCTTGGCATACAGGTCCTGGCCCACCTTGAAACCGTACAGGTCGCCATCCAGGCTCGGGTTGACCGTACCGCTCCATTGCTGGCGCAGTGCGCCGCCATAGGCCTGGCCCCAGCTGGCGGGCAGGGCGCCGTCAGCTTTGAGCAACTGCTGGTCACCCTGGCGCTGGTGGAATGTTCCTAATGCCTGACGGGCGATGATCGCGGCACCTCTGGCGCCGCGGCATACACCGGGACTTCTGGGCGATACAGCGGCAGGCTTTCGCCCTGCACTGGAGCAGGCAGGTCGACCTGGCCGGGCGCTGGCGCAGCAACGGGTAGAGTGGCGGCTGGGGCGACCACCGGTGGCGTGCCCGGTTCGTTTGGCTGGCTGGGTTCGGTTGGCTGTGTAGGTTCGCCAGGTTCCGGCACGGGTTCCGGTAAAGTAGCCGGAGCAGGTGGCGCGACCAGGGTGGAGCGCAGGTACCAGCTGTTTTCGCTACCTGCCGTCACGCCCCCTTTGAACAACCGGTAGTCGAAGGCACCGGCCGAAAGCGTCTGGGTCTGCACGAATGCGGTGGCCGTGCTGGTAGCGCCATCGCGGGCTTCGACCACCTGGATGCCGTTTTGCGTGGTTGCCGCACCTGCACCCTTGAAGTTGTTGATGAACATCTGGGTGGAGCCACCAATGGCCCCCCGGCTGACCACCAGGCGGTCGGAAGCTGCGTCATCGCCTGCCAGCACGCTGTTCAGGCGCAGGGTGCCGTTGTTGCCGGTGTAGTCGCCCTGGAGGGTCAGGCGGCCCCGCGCGTCGTTGCCACTGCTCAGGTCGATGGTGCCGGCGTTCACGACCGATGCCTTGTTCTCAACTTGAATACTGACGATGCTGCCCTGGCGGCTGATCAGCGTGCTATTTGCATCGATTTGCAAGGTGCCGGTGCCCGTGGCGGGGATCACGCGTGGCTGGGTGGCGCCCACGTCTCCCAATGTCAGCGTGTCGTTGAGGGTAAGCTGGCTGCCTTGCTTGAGGGCGATGGACTCCCAGTTGACGTACAACGCACCTTTGCCGACCTGAGCCTGCTCGAACGTCAACGTGTCGGTACCGGTGCCGCCGTCCAGGGTAACTGTTGAGTTGCCGAGGTCCAGGGTGCGTACCGTGGCTGTGTCATTGCCGTTCTCCAAGATGATTCTTTTACCGACCTGTCCCCCCGTCCAGGTAAACACATCGTCATCGTTGCCAGTCCGTATTTCGCCTTTGAGCGTGCCGCCGCTGATGGTTATCTTGTCAACGCCGCTGCTGGTACTGATATCACCGCCGATGGTGCCGCCAGTCATAATGATCGTGTCGTTGCCAAGCCCGCTGACAACATTGCCAACAACGAGGGTTTCGACCCCGAGATCCTGGGATATTTCAAGGAAGTTGTCAGCGAGCTTGAGGTCTATTCGGCCAATGCTGCCGCCTTTGAAAAAGGCCGAGTCACCGTCTTCGAATGCGCCCGTGATGGTGCCGCCGGTCATGCTGAACGTGTCGAAGTCACCGCCTTGATTCAACGACCCTAGCGTGCCGCCAGACATGTTGAATGTGTCTTGGCCATTACCTTGCTGCAATGACTGAACCGTTCCGCCCGTGGGGTAAATTCATCAGCGGCATTCGTCTGCACAAGGGCGCCAAGGTTTTCACCGGCTGAAACCGTCAGGGATTGGGAGTGAGCCAACAAAGGCAACGTCAGTAGGGGCAATGCGACAGGCAGCAGCAAGCGGTGGCATCGCATACACAGGTCTCCGTGCCCATTGAAGGAGCCACAACCTGAAGCGACGCTTCGGCCCTGCCTGTGTTGTATGTAATGTGACGTGATGGCACAACTGGCAAAAATGCTAGGTGCCCGTTGCTGTCAATCGCGGTAGAAGGTTTGCACCAGGTGGTAGCCAAACTTGCTTTTGATTGGCCCGTGGACCACGCGTAAAGGCTTTTTGAAGATCACCTGGTCGATAGCGCCGACCATTTGCCCAGGGCGCACTTCGCCCAGGTCACCGCCGCGCTTGCCCGAAGGGCAGAGAGAGAACTTTTTCGCGAGCACATCGAAAGCCTCGCCATTGGCGATGCGCTGCTTGAGCTTTTCGGCTTCGTCAGCGGTCTTGACCAGAATGTGGCGGGCTTGGGCTTTCATGGGCTACCTGTGCATCGGAAAAAAGGACGGCATTATGCCTGCTCGCGCAATTCCACGCGATCACGAAACTGCTCCAGTGCCTCTGGGTTGGCCAGGGCATCGGTGTTCTTCACCGGCAACCCGTGCACCACGTTGCGTATCGCCAGCTCCACCAGCTTGCCGCTGATGGTGCGCGGTATGTCGCTGACCTGGGCGATCACCGCAGGTACGTGGCGGGGTGTGGTGTACTGACGTATCACCTGGCGAATGCGCTGGCGCAGGGCGTCATCCAGTTGCAGGCCTTGGTGCAGGCGCACGAACAGCACCACCCGCACATCCCCGTGCCAGTCCTGGCCGATGGCCACGCTTTCCATTACCTGCTCGACTTCTCCACCTGGCGGTAGATTTCCGCCGTGCCAATGCGCACGCCGCCAGGGTTGAGCACGGCGTCGGAGCGACCGTGGATCACCACGCCCCCGCTGGCACGTTGCTCGGCATAGTCGCCCTGGGCCCACACCCCCGGAAACTGGCTGAAGTAGGTGTCGTGGTAACGGCTACCGTCCGGGTCATTCCAGAACCCCAGCGGCATGGAGGGAAAGTGGTGCGCGCACACCAGTTCGCCTTTTTCGTCCACCACGGCATGGCCTTGCTCGTTCCACACTTGCACCGCCATCCCCAGGCCCTTGCACTGAATTTCGCCACGGCGCACCGGCAAAGTCGGGTTGCCCAGCACGAAGCAGGAAACGATGTCGGTCCCACCCGACATGGACACCAGCCACAGGTCGGCCTTGATCTTGCCGTACACGTAGTCATAGCTGTGAGGTGACAACGGCGAACCGGTGGACAGCAGCAGCCGCAGGCTGCCCAGGCGGTGGCTGGCGGCAGGTTCAAGGCCCGCCTGCTCCAGTGCTGCCAGGTACTTGGCACTGGTGCCAAAGGCGTGGATGCCTTCGGCGTCGATCAGGTCCAGCAGGCGCTCGGGGCCAGGGTGGAACGGTGAGCCGTCGTACAGCACCAGCGTGGCCCCCACCGCCAGGCCGCTGGCCAGCCAGTTCCACATCATCCAGCCGCAGGTGGTGTAGTAGAACAGCACGTCATCGGCCTTCAGGTCATTGTGCAGGCCGTGTTCCTTGAGGTGCTGCAACAGCACGCCACCGGCACGATGGACAATGCACTTGGGCACGCCGGTGGTACCACTGGAGTAGAGAATGTACAGCGGGTGATCGAAAGGCAGCGGGGTGAAGCGGGGCTCGCCGCCGGGTTGGAAGAAGTCATCCCACAGGCTGACGTTGGTTGCCTGGAACTCGTCGGCGCGTGTACCGCTGCGGGTATGGGGCACCACGATCAGCTGCTCCAGGCCGGGCAACTGAGCGCACACCTGGTTGACCTTGGCTACTTGCTCGATGGCCTTGCCGGCGTATTGGTAACCGGCGCAGACAATCAGCAGCTTGGGTTCGATCTGGCCGAAACGGTCGATGATGCCGTGCACGCCAAACTCGGGCGAAGAGGTGGACCAGACCGCGCCAATGCTGCTGCAGGCGAGCATGGCGACCAGTGTTTGCCAGGTGTTGGGCATGACGGCGGCCACCCGGTCGCCGGGGGCGATACCAATGGCCTTGAGCGCCGTTTGCAGCCCGGCGACCTGTGCGGCCAGTTCAGCATGGGTGAACACTTCACGTTGGCCGTCTTCGCGCACGGCGACCACGGCCGGGCGGTCGTCACGGCGGCGCAGCAGGTGTTCGGCGAAGTTCAGGGTGGCATTGGCGAACCACTGTGCATCGGGCATCTGCGGCCCTTCGCTTAGCACTTGGCTCGGCGGAGTATGCCAATGAACGTGGAAATACTCGGCAAGGGTTTGCCAGAAGGCGGGCCGCTGCTCGATGCTCCAGCTGTGCAGCGCATGGTAGTCGTTCAGTTGCAGGTTGTAGCGCAGGTTGACCCGGCGGCGGAAGGCATCCATCCGGCTGGCCTCGATTTGCGCCGTAGAGGGGCGCCAGAGCACATCGTTCATGCCGAACCTCCTGAAGCCTGCAAAGCCCTCATCGCCGGATTGCCGGCGATGAGGGCACCCTCAAGATTTACTCTACGTTGGCCTTTTGCACATCCTGCGACGCCGACCACACGCGGTAGCGCACTTCGACATCCTTGGGCACATAGACCACCACCGGCAGCTTGCTGTTGTAGCGCAGCAGGAAGCCGTCACCGACCACCGGTACGAAGGCTTCGGTCTTTTTGCCATCTGGGCAGGCCATCAGCGTACTGGCCGGGCCGCTGACTTTGTCCAGGCGGTAGTAGTTGTAGCCCCAGCCTTCCAGGGTGCGTTCTTCCAGGCTGCCGCCCAGGCGCTGGCGATTGCAGTCGACCTTCAGCGTTTTGCCAGCGAGGATTTCGAGTTTATAGGCCGATTCATCGGCCTGGGCCGGCAGGTGGATGACCTGCCGGGTGAAGCCTTTTTCCGCTTCTGGGTAGGGGGCGACGTCCTTCAGGCTGGCAGCCATCGCAGGTGCGGCGGCAGCCAGGGTCAGGGCCAGAATCGCGGTCATCGGGGTTGGGCGCATAGGGCCTCCTTGCAGATAAACGAATGCGAGACCACCGCCAGGCCCAGGCCGCCCGTCACTGGGCCAACCAGCCACCATCGACGTTCCAGGCGGCGCCGCGAACCTGGCTACCGGCCTCGCTGCACAAGAATAGTACCAGTTCACCCAAGTGCTCGGGGGTAACGAAGGCCAGGGACGGTTGCTTTTCTGCCAATAGATCGTGTTGCGCTTGCAGTGGATCGCCACCGTTGGCGGCACGATCGTCGATCTGTTTCTGTACCAGCGGGGTCAATACCCAACCTGGGCAGATCGCGTTGCAGGTGACCTTGCTGGTGGCGGTTTCCAGGCCTACCACCTTGGTCAGCCCGACTACACCGTGCTTGGCCGCCACGTAGGCTGCCTTGCCGGTCGAACCCACCAAACCATGCACCGAAGCGATGTTGATGATGCGCCCCCAGTTGCGCATGCGCATGCCCGGCAGCGCCAAACGGGTGCCATGGAATACGGCCGACAGGTTCAGGGCAATGATCTTGTCCCAGCTTTCGGTGGGGAACTGCTCCACCGGCGCCACATGCTGAATACCGGCGTTGTTGACCAGAATGTCGACGCCGCCGAATTGGCCTTCTGCTAGGTTGAACAAGGCCTCGATCTGGGCCACGTCCGACAGGTCTGCCGGGTGATGGACCACCTTCACCCCGTGCCGGGCAATCTCGGCCATGGCCGGTGCCGGGTCGCCAAAGCCGTTGAGCACGAGGTTGGCACCCGCGCGGGCCAACACCTGGGCGATGCCCAGGCCGATGCCGCTGGTGGAACCGGTGACGAGTGCAGTCTTGCCGTTGAGGGTCATGCGAAGCTCCTTAAACGATGCCGGTGGCATAGAACGTGGCGATGACCACGAACACCGCCAGGGTCTTGATCAGAGTAATACCGAAAATGTCCTTGTAGGCCTCGCGGTGAGTCAGGCCGGTAACGGCCAGCAAGGTGATCACCGCGCCGTTGTGTGGCAGTGTGTCCATACCGCCACTGGCCATGGCGGCCACCCGGTGCAGCACTTCGAGCGGGATGTTGGCGGCATGTGCGGCGGCGATGAAGGTATCGCCCATGGCCGCCAGGGCGATGCTCATGCCGCCCGAAGCAGAGCCGGTGATGCCGGCCAGCAAGGTCACGGTGATGGCTTCATTGACCAGTGGGTTGGGGATGCCGCGCAGGGCATCGGCCAGTACCAGAAAGCCCGGCAGCGAGGCGATCACTGCGCCAAAACCGTATTCCGACGCGGTGTTCATCGCCGCCAGCAGCGCGCCGCTCACCGCGCTTTTGGTGCCTTCGGCCAGGCGTGTGCGAATGGCGCCGAAGGCGCACACCAGCACCATCAGGATGCCCACCAGCAACGCCGCCTGCACGGCCCAGATGGCGGTGAGCTTAGCCACGTCGCTTTGTACCGGCGCGCTCATGCCTGGCAGTTGCAGGCTGTGGCTGGGGCCGTACCACTGGGGGATCCAGTGGGTGAACAGCAGGTTCATCACCCCCACCAGTATCAGCGGCGAGAGTGCCAGCCAAGGGTTGGGCAGGGTCAGGTCGGCAGCGGTTTCTGGCTCGTTGCGCAAGTCGGTGCCATAACCTTCACCGGCGCGCTGGGCCTTGTTGCGTTGGCGCTGCAGGTAGGCCATGCCGGTAAAGAACACAAACAGCGTGCCGATCAGGCCCAGCCAGGGCGCAGCCCAGGCGGTGGTGTTGAAAAAGGTGCTGGGGATGATGTTCTGGATCTGTGGGGTGCCGGGCAGGGCGTCCATGGTGAACGAGAAGGCGCCCAGGGCGATGGTGGCCGGGATCAGGCGTTTGGGGATGTTGCTTTGGCGGAACATTTCGGCGGCGAACGGGTACACCGCGAACACCACCACGAACAGCGACACACCGCCGTAGGTGAGCAGGGCGCAAACCAGCACGATCACCAGCATCGCCTGGCGCGTGCCGAGCAGGCGGATGGCCGCCGCGACGATCGAGCGAGAGAAACCGGACAGCTCGATCAGCTTGCCGAACACCGCGCCCAGCAGGAATACCGGGAAATACAGTTTGATGAAACCGACCATTTTCTCCATGAACACCCCGGTGAATGCGGGGGCCACGGCGGATGGGTCGGTAAGCAGGACGGCGCCGAGGGCGGCGATGGGGGCGAACAGAATTACGCTGTAACCGCGGTAGGCAGCCAGCATCAGCAGGGCCAGAGCGGCGAGAGCGATGAGCACGGTCATCGGGGTGGGTCTCCTGGGTGAGTCTTGTTTTTATCGGTTTGCAGGAGGTAGCGGGAATCGTGCCAGTTTTTAAGTCATTGAAATATAAAGAAAAATTGTTTTTGTTGAGCGTTTTGTCTCTCTTTTGAGATTTTGAGGCCGCTTTGCGGCCCATCGCGACACAAGGCCGCTCCTACAGAAGGGCGCGTTTCCCTTGTAGGAGCGGCCTTGTGTCGCGATCGAGGGCGAAGCCCTCGCGACAATCTCAAAATTGAAACATAAATCTCCAATCAGAGACCGAGTGCCACCATTTTCTTGTACAGCGTTGACCGACCCAGCCCTAGCGCTGCCGCAGCTTGCGGCACAACGCCCCCATGCTCTGCCAATGCCTGGCCAATCAGCTGGCGTTCAAACGCTTCGCACGCCTCGCGGTAGGTCTGCCGCACAGGCGCAGGCGCATCCGCCAGCGGGCTCAAAGGCCCCAGCGCCGCCCGCAAATCCGCCGCTTCCAACCGGGGCTGATCCGCCAGCAATGTTGCGCGCTCCAGTACATTGCGCAGTTCGCGAATGTTCCCCGGCCACGCATGCATCGCCAGCAGGTGCTGCGCGTCTGCCTCCAGTTCGTACCGGCTACCCAGTTCACCCAGTATGGCCTCGCACAGCGCCGGCAGGTCCTCCAGCCGCAACCGCAGCGGCGGCACATCGATCGGCAGCACATTCAGTCGGTAATACAGGTCGGCCCGGAACGCCCCACGGGCCATGGCGGCCTGCAAGTCGATGGAGGTGGCGGCGATGATGCGCACGTCACTGCGCAGCATCTGGTTCGAGCCTACCGGCTCGTATTCCTTCTCCTGCAGCACCCGCAGCAGCTTGCTCTGCAGGGCCAGCGGCATGTCGCCGATCTCGTCGAGGAACAACGTGCCGCCCTCGGCCAACTGCAACTTGCCACTGCGGCCTTTGCGGTCGGCACCGGTAAATGCACCTGGCGCAGTGCCGAAGAATTCGGCTTCCAGCAGCGTTTCGGGATTGCCGCGCTGTTGATACTGACAAAGGCTTTGTGTGCCCGCGCTGATGCGGCATGGATGGCGTGGGCCAGCAGCTCTTTGCCGGTGCCGGTTTCGCCCAGCAGCAACACCGGCGAATCGCTGGCCGCGCCACGCCGGGCGCGGCGCTTGGCTTCCAGGCAGGCAGCGCTGCTGCCAACGAACTGGGCGAAGCTGTACTTGGCCTGGCGGGCGCGCAGTTGCGAGCGGGTCGAGGCCAGTTCCTGCTGCATGCTGGAGTAGCGCTTGAGCAGCGGTGACAGGCTGCGCAGTTCGTCGAACAGGGCAAAGCCGATAGCGCCGATCAGCGTGCCTTGGTCATCGTGGATGGGCAGGCGCATTACCACCAGCGGCTCATTCGGGGTGTCGAGCATGTCCAGCAGAATCGGCCGGCCATTACTCACCACCTCGCGCATCAGGCTGCCGGGGATCACTGTTTCACACGGCTGGCCGATGGCACTGGCCGCGTCGGCCAGGCCAAAGCGTCGGGCGTAGCGCTCGTTCATCCAGACGATGCGTGCCTGGCGGTCGACGATCACCGTGCCTTCACTGGACTGCTCGATGATCTCGAACAGCGAGCGGATCGCCAGTTGCCGTACTTGTGGGTAGTCCTTGAGGCTGTCGCTGTCGTGCATGGGTAAAAATCCTGAAAAATCATCCTCGAGGATCGAACGCCTCGCGCAGGGCATCCCCGATAAACACCAGCAGCGACAAGATCACCGCCAGCGCAAAGAACGCGGTAAAGCCCAGCCATGGCGCCTCCAGGTGCTGCTTGCCCTGGGTCACCAGCTCACCCAGCGAGGCGCTGCCCGCCGGCATGCCAAAGCCAAGAAAGTCCAGCGCGGTCAGTGTGGTAATCGCCCCGGTCAGCATGAACGGCACATAAGTCAACGTGGCATTCATGGCATTGGGCAAGATATGCCGCAGCATCACCTGGCTGTCCGGCAGCCCCAGCGCCCGGGCGGCCTTTACATACTCAAGGTTGCGCCCACGCAGGAACTCGGCGCGCACCACGTCGACCAGGGTCAGCCAGGAAAACAACGCCATGATCCCCAGCAGCCACCAGAAATCCGGCTCGACAAAGCCGCTGAGGATGATTAGCAGGTACAACACCGGCAACCCCGACCATACCTCCAGCAAACGCTGGCCGAGCAGGTCGACCCAGCCGCCGTGGTAGCCCTGCAGAGCGCCGGCCACCACACCGATGAGCACGCTGACCACGGTCAGGGCGAAGGCGAACAGCAGCGATACCCGCGTGCCGTACAGCACCCGCGCCAGCACGTCACGGCCCTGGTCGTCGGTGCCCAACCAGTTGCTGGCACTGGGCGGGCTGGGGGTGGGTACCAGCAGGTCGTAGTTGGGGGTATCGGCGCTGAACGGGATAGGCGCGAACAGCATCCAGCCGCCCTGGCCTTCGATCAGTTGGCGCACATAGGCGCTGCGGTAATCGGGCTGAAACGGCAGTTGCCCGCCAAACTGCTGCTCGGTGTAGCGTTTGAGCGCCGGTACATACAGCTGGCCTTTGTAGCCCAGCAGCAGTGGCTTGTCGTTGGCCACAAGCTCCGCCCCCAGGCTCAACAGCAGAAGGCCGGCGAACAGCCACAGCGACACCCAGCCCAGGCGGTTGCGGCGAAAGCGTTGCAGGCGACGGCGCGATATGGGCGAGAGCATCAGTGCGCCCTCGTGTCGAAGTCGATGCGCGGGTCCAGCAGGGTGTACGACAGGTCCCCGATCAGGCGAATCAGCAGGCCAGCCAGGGTGAAGATGAACAGCGTGCCGAACACCACCGGGTAATCTCGCGACACGGCTGCTTCATAGCTCATGCGGCCCAGGCCATCGAGCGAGAAGATCACTTCGATCAGCAGCGAACCGGCGAAGAATACCGTGATCAATGCCTGCGGCAGGCCAGCCACCACCAGCAGCATGGCATTGCGCAGCACATGGCCATACAGCACACGGTGCTCGCTGAGGCCCTTGGCCCTGGCAGTCACCACATACTGGCGGGAAATCTCGTCGAGGAAGGCGTTCTTGGTCAGCAGCGTGAGGGTGGCGAAACCACCGATCACCAGGGCGCCGACCGGCAACACCAGGTGCCAGAAATAGTCCGCGACCTTGCCCAGCAGGCTGAGCTCGTCGAAATTGTCCGAGACCAGGCCACGCACCGGGAACCAGTTGAGCGAGGTGCCGCCGGCGAACAGCACGATCAGCAACAGGGCGAAGAGGAACGAGGGCAGGGCGTAGCCAATCACGATCAGCGCGCTGCTCCAGGCATCGAAACGGCTGCCGTGGCGCACTGCCTTGCGAATACCCAGCGGGATCGACACCAGGTAAGTGATCAGCGTGGCCCAGAAACCCAGCGACAAGGTAACCGGCAACTTGTCGAGGATCAGGTCGGTCACCTTCGCTCCGCGAAAGAAGCTGTTGCCAAAATCCAGCCGGGCATACTGACCCAGCATCAGCCACAGGCGTTCGGGGGCGGACTTGTCGAAACCGTACTGGCGCTTTATCTCATCGATCAGTTTTGGGTCCAGGCCACGGGTGGCGCGGGATTCACCATGCACAACCTCAGCCCGCGCGCCGGGTGCGCTGCCACCGAGGCCCTGCAGGCGCGCCACGGCCTGCTCCACCGGGCCACCCGGCGCGGCCTGGACGATGGCGAAATTGACCAGCAGGATTGCCAGCAGCGTCGGAATGATCAGCAACAGGCGGCGCAGCAGGTAGGCGGTCATGGCGAGGCCTTCCGGCGTTCGGCCATTTGCTCATTGGTCAGCGCGGTGGGGCTTGCCTCCCACCAGGTGTCCAGGCCTTCGTCATAGGCGGCCTGTACCTTGGGCAGGCCGAAGCGGTTCCACCAGGCGGTGGAGCTGCCCGGTGGGTAGTAGTTGGGGATCCAGTAGTAGTTCCATTGCAGTACCCGGTCCAGCGCATGGGCATGATGCAGCATGTCGGCCTGAGTTTCGGCCCGCACCAGGCCGTCGATCAGGCGGTCCACGGCGGGGTCCTGCAACACCATCAGGTTGTTCGAGCCAGGGTCGTGCGCGGCCGTCGAGCCGAAGTAGTTGTACAGCTCGGCACCCGGCGACAGGGTGACCGGGTAGCCGGTGACGATCATGTCGTAGTCGCGCGCCATCAGCCGGTTGACGTACTGGGCCGAATCGACGTTGCGGATGTTCAGGGTGACGCCGATCTGGGCCAGGTTGCGCTTCCACGGCAACAGCAGGCGCTCCATGCCCGACTGGCCGTTGAGGAAGGTAAACGCCAGCGGTGTGCCCTGGCTGTTCACCAGGCGGTCGCCTTCAGGGTGCCAGCCGGCTTGTTCGAGCAGGGCAAGGGCCTGCAACTGCTGCTGGCGGATGATGCCCGAACCATCGGTAACCGGGGCGGTGAACACGGTGGTGAAGACTTCGTCCGGCACCTTGCCGCGCAGTGGCTCAAGCAGCTTCAGCTCGCTGGCATCGGGCAGCTTGCGGGCAGCCAACGGGGTGTTGGAGAACACACTCTGTTGGCGGATGTACATATTGCGCATCATCTGCCGGTTGCTCCACTCATAGTCCCACAACATGCCCAGCGCCTGACGCACACGGCGGTCCTTGAACTGCGGCTGGTCGAGGTTGAACACGAAGCCTTGGGCCACCTGCGGCTTGGCCGGGCCCAGGTGAGCGCGTTGCAGACGGCCGTCGTCCAGTTGCACGCCGTTGTAGCCCAAGGTGTAGGCGGTGGCGGAGAACTCGCGGTTGTAGTCGTAGCCACCGCCTTTGAGCACTTGGCGCGCCACTTCGGTGTCGCCGAAGTACTCGATGCGCCACTTGTCGAAATTGTAGCGGCCTCGGCTGGCGGGCAGCTCACGCGCCCACCAGTTCGGGTCGCGCTCGAAGGTGATGCTGCGGCCATTGTCGATGCGCCCGATGCGGTACGGCCCGCTGCCGACCGGTTTGTCGAAGCCGGCACCGTTGGCGAAGTCGCGCTGTTGCCAGTCGTGCTCGGGCAGCACCGGCAGGCTGGCGAGGTCCAGCGCCAGGGTGCGGCCGTGCTTGGGTTTGAAGTCGAAACGCACGCTGCGCGGGCTTTCCACGGTAACGCCGGTGACGTCGGCGAACTGGGTGCGGTACTTGAGGCTGCCCTTGCTCATCAAGAGTTCGAAGGTGAAACGTACATCGTCGGCACGCACCGGCTTGCCATCGGCGAAGGTGGCGCGCGGGTCTATTTCGAAACGCAGCCAGACGTCATCGGGCCCGCGCTCCATGCGTCGGGCAATCAGGCCATACACGGTGTAGGGTTCATCGAACGAGCGCACGGCCAGAGGCGCGTAGAGCAAGCCATCGACTTCGCTGACGCCGATACCCTTGTCGATGTAGGGGAGGATGTGGTCGAACTGACCAATCTCGATGGCCGAGCGGCGCAGGATGCCACCTTTGGGGGCGTTGGGGTTTACATAGTCGAAATGCTGGAAGCTGGCGTTGTAGCGGGGGGCTTCACCGTAGACGGTGAGGGCGTGGGAGGGGGCGGCCTGCGTGTTGAATGCGAAACAAAGCAGGAACAGGCAACACAGAACCTGTAGGAGCGGGTTTACCCGCGAATGCGTCCATCCATGCAACCTTGTTGCCTGATCTGGCGCATTCGCGGGTAACCCGCCCCCCACAGGGACATGAGCAGCTACTGGCTACTTAGTCCTGGCGGCTGGTCACTTCCAGCAGGTGGTAGCCGAACTGGGTCTTCACCGGGCCTTGCACGGTGTTGACCGGGGCGCTGAACACCACGGTGTCGAATTCCTTGACCATCTGGCCTGGGCCGAACGAGCCCAGGTCGCCGCCCTGGCGGCTGGACGGGCAGGTAGAGTTGGCTTTGGCGATTTCAGCGAAGTCGGCGCCTGCTTCGATCTGGGCTTTCAGTTCGTTGCATTTCTCTTCGCTGCTGACCAGGATGTGGCGGGCGGTTGCACGGGCCATGGGTACTGCTCCTTGGGGTAAAAAAGCAAGCCTAGCGCACTTGCTTGGGGTATGTCTCGCCAGGCTTGCAACCATCGGCCTAGAGTTTTTGTGCCGCCTCGCGCAACAGGGATTCGGTCGAAGCCCAGCCCAGGCAGCCATCGGTAATCGACACGCCGTATTTCAGTGCGCCCTTGCCCAGCGCCTGGCAACCCTCGAACAGGTGCCCCTCGATCATCACGCCGACCAGCGAACGGTCGCCGGCCAGACGCTGCGCCAAAACATCATTGAAGACGGCCGGCTGGCGCGCCGGGTCCTTGCCGCTGTTGGCGTGGCTGCAATCGACCATGATCCGTGCCTGCAGGCCGGCTTTGGCCAATGCCTGGCGGGCCATGGCGATACTGTCGGCATCGTAGTTCGGGCCTTTGTGGCCGCCACGCAGCACCAGGTGTGTGTCCGGATTGCCCAGGGTATCGATGATTGCCGGGTGGCCCTGCGCATCCATGCCGAAGTGGCGGTGCGAGTGGGCAGCGCTGCGCATGGCGTCGCTGGCGATGGCAATACCGCCGTCGGTGCCGTTCTTGAAGCCCACCGGCAGCTCCAGGCCACTGACCATTTCGCGGTGGATTTGCGATTCGGTGGTGCGTGCGCCAATCGCGGCCCAGGCCAGCAGGTCATCGAAGTAGCCGGCGGCCATCGGTTGCAACAGCTCGGTGGCGATGGGTAGGCCGCGCTCGATCATGCTCAGCATCAGCCCACGGGACAAGGCAAGCCCCGAGTGCATGTCGTCGCTGCCATCCAGGTGCGGGTCGTAGGCCAGGCCTTTCCAACCCACTGTGGTACGCGGTTTTTCGACGTAGGCGCGCATCACCAGCAGCAGCTTGTCATCGACTTCGCGGCTGAGGGCGGCCAGGCGGTCGGCGTATTCCAGGGCTGAGCGAGGGTCGTGAATCGAGCAGGGGCCGACGATGACCAGCAGGCGCTGATCGCGGCCTTCGAGGATGTTGCGGATAGCCTGGCGATGGGCCTGGACTTGCTGGGCCAGTTCGCTGGGCAGTGGCATCTGCTGCTTGAGCAGGTGCGGGCTGGGCAGGCGTTTGCTGACGGTGGTGTTGGCCGCTTGCGGCTGGGTCAGGGGCAGGGCGAGGTTGGAAGCTTGCATGGCGTTTTTCCCTGGGCGGACGGCGGGTTCAAGCCCGCGTGGTCGGCCCTATCGAGGTGTTCGACAGATCGTTGAATTCGTATTGGCTGCTGCATTGCCACCTGTAGAGGACCGATCGGAGGCGGCAGGCTGGCCCGAACGGGATTGGCTAAATCGCCAGGCATAGGTGTTTGCGTAGTAGTAAGTGGCGTAGTTCATGAATCTGTCCTCAATGTGAATCGGTGTTGTTCAAAGGCCTGAAAAGCAAAACCCCCGGTCGGGGAGCCGACCGGGGGTTTGAGTATTCTCATGTTCGGCGGCCCCTCGAAGGTGGGCGCCGTGTGGGTATCGGCGCCTAGTGGCTAAACCAATACCCAAAGTAATAGCTGGCAGGTGCCACGCAGCCGGCAACGGCAAGCACAGGGCGCAGGCTGCGACCGGTGTGGTTGGCGTGGTTGCGGGTGTGTTTCGGCATGTTGCTCTCCAGTGAATGACCCCGAGCTTACTTCAGTTGGTGCGGGCCATTCAATGGATAAATGCTATGGAGCTGATCATTTATTTTTGTACTGAATGGTTCAATGGCCGTAGCGCCCGACCAGGCTCTGCGCCCCCAGTGCGTGGCCTTGCAGCAGCTCCAGCAGGCCGTTGCGGTCCAGGTCTTCGGGCAATGTACCTAACGGCAGGTCGGTGGCGATCAGGGTCAATGCATAGTGGTGCGGGTTGTCGCCGGCGGGTGGGCAGGGGCCACGGTAGCTGCGGGTGTCCCTCGAGTTTCGGCCCACGGTCAGGTACTGCCCGCTCAGCCCGGCCATACCTTCCTTGAGCCCATCCTGTTCGGGGTCGATGTTGTAGGCAACCCAGTGCACTACGCCGACACCCTTGCCGCCGTCTGGGTCGAACATGATCAGGGCCAGCGATTGGGTGCCTTCGGGCAGGTTGTCCCAGCTCAGTTGCGGGGTGCGCTCCTCGCCGGCACCGCAGGCCGGGTCCAGGCCAACCTGCTGCAACGCAATCACGCCACCATCGGTGAACGACGAGGAGCTGATCGACAGCGCGCCTTGGTTGCTGCTGTTAGCCAAGGCCGCGCAAGGCATCAGGGCGGCGAGCAGCCAGGGTTTGAGGTTCATGGCAACTCCTTGGCAGGGCGTTGGAGCGCAGTGTAGCCCAGGCCCGCGTCAGTGGCTGTCCTGGTCCTCGGCGGTGCCACCGCTGTACCCGGCGCCGGAGCCCGTGGCTTCGCCAGTGCTGTTGGAACCGCCGCTGGCGCCGTCGGCGGCATCGGTATTGCTGCCGGTGTCGCTGCTGTCGTTGCTTTTGCCACTGCCGGGGCTGTTGACGCTGCTGTCATCACCGGCGGTCTTGCCGCCAGACTGGTCGGTTTGCGGGCGGCTGTCGGTATGGGTATCGGTGGCGGCGAACGTAGTGCCGGCGAGGCTGGTCAGGGCCAGCGCCAGACACAGGGAGAGCGGGCGAATGCGGATCATGGGACGTCTCCTTTGCGGATGATCTGTCATTCGTTTGGCTGGGGGTGTGAGGAGGGGTGCCTTCTGGGCGACGAGTGGTCGCAGGGGAGGGGCCGCTGTGCGGCCCCTGGGGTCAGTGCGTTTCGCTACGGGCAGCCTGCACGGGCTCCACTGGCTCCAGCGGCGGATGCTCCTGGGCCGCATGCATCAGGTCTTCGGTCACCCTCAGCTCGGCGCCGGTTGGCGAGAAGGTCGTCGAAGCGGTGAACGGGGCTGGGTGCTCCGCGGCCGGGCGCTTGCCACGGCGCCACATGAAGAAGCACACCATGGCCAGGTTGACCACGGCAAAGGCCCAGAACAGCCCGGCCTCGCCAAATTCGCTCATCATCGGCGAAATGGCCACCGGCGCCATGGCCGAACCCAGCGAGTTGATCAGCAGCAGGCCCTGAATCATCGGTACCAGCGCATCGGAAGGCGCGCGGTCGGCCGCGTGGCTGACCGCCACCGGGTACAGGGTGAACACGCCGCCACCGAGCAGGAACAGCATGGCCGGCAGCAGGAACGAGTCCGACGGCAGGAACACCGTGATCAGCGACAGCACCACGCACAGGGCAGCCAGGGCAATCAGCACATCTTGGCGGTCCTTGCGGTCGGACCAGCGCCCGACCGGGTATTGCAGCAGCATGGCACCCAGGATCACCCAGGCCATCATGTTGCCAACTTCCCCTACCTCCAGGCCGATGCGTTGCAGGTACAGCGGCAGCAGCGCATAAATACCGGCAATGGCCACGCCCGAGCCGAAGCAACCGACCAGGCCCGACGGCGCCACACCCAGCAATTGGCGGGGCTTGAGGGGTTCGACCTGGTCCAACAGCGGCGACACCCGCGGCAGGATCACGATTGGCAGCACCGACAGGGCGGCCAGCACGCCAGCCAGCATGAAGGGTGCGGTTTCGCCCAACTGGGTAATTTCGCCAAGGCCGGCCTGGGCGATTACCCCGGCACCATAGAAGGCGATCATGTACAGCGCCAGCAAGCGACCACGGATTTTCGCGTCACCGGCCAGCAGCAGCCAGCTTTCGATCACCAGGAACACGCCGACGGCCGCCCAGCCATTGATCAGGCGCAGCACAGACCACCAGGTGACGTCATAGAACAGCCCCTGCAGCAGGATGGTCACGGCGATCAGCGAGGCGAAGCTGGTATAGGCGCGGATGTGGCCGATGCGCAGGATCAGCCGGTCGTTGAAGATGGCACCAAGGGTCAGGCCGATGAAGTAGGTCGACGAGACGATACCAATGGTGGTGGCGGACTCACCGGCAGCGCCCAGGCGCAGGGTGGTCAGGGAAGACATGAAGCCGTTGCCCAGGGCGATGATGAACAGCCCGAGCAGGGGCGCCAGCGCCATGGCCAGCAAACGCGGAGACATACGTACCTCTAGTTGGATGAGCGGAATGAGCGCCTTCTCGGACGCGCACACCGGCTCAGCCCAACAAGGGGCGAGTGGCGACACGGATGCGACCTGGGCAAGACTCAACCGCTGGGCCTTTTGGGAAGGGGCCGGGCGGGGAGGGTTGAGCCTATTTCACATGTGCGTTCATGTGTTCAGGCGCTGACTCTGTCTTTGCTGCTGGTTGCCACCGTTCAAGGCGACGGGCGAAAAGGAAGCGGGATTCTACGGGCTTGGAAGCTTTTGCCCAAGGGGCAACGGTATGCGACGAGACGCCGCAGTCTGTGGGCGACATGAAAGTGTCTTTTACAGACAATCTTGAGGGCTGCTCCGGCAGGGGTGAGGTTATCTGGGCAATCTTGCAGACTGCTGCATAATGCTGAACCCACACCAAGGAAGGCCCCCATGTTCGCGTCGTTGTTTGCAGTCCTGGCCCCGGTATTCATCGTCGCCGGCATCGGCTATATCTGGGCCCGCAAGGGCCTGGACTACCCCACCGAGTTCATCGCTCGGGTGGTGATGACCGTTGGCACACCGTCATTGGTACTGTCCACCCTCAGCCGCACCGAGCTGGACCCCGCCGCCTTCACCAGCATGGCCATGGCCTGTCTGCTGTGCACCCTGGGCATGGCCATGGCCGCTTTGCTGGTGTGCCGCGTTTCGGGGATGCACTGGCGGGTACTGCTGCCGGCGTTCATGTTCCCCAACACCGGCAACATGGGGCTGCCGATCAGCCTGTACGCCTTTGGTGAACATGGCCTGGCCCTGGCCGTGGCGTTCTTTCTCACCCTCTCGATCGTGCAGTTCACTATTGGTATGGCCATTTCCGGCACTGCCGCTTCGCTCAAGGCTTTGCTGCGCAACCCCATCGTGATCAGCCTGGCCGGTGCCATGCCGATCATATTTCTGGACTTCGAGCTGCCGCGCTGGCTGGCCAATACCGCGGACTTGCTGGGTGGCATGACCATTCCGCTGATGCTGCTGACCCTCGGGGTATCGCTGGCCAGCATTCGCCTGCGCCATGTTGGCAGTGGCATGCTGCTGGGTGGTTTGCGCATTGGCCTGGGGGCCGGGGTGGGCTGGGCGGTGGGCGCAGCGCTGGGTATGGAGAGCCTGGAGCGTGCAGTGCTGGTGGTGCAGTCGGCGATGCCGGTAGCCGTGTTCAACTACCTGATGGCGGTACGGGCCAACCGTGAGCCGGAGCAGGTGGCAAACCTGGTGATGTGCTCGACAGTGCTGTCGTTTGCCTGGTTGCCGGTGGTGTTGGCCTGGTGGATGTAGGGCAGTGGCCACGACATCTTCCGGCCCTTTCGCAGCACAAGGCTGCTCCTACACGCACTGCCTCGTATTTGCAGGCGATGCCGTCGCTGTAGGAACAGCCCTGTGCCGCGAATGGCTCAGAAGTCTACACTGGCCGACAATCGCAGCACTCTCGGCGTACCTTGGGTCAAGTAGTTGTTGGAAGTCGACGCCGAAGCCCAGTACGCCTTGTTCGCCACGTTCTCCACGTTGGCGCGCAATGTCACTTGCTTGTCATCGACCTTGAAACGGTAGCGTGCGCCCAGGTCCACTCGGGTCCAGGCCGGAATGCTCAGGCTGTTGGCCGCATTCACATACTGGCCACCCGTGCGCAGCAAGCGGGCACTGAGCGCGGCGCCTTGAATGCCAGGCACGTCCCAGTCGGCACCCAGGTTGTACTGGAAGCGTGGCACGCCAGCGGCGCGGTTGCCGTCGTTGCTGCCATAGGCCGTGTGCTTCTGCTCGGTGTGCATGAATACCGCGCCTGTCAGCAGGCGCAAGCCGTCGACGGGCTCACCAAACAGGTTCAGTTCCACGCCTTTGTTGACCTGCTCGCCGTCCATGCTGAATGTGTCCAGCGCAGCGCCCGGAGCGCGGTAGGTGACGCTGTTGGGCTGTTCGATGCGGTACACGCCCAAGGTGGCGCCAAAACTGTTCCAGTCCAGTTTCACCCCAGCCTCGACCTGCTTGCTGCGCTTGGGCGGGAACACCTCGTTGGCATTGCTGACACTCGACGGTGCCGTCGGGCCCTGGGCCAAGCCCTCGATGCGGTTGGCATAGAACGACACATGCTCCCAAGGCTTGATCACCAAGCCATACACCGGTGTGGTGATCGACTCGTCGTACGGCGTGTTGCGCACCCCCGTGGCGGTCGCCCAGCTGTCGACGCTGATCGATTGCCGGCGCACACCCACGGTCAACAGGACGCGGTCATCAAGAAAACCCAGGGTGTCGGACAATGCGACGCTCTTGTTGCGGTTTTTGCCGACGATGCGCGGGTCGTGCAGGTCGCTGCCAAAGTAGGTGTCGGTGGGGCGCGGCACTTTCACCGGGTTGTACAGGTTGCTGTCATAACGCTTGCTGGCAGCCAGTGCCTCGTAGGCCGAACGCTGTTCACCCCACATGGCTGACAGGCCGAAATTGACCCGGTGGCTGACCGGGCCGGTGGCAAAGCGGCCATTGAGCCCGGCGACGGCGCTTTTGTTGTCCTCGTCGTGGGGCGAATACAGAAAACCGCCGCGCGCGGTGCCGTTCGCGTCGCTGACGTACAGCGAGGAGTATTCGCCGTTCTCACGCGTGTGCTTGGCGCCGGCGCCGGCATACAGCATCCAGTTGTCGTTCAGGTCGTACTCGGCGTTGAGCATGCCGTAGGTGTCTTCCAGCTGCGACCAGCTCCAGGCTTGCGAATAGTTGTCACGCGCTGAAGGCGCGTGGGGCACCTTGCTGCCGGTGGGGTAGATCACCGCGCGGCCCTGGTTGATGCGTTCCTTCTGGTAGCCCAGATCGGTGGACAAGCGCAGCCGCTCGCCACGGTAATCAAGGGCCACGGCAACCAGGGTGGAATGCTGGGCTTCGTCGTCCACGCCAGTGCCGCCGTCATGCTGGGCCAGGTTGATGCGGGCGCCGAAACGATTGTCCTCACCAAACCGCGTGCCCAGGTCGAGATGGCCGCCAATGTTGTCGCCAGTGGCATAGTCGAGGGTAACGTGCCGTGTGGGGGTATCTTCGGCGCGCTTGGGCACCAGGTTGATTGCACCCCCAATGCCGCTGCCTTGCGGTGCGACCCCATTGAGGAAGGCACTGGACCCTTTGAACACCTCGACTCGCTCGAGCGCTTCGGTGGTCACGATCTGCCGCGGCAGTACGCCGTAAAGGCCGTTGTAGCTGATGTCGTCGGTGTTCAGCGGCAAACCGCGAATGGTGAACACTTGCGAGAAGTTGCCGAAGCCCGCCGACTGGCGCACCGACGCGTCATTGAGCAACACGTCACCTAGGGTGCGGGCCTGCTGGTCGGCGATGGTCTTGGCGGTGTAGCTGGTAACGCTGAACGGCACGTCGCTGATGGCCTGGTCGCCGAGCACGCCCAGGCGCGCGCTGCGGGCTACCTGGCCACCTTGCCAGGTGTCGCTGCTGGCGGCCAGGTCGCTGTTGATGGTGGTCGCACCCAGTTCCAGGGCATTGCCCAGGTCGACCGTCGGCGCCAAGGTATAACCGCCGCTGTCGGTGGTGATCAGGCTGTAGCCACTGCCGGCCAGCAGGCGGGTGAAACCTTCCGGGACGCTGTAGTTACCCTGCAGGCCCTGGCTTTGTAGGCCGTTGAGCAGGGCCGGGTCGAACGACAATGGTACTCCGGCGCTGGCGGCGAAGCGCGCCAGCACGTCGGCCAGTGGGCCAGCGGCCAGGTGATAGGTGCGCGGGGTGGTGTCGGCGGCCATCGCCGTGGGGGCCAGGGCGGCCATGGCGATGGCAAGGCTCAGTGCCTTGAAGGGCAGGCGGTACGGCTGGCGGGGCGTCATGCAAGCATCCTGTGGGTGCAGAAAATGAAGGTTCTGCACTCATCACCGGACGACGCAGGTAAAGGTATCACTGACTTTTTCGCGGTCCCTGTAGGGGCGTGTCAGCTTAGGGGCTCCACCGTCACCCAGTAACGGGTCAAACCCTGGATTGATACAGGTAGGGTGTCACCCAGCAGCCGCAAGCTGGCGTCGGTGTCTGCCACTGGAAAGGCGCCCGATACCTTCAGCTCGCGCACTGCCGGGTGGCAGCGCAGCACGCCTGGGCGATAGCGACCTAACTCCAGCAACAGGTCGGCCAGGCGCATGTCGCGCGCCAGCAGCATGCCGTGCTCCCAGGCCAGGTCACCGGTTTCCAGCGCTGAGGCGGGCAGTACTCGGTCGGCATCGAAAGCGCTGCGCTCGCCAGCCTTGAGCAACAGGCTTGCGGCATGCAGCGGGCGTGTAGCCACTTCGCCTTCAAGTACGGCCACCCGGGTCAGCGCGCCATCGATACGCACGCTGAAGCGTGTGCCCAGCGCAGTCGCCTGACCATGCAGGGTGCGCACTAGCAGCGGCCGCGCCAGGGTGGCAGGGTCCTTGGCGCTGGTGAGCAGAATCTCGCCCGCCAGCAGGTCGATGCGGCGCTGTTGGGCGTCGAAGGTGATATCGATGGCTGTGTCGGTGTTCAGCAGCACCTGGCTACCGTCGGCAAGTGTCAATGCGCGTTGCTCACCGACCGCGGTGCGCGCATCGGCGGTCCATTGCTGCCAAGGCGTTTCACGCCAGGCCAGCCAGGCCGTGGGTGCTGCCAGCAGCCACAGCCCCAGGCGCTGCAGGGCCTGGCGACGGCTTACCGCCCCGTTGCGGCTCAGGCGGCGCAGGGTTTCACCGGTAACCGGGTTGGGCAGGCGGCGGAAATCACCGAGGATGGCTTCGGCACGCTGCCACGCCTGGGCGTGCTGGGCGCTGCGTTGGCACCAGGCCTGGACCGCACGGCGATCGTCCTCGGTGGCGTTGCCCGACTGCAGCTGCACCAGCCAGTCAGCGGCTTCGCCAAGGATCAGTGGGTCGATGCGCTGCACCATCAGTCGATGCTCAGGCAGGCAAGGAAAGCCGTGCGCATGTCGCGCTTGATGGTGATCAGCGAAACCTGCAGCTGTTCTGCAATTTGTGCGTAGGTCAGCCCGTCCAGCTGCGACAGCAGGAACACCTGACGTACACGGGCCGGCATGTCGCGCAGCATGGCGTCGATGCGGTACAGGGTTTCGAGGATCAGCCAGCGCGTTTCCGGCGAGGGCACCTCGGGTTGCGGCAAGTGTGCGATGGCTTCCAGGTAGGCGCGCTCGACTTCCTGGCGGCGCCAGCGGTCGATCACCAGGCCCTTTGCGATGTGGGTCAGCAAGGCCCGGGGTTCATTGCCGAAAAAGCTGTTGCCCTGCCGGCTGAGCAGGCGCACGAACGTGTCATGAGCCAGGTCGGCGGCATCGCAGGCATTGCCCAGTTTTCGCCCCAGCCAGCCCTGCAGCCAGCCATGGTGCTCGGTGTACAGCGTCTGGACTTGCAGGTTCAGGGTAGGGTCGGCGGGCGGCATGACGGGCGCGAGGCTCCGGGCGAAGGGTGCAATTAAGAATTGATCGCATTCTAAGCGCCATCCACGGAGCCTGGCAATGCGCAGGCACTACAAGGCTTTGGCCAGAAACGCCGCTGTACGGCTTTCGCTACAGCCAGCCACGACTTGCGGGATGCCGTTGACCACCACCTTGCCCCCGGCATCGCCAGCTCCCGGCCCAATATCGATCACCCAGTCGCTTTGCGCCACCACACGCATGTCGTGCTCGACCACTACCACGCTGTGCCCGCCCTCGACCAGGCGGTTCAACTGCACCAGCAGCCGGTCGATGTCCTGCGGGTGCAAACCGTTGGTGGGCTCATCCAGCACATACAGCGTTGCCCCGCGGGCGATGCGTTGCAGTTCGGTAGCCAGCTTGATCCGCTGCGCCTCGCCACCGGACAGCTCGGTGGCCGGTTGGCCCAGGCGCAGGTAGCCCAGGCCGATATCCTGCAGCACTTGCAGGCAACGTCGCACCGGTGGCTGTTCGGCAAATACCTGCAGGGCTTGGTCGACGGTCATCTGCAGCACTTGCGCGATGTTCATGCCTTGCCAACTCACCGCCAGGGTTTCGGGGTTGTAGCGGGCGCCATGGCAGGTTGGGCAGGGCGCGTAGACACTGGGCATGAACAGCAACTCGACGCTGACGAAACCTTCACCCTCGCAGTTGGCGCAGCGGCCCTTGGCAACGTTGAAAGAAAAACGCCCAGCGTCGAAACCCTGCGCCTTGGCCTGCTCGGTGGCGGCGAACAGCTTGCGTACATGGTCGAACAGGCCGGTATAGGTGGCCAGGTTGGAGCGCGGTGTGCGGCCGATTGGCTTCTGGTCGACCTGCACCAGGCGCTTGATGCTGCCAAGCCCCGCACTCACCTGGCCGCTACTGGCCTGATCAGGTTCGTCTTCCAGGCTGTGTTCTTCGGGCTCGCCACGTTGCTCGGCATGACCCAGGTGTGCCCCTACCAGTTCCAGCAGGGCCTGGCTGACCAGGCTGGACTTGCCAGAACCGGAAACACCGGTAACGGCGGTGAAGCAGCCCAGCGGGAAGGCAGCGCTGAGGTTATCGAGGTTGTTGCGCGTGATGCCTTCAAGCTTCAGCCAGTCGCAGGGCTGACGGGGGGCGCGTTTGGTCTGGGGCGGGGCGCTGAACAGGTAGGCACGGGTGCATGACTGCTCGACCTCGGCCAGGCCCGCAGGCGGCCCGCTGTAAAGAATGGTACCGCCATGCTCGCCGGCAGCCGGCCCTACATCCACCAGCCAGTCGGCGCGGCGCATGGTGTCCAGGTCGTGCTCCACCACATACACCGAATTGCCTGCATGCTTCAGGCGTTGCAAGGCTTCGAACAGCGCTTCGCTGTCGGCTGGGTGCAAACCGGCCGATGGCTCGTCGAGCACGTAGATCACGCCGAACAACTGTGAATTCAGTTGGGTAGCCAGGCGCAGGCGTTGCAGCTCGCCGGAGGACAACGTCGGGGTGCTGCGCTCAAGTGCCAGGTAACCAAGGCCCAGGCCGAGCAATGTGTCGATACGCTCCAGCAGTTCGTTGGCGATGCGTTGGGCGGCCAGGCGCTTTTCCAGCGTCAGCTCATCCTGCTGCAGTGTCAGGTAGTCTGCCGCCGCCACCTTGCGCAACACTTCGGCCAGCGCCTGCAACGGCAGGTGCGACAGCTCGGCGATGTCCAGGCCGGCGAAGGTCACGCCCAGCGCGTCGCGCTTCAGGCGCTTGCCCTGGCACAGCGGGCAGGGGCTGGGGCGCATGTACTGAGCCACGCGCTTGCGCATCTGCGCGCTTTGCGAGTGCATGAACGTATGCAGCACGTAACGCCGTGCACCCATGAACGTGCCTTGGTAGCTGGGCTCCAGTTTGCGCTTGAGTGCGTCGCGGGTCTGCGCTGGGGTCAAGCCGGCATACACGGGCGCGGTAGGCGTTTCTTCGGTGAACAGGATCCAGTCGCGTTGCGCCTGGGGCAGGTCGCGCCAGGGAATGTCCACGTCATAGCCCAGCGTCACCAGGATGTCGCGCTGGTTCTGCCCCTGCCAGGCCATCGGCCACGCGGCCACCGCCCGCTCGCGGATAGTCAGCGACGGGTCGGGGACCATGGTCGCTTCAGTCACTTGGTAAACCCGGCCCATGCCGTGGCACTCCGGGCAGGCGCCCTGAGGTGTGTTCGGTGAAAAGTCCTCGGCGTACAGCATTGCTTGCCCGGCCGGGTAGTGGCCCGCGCGCGAGTAGAGCATGCGGATCGAGCTGGACAGGGTGGTGACGCTGCCCACCGAAGAGCGGGCACTTGGCGTACCACGTTGCTGTTGCAGGGCCACTGCCGGCGGCAGGCCGTCGATGGCATCCACGTCGGGCACGCCAACCTGGTCGATCAGGCGCCGGGCATAGGGCGCTACCGATTCGAAATAGCGGCGCTGGGCCTCGGCATAAAGCGTGGAGAAGGCCAGCGATGACTTGCCCGAACCGGACACGCCGGTAAACACCACCAAGGCGTCGCGAGGGATATCGACATCGATGTTCTTCAGGTTGTGCTCGCGGGCGCCACGGACGCGGACGAAACCGGTGGGAGAGGGTGAGCGTGGCGGCATCTGAGCGGTCCTTGGCAGTTTGGAGCGCTCACGTTAGCAGCATTTGCCGAGGCTGTACTGGCCTGCGCCCTGGCAAGTCGGTGCGCGAAGAGGCCGGGTCGGCCCGAACGAGTATCAGGACCTTGGTTCGCGAGTGCCTAGCACATCACGAATGTTGTCCACCACGTTGCTGTCTTTGATCACATCGCTCAGCCAGCCCTCCAACGGCATGTTGCCCCACTTGATCGCACGTTCGATCAAGTAAGGTACCGGGCTCTGCGGCTCGCTTTGCTTGAAAAACTGGGCGATGCCCGCAAGCATGGTGAAAGCCTCGTCGCGGGTCAGTGGTGTCGTGCGCATAGGGGCAGGCGCAGAGGCCTGGACGGGCGTGTTCATCGGTTCACCTGCTGCGTCAGTAGAGACAAAGATGGCCTCGGGTTCTGCTACCGCCACCGCTGCGGGGTGCAGCTCGACGCCGCGATCCTTGAGCAGTTTCTCCGCCAGCTGGCTGGCGCGCGACAGCATGTCGGCAAGGCTGGCGAAGCTGGGCGCCTCGTGGCCGAACAGGCGGTCGGCGCTGGCCTGCAGGCGTTTGCACGCATTCAGGCTGGTGCCGATCTGCAGCGCCTTGGCACGCAGGTGATCAGTGTCGCTCAGCGCTACCGAGCGCTGGAAAATCTCGGCGTTGATCTTGCCTTCGTTCAGTGCTGTCTGCATTGCCTTGGGGTTCTGCAGGGCGAGGTTTTCGACGTGGCGTGACTCGTCATAGCGCAACACGCCAAAATGCTGCCCTTGGGTAATGGGCAAGCCACCGGCAATGTCGGTGAGCGTGGTCTTCAGCCAGGACAGCCGCGCCGCGCGCTCGTCCAGGCCGTCTTCAAGCGTTGGGAACAGGGTGTCCCAGAAGGTATCCAGAAGCTGTTCGGTCAGCTCTAGGCCAAAAGTGATGCCTTCGAAGTGCTCACGCTGGGCCAGGCCCTCGCTGAGCCAGGCCACCAGCATCAAGTCTTTGCTGTGCTGCGCCAACCCTTGAGCCGACAGGTTGATTACCTGCTCCCAGTCGGCAGTCTTCAAGTCGGTTTGCCAGTCGCCCTGGGTCAGGTAGTCAGGGTCCGCCCGGCGGGCTTCCTTGATCTGGTCGAACAAGGCAGAGAAGCTCAAGTCTTCGCCACTGCCACCTTCGATGGGTGCGGCCAGTGTGGCCAGCGAGAGGTCATTGAGGATTTCAGGCATATAACACTCTGGACATGGCTGATGAACAGCGTGCCAGAAAACCTGGCACGCCGCGCAGTACAGGCCGCCGAAGCGGCCCATGGCTTAGGCGAACACTTTGTTCGCGGTACGGTCCCAGCCACCGACGATGTTGCCGCCGGCCTGGCCGTCGGTGCGGTTCTGCTGGGTGTAGGTGGTCTTGATACGGGCAAAGTTGAAGCTGATTTCTTCTACAGGCAGGTCGCTGACCGCCTTGTCTTCACCGCCTTGGTTGCCACCGGCGATGAACTTGACCGACGACACCACGACTTCTTCCATGTCGATGGTCAGGTAGGTGACCTTGTCGCCACCGGCGCGGTTCACGTTCAGCTTCAGCTTGGCGATGTGCTTGCCGGTGCAGCAGTGCTCGAACAGTTTGGCCGAAGCCTTGTCGACGGCCTTGCGGATCTTGAAGTCGCTCAGGGCAACACGCTCGGAAGACGCACCACCCGAGGAGCTGGCGGTAGCCGAGGTTGCCTGGGTGGCGCCGTACTCGTAGCCCAGCACTTCGATCCAGTCCTTGTGTTTTTCATCCAGTACTTCGCCTGGGATGCCGTCGATTTGGATATACGCGTCAAATGCCATTGTGAAACTCTCCATTAACAACGTGTAAAGGGTTGCTCATGCGCCCCTTGGTTTTGACCTCGCCGGGCATACCGGCAGAGGTAGCTTGCCGCCACCCGGGCCTCCTCCTGTGAGGCCCGGGCGACCGGTTCTTGCGGCGTGGCTCAGTTCAGCCCACGCACTTCGATTTCCACCCGGCGGTTGGGCTCCAGGCACTTGATCAATTGCGCCCGCGGTTGTTGCATGTCGCAGTTGACCAGTGGTTTGCGGCTGCCTTCGCCTTGCGCGACCACCAGCTCGGCGGGCACGCCCTTGCCGACCAGGTAGGTGCGGATGGTTTGCGCCCGTTGCTTCGAAACCTGCAGGTTGCCCTGGCTGTCGCCGAGCTGGTCGGCGTGGCCAGAGATGACCACCTTGCCGATGTTCGGGGTGTTCAACAGCTTGCTGGCAATCGCGCTCAGTTGGTTCTGGCCTTCGTTCTTCAGGCTCTGGAAGTCGGCGCGGCCAAAGGCGAACAGGGTGTCGGATTCCAGCGTGAT